>PNBO01000153.1:7510-14185 GCA_003136095.1 Myxococcales bacterium
GCGTCCGCGATCCCGAGATCGTGCGCGCCGAGGCGGACATCGCCCGGACGCGAGAGGCAGTCACCCGCAAGGTGATGGCGCTGCAGCAAGAGATCTCGCGTACCTTCGAATGGCGCGAATGGATTCGACAGCGCCCGCTTCTGGCGGTGGCCCTGGCCTTCGGCGCCGGGGCCATGCTCGGAGGCTGGCGACCAAACTTCCACCACAGGCGCAGATGAGCGACGGAGAGCAAGGAGGCTCGGCATGGACACGACCGTTACCGGGAAAAACGCGGAAAGGACGCATGACAGTGACGATGGGCTGCGCCCCCGCATCGAAGAGCTGAAAGAACGCATGGAAACGCTCAACGACCAGGTCAAAGGCTTCATCAAGGCGCACCCCACGGCATGTCTGATGGGGGCCTTGGGGCTTGGATACCTCTTCGCGCGCATCGCCCGCCGGAGAAGCTAGGTGGCCACCATGAAACCAAGCGAGAGCAGTCTGATCGATCTGGTCAAGGAAATCATCGACATCGAAGGCCGGGTGGAACGCAACCCGTACGGGATGGTCGCGGGAGCCCTGGGCGCCGGATTCGTCCTGGGTGGCGGGCTCTTCACGCGGCTGACCGGCCACATCGCCGGGGCGGTGCTGCGCCTCGGAGTCATGGCGGCGCTGCCACGCCTGGAAAAGGACTTTGGCTGGTGCACAGGGCGAACCACCGAAACGGCGAATCCGCCGAGCAAGAAGGGAGAGTGAACATGAAATTGCAGGACTTGAAGGACATGGACAAGGACGATTTCCTGGGGCTACTGGGGTTGCAGAGCAAGCGCTCCTTCACCGGCGAGCTGCTTGGGTCGCTGGGGACATTCGGCATCGGGCTCCTGGTCGGAGCCGGCGTCGCGCTCCTGCTCGCCCCCAAACCCGGACGGGATCTGCGCCACGAGCTCCGCGCGAAGATCCACCGCGGGAAGGCAGAAGGCGAAGCCAAGAGCCCCGACGGCGCGAACGAGGGTTCGGCACCGGCCGCGTGAGGTGATCGCTGGCGGAGCCAAGCCAAGCCCGGCTCCGCCTACGCGATCATGGGAACCCTGGAAGGCAACTACCGGCGGCGCCGGCGAAGCAGGGCCAGTCCGGCCAGGGCCAGGGCCAGGAAGCCTGCGGGCGAGGCCGAATGTGCCGGGCCGATGGCGCAGAAACCGCCGCCTTTCAGAGTCCCGACCGGAGGCGCGGCATCCGCCTTGGCGGGAGGCGCGGTGTCTTCGTTCACCGGCGCGGCGGTGTCCCGATTCGGTTCGGGCGGCACGGTCGCGGTGTCGGGGCTCGGCTCGGCGCCGACCGGCTGCACATCGGGCAAGATGTCCGTGGGCGAGGTGTCGAATATTTCGACATCTACCCCCAGGCCCACGTCGAGAACAACGCGAACCTCCGCCCCTTGCGCATCGAACTCTGCATCAATAAGCACCGCGTCTGGGTTGGGCTGGACCCCGGGGACATCGGGTGACCCTGTCTGGACGTCCTCCACCTGCCCTTCGTCGAGAGGTGCGAGAACATCCTGACCCTGCACGGCGTCGCTCTCCCCGTCTACCGCCTCCGCATCGACGGCCTCTGCGTCGACGGCCTCTGCGTCGACGGCCTCTGCGTCGACGGCCTCCGTATCAACGGCCTCCACGTCGAGGGCCTCCGTGTCGACCGCCTCCCCATCGAGAGTCCCTCCATCCACAGTGAGCGCTCTGATGTCCAAGGACAAGGTCGGCGGGTTACTCGCCGGGTGGTTCGTGCTTTCGAAGAGCGATTGACATCCCGCCACCAGCAGGAAGACCAGCGGGCCAAGCACGAAGGCCCGCGATGCTCCACGGTGCAATGCCAGCTTGATTCGGCTCGCGCGTTTCATGGTGATACCTCGCTCTTCTTGCCCTTCTCCACGATCTTGAACTGCACGCGCCGGTTCTTCTGCCGGCCTTCGGACGTGTCGTTATCCGTTAGAGGCTCTTGCATCCCGTAACCGTGCGACGACAGGCGCGTGGCGTCGATGCTGCCCTTCTTGACCAGCCACTTGACCACGGCCGCGGCCCGCTTGTCGGACAGCTTCATGTTGTACTTCTTGCCACCGCGGTTGTCGGTATGGCCTTGCACCTCGACCTTGAGGATCTCGGGATGCTCGACGAGCACCATCGCGACCTGCATGAGCAGATCGTTGCTCGCGGGAAGAATCACGGCGCTGCCGGTCTTGAACTGCACCTGGTCGAGGATGACGATCTCCTCGTCGGTGACGCGCACCGAGGTCGGGCAGCCGTTCTTCTGCGGATCCGGATCGGGCTTGCCCTTTTCCTTCGGGCAAGCATCCACGTCGTCGCGAATACCATCGCCGTCGGTGTCGGGCGGACAGCCGTTCTGGGCCGGATCGTCGCTCTTGACGCCGGCGAGATCCGGACAGGCGTCATCCTTGTCGAGGATACCGTCGCCATCGCGATCGGGTGGCGGCGGCGGACAGCCGTTCTTGGCGGGATCGGGGCTCCTGATGCCGGGTTCGTCGGGACAGGCGTCATCCTTGTCGTAGATGCCGTCCTTGTCGCGATCGGGCGGCCGCACCACCTTCTTCGGGGGTGGCGGTGGCGGCGGCGGGGCCGGCTTGGGCGGCAACGGCGCATAGGCCACGCTGGCCACCACGCGCAGGGTCGGCGTGCCAATGCCCCGCGTGATGCCCGGGCCGGCGCCAGCGCCCATCACCATGGGGCCGACCCGCAGCCGCGCGCCCAGGATCCCTTCCAGGCTGGTGGTGTCGCGGGTGAACTTGTCGCTGCCCACCATGAGCGTGGTGCCGTAGAGCTCCGGTCCAATCTGCAGCATGCGGTCTGCCAGCAACAAGCCGACGGCCGCGCCGAAGGTCAGCTCGGACCCGAAGTCGGCCATGCCGGAGCCGGCGTTGTTGGTCTTCTTGCGCACGTCGACGCCAGCGTTAACCGCGTAGGCCACGCTCTCGCCCTCGCCGGAAAGCACCAGCGCGGGCATGCCGTGGATTTCGTTCGCGCTGGTGGCCTTGTCCTTGTTGCCGGTCGGGAAGAAGACGTAGCCCGACAAGCTCAGGGTCGCGAGCGATCGGTTTTCGCCGAGTAGGCGCACGCGCAGGCCGGCGCGCAGATCGCCTGCTGCCGCCCCCGACGGCGCGCCACTGCCGTCGTCGCGCGTGTTGACCAGGGCGAGTGGCATGTTGGCGAAAATCCACAGGCGGTCCCACAGGGAGATGCCGGCGGCAACGTGCAGGAAGAGCTGGTTCTTCACCAGCGTTTGGACTTGATCATCGCCCTGGTAGAGAATGAGGGGCTTGTAGGCGTAGTCGCCGAGCAGCATCAGACGCGGCGACAGATGCCCTCCGGGATCGCCGCCCTGCACGCCGAAGAACCGGTCGCCCGCCGGGGCGGGCTGGAACCGGTCCAGCGCAAGACCACCATCCGCGTTCGCCTTGGCGCTGAGGGATAGCGCCACGATCAGAGCCGAGCCTACGAGCAGCCGTTTCCGAGAGCCATTGGTCATGTTCACCTAGCCTGGCGAGAGAAGTTGGGAAGCCACCTCAAGTTCCGTGGCCGACACAGTATAGACCAACTTGGGGCGTTGGCGAGACGCGGCCACTCGCCGTGTGGCGCGACGCGACCCGCGCCGCATCATACAGGATCTGTGGTACAGGAACGGGGTGAGCGAAACCGAAAAGGAGTGCCCGGACCGCATCCTGCGCGGCCTCATCGAGAGTGGACAGGCGCGCGTCGTGGTCGCGACGGCGACGCAGGCCGTGCGCGAGATGGCCGGCCGCCATCGCATTCTCGGTCTGCCGGCGATCGCGCTGGGGCGCGGCGCCGTGGCCGGCTTGTTGCTCGCGACCCTGACCAAGGATGAAGAGCAGGTGACGCTACAGGTCTTGGGCGACGGCCCGCTCGGCGGCGTGACCGTGGATGCGCGTTCGTCGGGGCGAGTGCGTGGTTACGTCAAGCGGCCGGAGGCCGTGACCTGGGACGCCCAGCTCGCGAACGCAACACGCATCCCGCTTGGCGAGGCCATCGGCAAGCATGGCGTGGTGGTCGTGACCAGGGATCTCGGAATGGCGCAGAACTACAGCGGGCAAGCCGCCCTGCAAAGCGGCGAGATCGACGAGGAAGTCGAGCGCTACCTGAACACCAGCGAGCAGATCGACAGCCTCCTCCGTTGCGAAACGCTCGTCGACGGGGATGGCAACGTGACTGCTGCGGCGGGGCTGCTCGTGCAAACCCTGCCGCAAGCCCGCGGCGCGGCCGTCGTGGAGTTCGTGCGCGACACCTTGCGCGGTCCGGTGTTCTCCACCGTATTGAGAAACGCGCTGGCGGAAGGCAAGTTCGAACCCGAGGCCATCGCGAGAGCGGCGCTCGGCCAGTGCGCCGACGGGATGCAGGTTCTCGACCTGCGCGAGGTCGCCTTCTTCTGCCCTTGCACGCGGCAACGGGCCGAGGCCACGCTGGGAATGCTGCGCCCCGCAGACTTGCAGGAAATGATCCTTGAAACCAACGAAGCGGAGGTGACCTGCAATTTCTGCGGCGCTCGCTACCGATTCAGCGAGGTCGAGCTCGAACAACTCCGCCGCCGCCACGACAAGGACCGGCCGCAGAGCTAGTGACGCTTACGTGCAGGCCGACCGACGAGGCGCAGATCGGCGGTGTAACGCCCACTTGGGGCGCGCTGAAGATAGCGCTCGTAGGCTTCCCTCGGCGCCTTGCCGTGCCCAGCGTTCTGCTCGGCGCCGCCAATGAAGACGCAGGCATCCGGGGCATTCGGATCGGCCACGATGGCCTTCTTGCCCCAGGCGAGGGCTGGGTAGTAAGCCAGGCGTAGAAGCTGGACTCATAGGATTGCCTTGACAGTCCGGTGGAAGGGAAGTCTACAACCACCTCATCAAGGGAACGCATTCCCCACCGCCGATTTTCTTGACGCCCGGTGTTCGCGCGCACATGAAGCAAGATCCAGTGCTTGGCATCGACGAGGCCGGCCGCGGGCCAGGCATCGGGCCGATGGTCCTGGCCGCCGTGGCGCTGGACGAGGCCGGAGCGGCGTTTCTGGCCCAAGCCGGGGTCAGGGACTCGAAGGCCTTCGGGTCAAGTGTCGCTGGCCGTCAGCTGCGAGCGCGGCTCGCTGCGCTCGTTCGTCAGCACGCGATATGGGCGGCCGTGGAGATCTGCGAGGTGACCGAGATCGACGAGTATGTGGCGCGTGGCGGGCTCAATCGGCTCGAGCGCGATCGAGCGCGGCGGCTCATCCTCCGGGCGCCATCCTGCGCGCGTATCATCGCGGACGGCCGCGCCTTGTTCTCGCCCTTGGCCGTGGAGTTTCCGCGGCTCGAAGCCCGCGACCGCGCCGAGGCGGCCCACCTAGCGGTGGCGGCGGCAAGCGTGTGCGCCAAGGCGCTGCGCGATGATCTCTTCGAACGGATCGCCGCCCGCTACCAAACCGAATTCGGCGTGCTCCGCGGGGGCGGCTACGTCAATCCCGCCACCTGCGCCTTCGTGGCGGAGTACGTCAGACGGCATGGCCGGCTGCCGCCCGAGGCGCGCAAGAGCTGGCCCTGGCGCGGGATTCCCGTGCCAGCCACGTCGGAGCAACCAACCGCTTTGCCTGGAGCGCGATTGCGCTAATATACGCGACCCCATGTCCGCCACCCGTAGCGCAGAGCTCATTGTCGACGCAACCCCCGAGGTCGCGCCCGCCGATGAGCTGCACATGCGCGCGGCCCTGGCCGCGGCCGAGCAGGCCAGCGCCTCGGGCGAGGTGCCGGTAGGTGCCGTCATCGTCGTGGGCGGTAGCGTCGTCGCGGTGGCCCACAACCAGCGCGAGACCCGGAATGATCCCACGGCCCATGCCGAGATCGTCGCCTTGCGCATGGCCGCGGCCCAGCTCGCGAGTTGGCGCCTGGTCGACGCGGATCTGTACGTGACCATGGAGCCTTGCCCGATGTGCGCAGGCGCCATCGTCAACGCGCGCGTCCGCCGGCTGGTCTACGGCTGCGACGATCCCAAGGCCGGCGCGGTGCGCACGCTCTTCCAGTTGCTCGACGACCCGCGGCTCAACCACCGGGTCGAGGTGGTGCCCGGGGTGCTCGCCGCGGAAAGCGCGGCCCTGCTCAAGTCATTCTTCTCGCGCCTGCGGGTGCGGTAAGAACCACCTTCCGTTTGCCCCTCACGGCTGCTTGCGCACGGACTGTCCGGGGCGTGGCGAGGTGATCATGGGTTCCTTCCGGCCGCGCTGTTCGCGGCCGCGCAGGTCGGTGATGGCGCCGGCCAGGGCCTTGGCGATGGCGAGCTGGCCCTCCTCGGAAAGGAGAAACGGGCCTTCCTCCTCGTGGTCGAGAAACCCGATCTCGACGAGCACGGCCGGCATCTCCAGACCTTGCAGGACGTCGAGCGTAGCCCCCGCCTGCTTGATGCCGCGATCGCGGTCCCGGCCCAAGGTGTCGGCGAGACGCCATTCGATCCGCCGGGCCGCCGCCAGGCTCTCCTCGGCCGCGGCCCGCAGCTTGTGACCGGCCCACGCCGCCTCGGCATCGTCCTTCGCCAAGAGCGCCACGCGTGCGACCTCCTTGTCCACGTCGGCGACCGGCAGGACGAAGATCTCGAACCCGCGCTGGCTGCCAGGGGCCTCCCCGCCGCCGGCGGCGTTGGCGTGGAGGCTGAGATAGAGGCG
>PNBO01000013.1:0-448 GCA_003136095.1 Myxococcales bacterium
TTGATGGCCGACCCGAGCTTCTTCCAGATGCCGCCCGCCACCGCGACGGCCAGCTTCGCCGGCGGTCCCTTGGCGGCGAAGACCTCGCGCCCTGCGACCGAGCCGTCGACGCCGTCGTGGACGACCACCTCGACCCGACGCTTGCCCCCGGTCTCGGAGACCGTCGACTCGACCACGCCGTCGACCTTCAGCGTGCGGGCCAGGGCAATCCAGTCGCCGTCCGACGCGGGAACGCCGCCCTTCCCCAGCGCCTTCTTCACCGGCGCGCCCGCGACCGCCTGGATCTTGTGCTGCTTCAGCACCTGCGCGATCTTGCCGGTGATGACCGCGTCCTTCGCGGTCCCCTCGGTGGGCGGCAGCACGGCGATCCGCTTGCCCGCCGGCTTGGGCTTGGCCGCCAGCGCGGGCGTCGAAACGACGGCGACCCCGACGATCGCGGCAAGAACAA
>PNBO01000013.1:523-679 GCA_003136095.1 Myxococcales bacterium
GGTTCTACGTCAACTACCACCTCCATGCTCGGCTCCGCGATCTGCTCCACCTCCATCACCGGATGACCGCCGCACGGGAGCGGACCGAAGCATGGGACCGGACGGGGTAGGCAGCGCGGGTCTACCAGGCCGTGACCGGCTCGCCGCTCGACAGGG
>PNBO01000013.1:689-1393 GCA_003136095.1 Myxococcales bacterium
AAGAGGTAGCGTCCGCCCGTCACCTCGGCGGCGGTGCGCATGGTGAACTCGGCCAGGTCGTCGATGCCGCTGGCCGCCACGGGATAGAGGTGGATGCCCTTGGCCACGGCCGCGCCGAGCGCGGACACCACCTTGTCCTCGAGCCCGACGTGGTGCGGCGCGTCCGCGATCCAGAACGCCACGCGCGCCGTGGCGCCGTCGCGCCAGCCGAGCTGGGTGGTCGCGGCGAGGGCCTGATCCACGGCCTCGGGGAAGTCGTCGCCGCCGTCGGCGGAGCGCGCCGCCAGGTTGGCGCGGAACGTGGCGAGATCGGTGGTGAAGTCGAAGGGGAGCACGACGTAGGCGTCACCGATGTCACGGTAGGCGACCAGCGCCCAGCGCTGGTTGATGCCGGGGAACTGCGTCGCGATGCCACCCACGATATGGTCGAGCTCCGACTGCACGTAGGTAAGCTCGTCGCCCATGCTGCCGGTGGTGTCGATGACGAACGCGAGATCGAGCCCCGTGACGGTGGGCAGGGCGGTCTGGGCGAAGTCGAGCTCGACGGCGCCCGCGGCGGCCGTGGCGGTCGTGGAGACGCTGAGATTGGCCACGGTGGCGGTGATGGTGACGGTCGCGCCCGCGGCCACGGCGGCCCAGTCGGGGAAGTAGAGCACGCGGCCCTCGGCGCCGGTGATCGAGCTCCAGACGTGACCTTGCCCATC
>PNBO01000013.1:1480-3192 GCA_003136095.1 Myxococcales bacterium
GTGGGCGTCGTGGTCATCACCGTGCCAGTGCCTGCCGAGGCCGCGGCGCCCCCACCGCCCGATTTCGTTGGTGACATCGAGCCGGCGCTTTCCGAAGTACTACTTGCTTGGCAAGCCGAAAGCGCTAGGGCCATCGCGATGGGGGACCACAGTCGTCGAGAGGTGTTCATGCCGACTTCTCCAGCAAAATCCATGCCGCGGCAGACGCCGCCCAACTGTCGAGAAAACAAGGGTGGGTCGCCGAGCATCGACGAACCACCGCGAGAAAGCAGTGGGCTCCTGGACAAGGTTGTCATGGCTATGTCGTCGATGCGGCCCTCGTTCGCCACCCCTCATCCGGGTGCGCGCGGGCCGGGATCAAGGAGTGATCGGGCCGGAGAAAACGCGCTCGCTGGCATGGCGCGAGCCTCTCGTTGACAGCATGGTCGAGAGAACGTCTACGACTACGACCACCTTCCATCGCTCCAACTGGGTGGCGCATCCGTCGTGGAAAGGCGTCTCTTTCCGCCGCCTTCCG
This sequence comes from Myxococcales bacterium, assembly GCA_003136095.1. GTDB lineage: Bacteria > Myxococcota_A > Polyangia > Fen-1088 > Fen-1088 > Fen-1118. Next base: position 1,998 of record PNBO01000013.1, read on the forward strand.
CGACGTCGCGGTGCTTGTCGCGGGATTACGGGGGCGAAGGACACGTCTTCCGATTCTCAAGTCTTTGTGTATGATCGCGCCGTGCACGCTGGCTGCCAGGCGCTTTCTCTTACGCTATCTTGGTGCAAGGAAAAGACTATCTTGGTGCGCGCGACTGACGCAATTCGCCTGTGTCGCGAAGGTGGCCATAAAGAGCTCCCCCGCATGCGAGCGTGGGAACAGATCGACGGGCTCCGTCGTCGAGACATGGGAAGGGTACGGGATTTCGTCGCCGGGGCACGCCTGACGGGGTTTCCTCTGTCTTCCCTCGAAGATGGTGTGGTCCTCGGATTGCTCAGGNNGATCGAGCGCAAGACAGGTCGCTCGCTAAGCTACGCCGGACGCAGGTACAGGTTGGTAGCGGACGCGGACTTGGCCAGGTCGCCGGATCGTAACAGCTACGAAGTGGTTCCGAACCGAGACGCCGCAGCCGTACTCGATGGCCTTGCCAAGCAGTCCAGTACGAACGCCGATCTGGTCTCGCTGCTCGCCGAAGCGCGCACGAAGCTGGCGGCCGATTGGCGTCAACCGCAGCTTCCTGAAGGCTTGATCGTACTGAAAAGGATCCTTGCCCCTGGGAGTGTCCGTCCTTCGTCCGAGCCTGCCCTTACCCCGTCGCAGCTGCAGCAGCAGCTTGAACCGGTCGAAAAAGTCCATCCGATGATCGACGGAACGCCGGTCGAGCTCGACCTGTCGGAGGTGGACCTCCCGGCAGAGTCCGATGAATCAGAGCAATCCGACGGGGCGGAAGCGGCGGAAGATTCCGAAGCAGCGTCGGAGACGGCCGACGCAGAGGAGTCAGGGAAGTCTCCGCATGAGCGCTGAGTACATCGTACTGGTCAAGAGACCCTACACGACGGTCGATCCNNGGTCCGATCCTCAAGTTCGACGGCAAAGACAACAAATTCGCCGGCGCCAATCTCACAGCCGGAGTCGACCTGTACGCAGTCGCCAAGAAGCCGAGCGCGGCCATGAACGATGTCGAGTTGACCCTGACGCTCTCCGGCGGCTCGAAAAAGAATGGGCCACCCGCCAAGATCCAGCTTACCGCCGTGGAGCTGACGCTGGACATCTGCGAACCAAGGGTCGATGACACCACGGATCCGCATCCGCTTCCCACCGCCAACAGCGCCCCGGCCGCTGGCGCGACTCCTAC
>PNBO01000013.1:3210-4274 GCA_003136095.1 Myxococcales bacterium
AAGCCGGCCGACAACCAGACGCCGATCGCGCTTCCACTGACGTTGTCGCCGTCGAAGATTGTACCCGCGGGCTACATGCTCTTCGTGGAAGGCGCCACCGTCAGTTCGAAACCTCGCGAAACCGGCGTGAAGATAGCAATCAAGGGAGTCAAGGGAGAGGCCGATGCTGTTCGCCTGACCGTTTGCCATACCGAAATCGTTAGCAACCGAAAGCCCGCCGATCTGAAGATCGTCGCCAGTGTTCCGGAAAAGCCGGAACGCAAAACCAAGTCCACGTATTTCGTCGCGCCGATCCTCATGGGTCTCAAATACGACGTGCAGATGCGCCCGTATATGGCTCTCGGCACGCCGAGCGCCTACCAATGGAAGACCGCGTCCGACAAGATCAAGCTCAAGGACGACACAAAAGAAGTGGTCGTTTGCCACGGCGAAAAATTGAGTGGTGCGCTCAACGACGTGCTCCTCGATCTCTTCCTCACCACCAACCTCGGGAAGCTGAAAAAGCGCCACCGCTTGACCGTGGTACATGTGGAAATGAATCCTATTGGCACCGGCGATTCTCTCGTTCCTACCGACCCCATCAACAAGATCGCAAATCCCAGCGGTTGCGTGATTTTGAGCGGCGGCGACGCCGGCGACACGGCGAAGGTTCCGATGTACAGGATCACCGCAATGACGCCCAATCTCGCCTGGACCGACGACGACACTCGCATTGCCTGGCGGATCCTGGGTGGCGAAGCCAAAGGCGACGAACAATACGACGGCAAAGCCGCATTTCGCAACGACGACAAGAGCAAGTACGGCAAGAACATCCAGGTCTACGGCACGACCCACGGCGACGTCCTCATCGAGCCGTATTCAGGTGGCTATGGCTACGGCAAGTTTCGCGCGCACGTGGCCGCCGTCCACAAGGTCAAGTACCGCATCAACCGAATCATCACGACTGCACAGGCCGCCCGGCCCGTGGTCGCGGCCGTTCCCGAGCAGCTGGCGCGACCAGTCGTTCCTGCTACCGCCACCACGCCGGCTCAACCCGCGATACCGCACTTGGTTGCCGTCGCGGC
>PNBO01000013.1:4403-4820 GCA_003136095.1 Myxococcales bacterium
CGTATGTCGAAAACGTGACACGCACCGGCCCCGGCATTTTCGACGTCGAGGTCAATGACGCGCAACTTACGTTCAACGCCAATACCCCCTGGTCGCAAAAAGCCATCAAGATCAATACCCGCAACGAAATCATCTCCTTCGCCTACATCAATCAACAAAACACCGCCGGTGCGTTGGCTACCGCGCTTCTCTGCCCGTGGAACCACGCGCCCCTCGCGCGGGCTAACCCACCCCGCGCGTATACCAAGGCCGGTTACACGCTCAAAGACAAGAGCACGCCGTCCTCGTCGTTGATTCCGAAGACGGGTATTCCCGACGACCTACCGGCCGACGAAGTGAAGATGCTCGTACTCGAGGCCGACATGGCGTGGGAAGGAACGAGCCCCGCGAGCCGCAAAGAGGAGCTGCTTTGGGGGG
>PNBO01000359.1 GCA_003136095.1 Myxococcales bacterium
TGGACCTAAATCTTCCCGCTCGTGAGCGAGATGCTGCTTCTCGAGGTGCGGCTCTCGTTGGCGGCGCTGACGCGGACGCCGGCGCGATCCACGATCGGGCAGCGGGTCTCGCAGATGCCGCAGCCGGTGCAGTAGTCGAGATCGACGTAGGGGAACTTCAGGGTCTTCTGCTTGCCATCGCGGGTGGTGATGGCTTCTAGCTTGAAATAGATGGCCTTGGGCGAGGTGGGGCACACCTCTTCGCAGACGATGCACTCCGTGCCGTAGCCCCAGGGCAGGCAGCGGCCCTTGTCGAAGAAAGCCGAGCCGATGCGCACCGGCGGCTTCTCGGGCATGTTGCCAACCTTGTCCGCGAGCTTGAGGTGCGTGATGGCGCCGGTCGGGCAGACCTGGCCGCACAGGGTGCAGCTATGTTCGCAGTAGCCGATGCGGGGGATGAGGATCGGCGACCAGAAGCCTTCGACGCCCGCCTCATAGAGCGCGGGTTGCAGGCCGCCGGTGGGGCAGACCTTCATGCAGGCGCCGCACTTCAAGCACTTGGCGAGGAAGTCGGGCTCGTCGAGGGCGCCCGGCGGACGTATGCGCGCCGGATTGGGCCGCGGGTCCACGCCGTCGGAGGCGCGGGCCAGCGGGACGGAAACCAGGCCGGCGATGCCCGCGGTGATCCACGCGCGGCGGGAGAGATCGGTTTCGGTTTTCGACAGCTTGAGCGCCGGCAAGAAGCGGTAGGCGATGCCGCCGCGTTTGCAGCCCTTGATGCAGTTGAGGCACACCATGCACTCGGTGGCGCGCACGGTGCCCTGCGGATCGGCCGCGCCCTGGCAGTCGGCCCCGCACACGTCGCAGTCGTTGCACTTGCTCGGATCCTTGCTGATGCGGAAGAGCGAGAACTTGGCGAGCAGACCGAGGAAGGCGCCGAGCGGGCAGAGCACGCGGCAGTAGAAGCGCGGATAGACGAAATTGAGGGCGAGGGCGCCGAAGAAGACGATGGTGATGAGGGTGCCCCACTGGAAGTGCCGCTCGCCCTGGTAGAGGCCATAGGCGGTGTTGCTGGCCGCGGGCAGGAGGGAAGTCGAAAGTCCGCGCCAGGTCGACGCGATGGGATCGAGAAGCCCGATCTGCACGCTGCCGGCCGCGGCCAGGCCGAGCATCACCGCGAGGATGGCGTACTTGATCTTGTGCGACGGGCGCGGGAGGTTCTGCTTCATCCGGTCGAGTACCTTGCGCTTGCGGCCGAGGAAGCCGAGCGCGTGGTGGAGCACGCCCATCGGGCACATCCAGGAACAGAAGAAGCGCCCGAAGACCAGGGTCAGCACGATGAGCGGCAGCGCCCACGCGAGGGTGTGGTGGAGGGCGTGCGATGACAGCACGGTAGTCAGCGCGACGAGCGGGTCGAGCTCGAGAAACCACTGCACGTCATAGCCGCGGATGTACTGCGACGTGCTGACGAAGACGAGGAAGAGGAAGAAGAGAAGGAAGATGGCCTGGTAGGCGCGGCGCAACCAGAGGAACATGGCTAACCTCCCAACTCCACGGTCTTGAGGCTTTGCCACTGCGGCGTGCCCAATCCGGCCTTCTCGCCCTCGACGATGAAGCCCAGGTCGGACGGATTGAGCCCGAGCAGGCCGGCGCCGAAGGCGTCGAGCGCGACTTCGTCGGTGCTGACCGCGATGGTGTCCATCTGTTTCACGTCGGCGAGGCTGCCGCCGGTCGGGCCGTTGGCGAGCAGGATGCGCGTGGCATCCAGGATCGTCAGGGTCGGCTTGACCATCAGCGCGAGCTCGACGATGGAGAGGTGAATGTTCTGATGCAGCTTCACGCGCTGGCCGCCGAGTACGCCGTACCAGTTCTTGAGGGACATGGTCGCGCCCGAGAGCCCGTGCTGCTTGACGATCGGCACGTTGATCACGCGGTCGGCCTCGACGAAGGGGAAGAGCACGTCGCCAGTGTGGAGCAGCTTGCCCGAGACGTCGATCTCGCGGAAGGCGGTGGCGTCGGGCCGCACCATGGTGGCGCCCGCCGCCTTGGCCGCCCTCTCGATGCCCGAACGCGCGAAGCACTGCTCGGCGGTGTTGACCGACACATCGGTGACCCAGACCTTGCCGGCCCCGGCCGCGGCCACCAGACGCACGACCTCGGCCACGACATCGGGGTTGGTGTTGGCGGCCTGCTCGGGCAGGCGATTCCAGCCGATGTTGGGCTTGATGACCACGCGCTCGCCACGCTGGACGAAGCGGCCCATGCCACCCACCGCCTCGACGGCGCGGCGGACATTGGCGGCGGCGTCGGGGCCGCGCGCGATGGCGAATTCGTTGGCACCGGCCACCTTGGCCACGCGATGGTCCTTGAGCTTGGGCAGTGTCTTCTTCTTGCCTTGGCCCTCGCGCTCACGCAGCCCGAGGCCCAGGGCCACGGCGCCGGTGGCCATCGCGGCAGTGACACCGATGCGCAAGAGCGCACGTCGGTCCATTTCTGATGGGAACCCTGGGAGGGTTCCCAAACCCTCCCGCGATGGTTCGCCGCGAGCAGAGCTCGCGGGCTCCCCACGCGATTCATCTGCCGCGGGCTTGCCGCTGTCGCGCAGGCGCGCCTCGGGAACCATGCCGGCTGGCTTTTCGCCCTCGCTCATTTCATCTTCTCCTTGAGAGCGCGCGCCACGGCGGGCAGCATGGACTCGGCCTTGGCATCGAAGGCGGTCAGCTTGGCGTAGTACCTAGCGTGGTGGAAGACCAACGACATGGGGCCGCTGATGGCCTCGGGCCAGCCCTCCAGCGGTTTGGCCTGGCTGGATTTTTCCTTGTCGAAGATGGACTGCGCGTTTTCGGGAGTCGTCATGTCGTAGACGTCGCAGACCAGATCGCTGCCCTCGGGCGTCGCCATCTCGGCCGCGGCGAGCTTGCGGAAGTGCCGATCGATGAAAATGGGCGCGGCGCCGTCGATGTAGTCGAAGAGACCCTTCTCGTCGTAGAGCGCGACCTTCTCCTTGATGGTGGCGCCGGCCGGCGCGGGTTCGAAGAGCGCGCGCAGAGCCGCGTCGGCCTCCTGGCCGGGTGGTCGGGCGGCCGCGGGCGCGTGCTCGACGGGCGGCGCCTTGCGGCCGTGCCAGACCAGGGAACCGACCAGGACCGGCGGAATCAGCGCCAGGATTGCGAAGATGATGGTGCGCACGAGTCGCCGGAGAGCGTATTCCGGGGAGGGGGCGCCGATCAAGGCTNNATCCGGCATCTGCGAAGGAGGAAACGATGACTCGTCTAGATTCTCTGCTTTTCTGCGCCACGTTGTTCTCGGGCGTTACGTTCATTGGTTGCAGCGGCGGCGCGGGCGGCAGTGCCAACATCACGGATCTGGTGCCGCGCGACGGTACGATCCCGGGTTGGGTGGTGGATCAATCGGTCTCGAAGACCTCCGGTATGGTCGCCGCGACGGCGACGACAGAACAGAGCGTCACGGACCTCATCGACGGCGCGGCGGCGGACTTCTTCGCGGCGCCCTACACGCCGAAGAACTTCGCCTGGCAGAATTACATCAACGCCAGCCTGGTGTCGCCGCAGAATTCCACGAGCGGCTCGACGCTGAAGCTCTACATCCTGCAGATGCCCAGCGCGGATCAGGCCTCTGGGCTCTACACCTCGTTGCTCAGCGACAATTTCTACGCCAGCACCTGGACCGACCCGACCTCTCCGACGGTCGGCGCCAAGTCCCGCATCACCGACAGTGGCACCGACTGGTGGATCAACTTCTGCAAGGGCAACTACTACGTGGAGGTCCGCATGCTGCCATCGTACGCGGCCGATTTCACGCCGGGCGATCCGGGGCAGAAGCAGGCGGCCATGGACTTCGCGGTCGCCGTCGCCGCAAAAATGTAGCCGCGCGTCTAGTCGATGGCGTCGTCGTCGTCACTGCCGGCGCCGCCGTCGTCAGTGCCAGCGCCGCCATCGCTGCCAACCCCGCCGTCGGCCGTGGGAGACAGGTCGACGAGCTTGTAGTCCTTGGTGCCCAGGCCGAGCTGGTAGGCGTTGTCCAGCCAGCTCACGATGGAACCGGAAATGGGATCCTTCTTGCGCTTGGCGCGTAATTGATTGACGACATCCAAGGCGTAGCGATCCAGCGCGACGGGGTCCATGGACGCGAAAATACGGCCGGGAACGGCGTCCGGCCGATCGGCGGTGTCGGCCAGGGTCACCGCCTGCAACGCGTCCACGATGGTCAACTTGATGCTCTTGCGGATGGCCGGGATGTTGTAGAGGGCGGGCAAGGCGGTTTGCAGGTTGACCTTCCCGTCCTTGGTCGAGTGATACTCCTTCGGGATATTGATGATGCCGTAGATGTTCTTGAGCGCGGCGGTCACGCCCGACTGGCCGTGCGACTTGAGCACCGGGCAGTTGATGGTGATGTCAGTCTGCTCGGTCAGGATGCGCGAGAGGAGCGGCGTCGAGCCCTGGAAGGTACCAAAGAATTCAGGGGAGTAGCCCGGGCCGTGGAAATCCTTGGGTGAATTGACGGTGCCGAGGAGGCGGGCCCCTTGCAGGTGCTCGTCGGTGTATTGGCCCGCGCCGTTGAGCTCGTCGAGCCGGCGATCCCACACGATGATATTGCCGGGACAGATGTCAGCGTTGCTCACGAGACTCTTGATGATGGCCCGCACGACGGCAGGTGACGTCGCGAAAAAGGTGTTGAGGCAGTTGACCTTGAGGCCGATGCGCGTGCACGGGCTGGCCGTGGGCAGGATGACCGACCAAGGATTGGCGGCGCCGCCGGCTAGGGCCGACAACACACCGTCGACCATGCTCTGCACGATGTCGAGCTGCGGTTGATGGAGACTCTTGCCCGTGGCGTCGATGCTGTCGTTCCGCTGAATGGTGACGACGGTCGAAGCCCCCGCGATGGGCGCGGGCTGGTCCTCGGTGCTGGTGGCGCCGCCGCCGTCCGGCGGGGTGCAGCCGCAGGTCGAGTACGCTTCGGGACTGGCGTCAGGCCACTTGCCGCCGACGTTGGGGAAACAGCCGGCGATTCCACTCACCGAAGCTGCCGCCGCCGCGCTGGCCGCGCCGGCCAAGATCTCTCGTCTGGTAATTCCTACTCGGGGCGCCACGTGCTTTCGTCTCCGGCGAAAATCGGTAATGCGGGTGAAGAATAGCATATGGATCAACCGTGCTCTGCTAGAATCCCTGGCGGTCGGCGGGGGGCGTGGCACTTCTCACGACCGCGGGCAGCGCGGTCATAACCGACAAGGAATCTTCATCATGAAAGTGATTACTCGACGCAGTTTCGTTGGTGGATCGATTGCAGCGGCAGCGACGCTGAAATACGGGCGGGTCTTCGCCGGCTCCGAGCCCGATATCGTCGATGTCAGCGGCAGCGATCCCGCCAAGATGGTCGCGGCCGCCCTCGCGGCGTTCGGCGGGATCGGCAAATTCGTAAAGAAGGGTGATTTTGTCGTCATTAAGCCCAACGCGGGTTTCCCCAATCCACCCGCCTGGGCCACCACCACGCATCCCGACACGGTGGCCGCCATCGCCAAGGCCTGTCTCGACGCCAAGGCGAAAGAGGTTCTGATTCTCGAATTCCCCCAAGGGGGAAAGCCCGAGAAGTGTTTCGATCGCTGCGGGCTCACCGCCGCCCTGGCCGCGCTGCCGGCGGTCAAGGTCAAGCTGCTCTCCGCCGCGGGCGATTTCCAGAAAGTCGACGTCAAGGGTGGCGTGGCGCTCAAGTCGGTCGAGGTGGCCAAGGCCATTCTCTCGGCCGACGTNNCGGCAGGCCTTCCACACCGCGATGGAGCTCCACCAGGCGGTCGCGGATCTGGGCCGCGTGATCGTTCCCCACCTGACGATTCTCGACGCCACGCGGGCGCTGCTTACCAACGGGCCGGCCGGGCCGGGTGAGACCTCGACGCCCGGGCGCATGGTGGCCGGGCGCAAGGTCACCTCGGTCGATGCCTACGGTCTCACGGTGGCCAAGTTCAACAACAAGACCATGTCCCCAGCGGAAGCGCGCCACATCGAGTTCGCGGGCAAGGCGGGGCTTGGCGAGATCGATGTCGCCAAGATGAAGGTCAAGAAGGTCAACGCGTAGCTTGTGCCGATGAAGCGAGTCGGCCTGATCCTGGCCGCGGTGGTGTTGCTCTACGCGGCTCCGTCGCGGGCGCGCACTCCGGAAATCGCCCTCGATCCGCGCGACGGCATCTGGATTGCCCAGGACGACAAGTTCATTTTCCAGACGCTGGATCGCTGGTCGGTGTTCTCGGCCGGCGCCACTGTCAACAAGCTGGTGGTCGACCAGAGCATCCTGTGGCTGGCCACGGACGACGGCGTGATCCGTTTCGACATCGGCAGCCAGAAATCGACCAAGCTGACCATGGACGACGGCCTGCCCAGCCAGCGTATCAGCACGGTGGCGTTCGACGACCAGTATGTTTGGTTCGGGACGAACAAAGGACTTGTCCGATATAGGAAGACCGACCGCACGCTGAAGACGTACGACGAGAGCAATGGCTTGCCGAGCAAGGTCGTGACCTACTCGGTGACCATCGGCCGCCAGGTGTGGTTCGGCACGCGTGCGGGCATCGCGGTCTACAGTCCGGACGTCGACGGCTTGCGCGCCTTCGGGGAGGCCGACGGCCTGGCCTCGGGTGACGTGGCCGAGGTCTTCCAGTTCGGATCCGATCTTTGGTGCCGCACTGACATCGGTCTGTCCCGTTTCCGCATTCAGCAACGCGTGTTCAACAACTTCCCCATGTCGCTCATGGGGGCGCAACAGATTCGCGTGATGGCCATCGACGGCGAGAACATGTGGCTGGGTACCGACAACGGCCTGTGGCTGTTCGAGGGCGCCAGCGACTCGATTCGCATCTTCCCGCAACAGGACGCCCTGGGTAGCAAGATGATCGTGGGGGTCGAGCCCACCTCCTCGTACAATTACTTCACCACGGACAAGGAAATCCTCCAGTACAACAAGCTGACCTACGCCATACGTCGCTTCACGGCAGCCGAAGGCTTGCGCCGCCAGGAGGGCTCGACCGGAACCTTGGCCACCGCGAAGTTCGTCACGGTGCTCTTTCCCGACGCCGCCGTTCTCTACAACCCGACGCTCGACCAGTGGACCGACCGGACCATCGCGCTGACCGCCGCCAGCGAGAAGAAGGCCACGGCGCGCATGTTCGGCCAGCTCGAGCTCGAACAGCCATTCGTCAATGGCGTTCGCGACGCGCCCAACGCCTACGCCACCGCCGTGGGCGGACTGGGCTTCGGCCAGCAGCTCGAAAAGGACCGCAGCTTGAATGGCTCGGTCTATCTCGACTACGGCCAGTTGGACGCGGGCGGGATTCGCGACATGCAGTACAAAATCGAGTACCTCGGCAACCAGAACGACGTGGTGCGCGACGTGCGCATCGAGGACAAGCTGAAGTACCGCTACATCGAGGAAGGGCTCGACCGCCAGCTCCTCTTGCAAGGCGCGCATGTCGGCATGGCCACGCCTGGCGCCGAGCCGAAAGCGAAGCTCGCGGTCGACGCGGGCTTCCGCCGTGGCCAGCTCGTGCGCGACTTCCTCACCGGCCCCTGGCAGGAGATCTACCAGCTTTCGCAGAAGTACATCTTGCCCGGCTCGGAACGGGTCTACGTCGACGGTGAGCTGCTCAACAACGGCACCGACTACACCGTGGTCTACCCCACCGGCCAGCTAACCTTTCTCAACCGCGAGCGCGTCGACGATCTGAGCGTCATCACCATCGAGTACGAGCGCGACCTCATGCCCAAGAAGTCACTCGGCAACCTGTCGCTGCAGGCACGGCTGCCGGCGAGCAACGAGATCGGCACCTGGACGCTGTCCGGGACGCCGGCGATGATCAGCACCGATACCGCCCTCTACAACCAGATCGACGGGGCCGCGCCCAAGTACATCCAGTTCAACTGGGTGGCCAGCGTGTACGCCACCTACCAGCAGGGCGGCAGCAGCATCCAGGTCGCCTTGCACAACATGGGCACGCCGGAATTCGCGCAGGCCATCTTCAACTACGACCTGCCCGTGGCGCGCCAGGAAATCAGCTGGGCTATCGATTCCGGCAACAAGACGCCCAACGCCGTCGTCGATCTGGGGCTGCCGGCTGCCTATGCGGCCAAGGCCTACACCGGTCA
>PNBO01000119.1 GCA_003136095.1 Myxococcales bacterium
ACCAGTTGCGGATCCCGGCAATTGCCGTCGCCATCGCAAGTTCGAGGCGTGTTCTCGACCAAACCCGAACAAACGGACGGGCCACACACCGTGTCTTGCGGGTACAGGGTGCACGAGCCTTTGCCGTCGCAAAGGCCGGTGTTGCTGCAGGTGCTGCGATCGGTCCCCTGGCACGCGGGGTCGGGCGAGCCCGCGGGGATGGAAGTGCAGTGGCCATTCGATCCGGTCTGGTTGCACGACACGCAAGAACCACTGCAGGGGATGTTGCAGCACACGCCACGCACGTCCCCGTTCGCGCCCACGCAGAAGCCGGAGGCGCAATCGGCGGCCGTCTTGCAAACCGCGCCGTTGGCGCTCTTGCCGCAACTCCCTGCCACGCATTGCTGTCCCACCGCGCACTGGGCGTTGGTCGTGCACGTGAAGGCGCAGCGGTTGGTGGCCGGATCGCAAGTGAAGGGTGGACAGGGTAGCGAGCTTGTCTCAGAGCAGTTGCCATTGCCGTCGCAAGCGACGATGCCGGTCACGCTGTCCCCATCACAGGTGCCGGGCTTGCACTCCGTGCCCTCCACGTACAGGCGACAAGCGCCCTTGCCATCGCAGGTTCCGTCCAGTCGGCAGGTCGCAGCCTTAGTGGCGGGACAGACCAGGGGATCGCTAGGTTTCCCGCCCGCCGGGATGAAGGCGCAGACACCTAGCGAGCTGGCCAGATTGCACGCCTTGCAGGTCTCTGTACAGGCCGAGGTGCAACAGATCCCATCCACGCAGAATCCGGTCTGGCACTCGGCATCACAGCTGCAGGATTCAGCTTTTCCCTTGGACTTGTTGGGCGTGCCCGGCGCGCAGGTGTTGGGCGGCAAGGCCGCATCTGCGGCGCCGGGGATGTCGGAGGTTCTGGCGTCATTCTTCCCGTCGGCCAGCGCATCCCCGCCGCCGTCAAGGTTGGGGGCCAACTTGGTGTTGGTGCAAGCAGCGGCCAGCAAGACCGCGCAAAGAGCAAGGGCGCCCCGGCGGGCGGGTTCCCCACACGACGACTTCGAGCCCTGAATTCTAGCTCCCGACGAACAAGCTCTCATTGAGATACCCCCCCGGACGTGAAGAGACAGTGATGCTGCCTCGCAAAGCAGAAANNGGACAGTCATTAGCGCTCTTGCAGACCTGCCGGCAGGTAGAGTCGGGAACGCAGGCGTTGCCTATATAGCAGTCCCGGGAGGAGTCGCAGGTCACGCCATTCCTCCCGTTTCCGTAGGCGAAATCGCAGACGGTACGGCTATGCTTTGTTCCCGAGTCAGGGGAAACCAACAGGCAAACCCGGTCGGCTGGACAGCCGGATCCGGAAATCGGATCACAACACGTCCCATCCACTCCGCACTGGTCGTAGGGCGGATCGCACACGGACACGGACCCGCCTGCCGCGGAGAGCGGGCGATGGCCACAATTCACGTTGGTACAATCCGCGGCTCTGACGCAAAGGCTGAAACAATAGGTGAGGTTGTCACCGATGGTGGGCGCGAGGCAGATGTTCCCCGGGGCGCAATCATCGTGCTGAGTCGGAAGGCCAGCGGAATCCAGCCTACATTGCTGAAGAACCGTTTTCTGCCCTTTGCTGGCGCAGGTGGGCTGCTCCCTGACGCCATCAAAGGCATAGGTACACTTTTCGGTGCACCAATTGCAGCTCCCGGTCTGGCAGACCGGATCGCAGCTTCCCGCCGTGGTGGCCGAGCAGACCAAGGGGACCGCGGGACAAACCACGCCTGCCTCTGGCCCGGAGCTTGCGTCCCCGCTACCCCCAGCGCTCTCTGCGTCCCCCGCGTCCGCGATCTGCCCGCCGCCCCCGGAGCCCCCCGCGTCCGCCCCCCCCCCGGTGCCCCCAGCGCCCCCGGACGCGATGCGCTCAAAACTGGCCTTCGTGCAGGCAACGCTCGACACCAGCAGAACCGCGAGCCAACTCGTCAGCAGGTTTCTCGGAATATATCTCATGAGCCAGTCGTCCGATCGGATGCCAGTCTAGGGGAAACGAAAATGCTAGGCGAACCAATATTGGATGCCAGGTGGGAGCAATCCTGCACACACGAAACTGCGATTTACAAGTTCGCAGTGCGCTGCGTGGTATCTCCGGGAGTTACGCCGGCCCCGGCCCGCGTGCACTCGCGTCGCCCGTGTCCCGCCAGATCCCCATCGGCACCATCTACCTCACCGACGGTGACTCGCCCGGCTGTCCGGACCCACGCCGACTTTTCGCCTGCGCTTCGTCTTCTTCTTCGTCCTGGCACGCGACAGGCGGCGCGTGCGTGACGCCGGGGAGGTTGCACGGCCGAAGATGGGTGCGACACCGAGAGCTCCTATGCTTGCGAGACCAGCACCGGTAACTACGAGCCGTCGCAAGGAATTGACGCCGGCCCGTGATGGTCAACGCAGACGTATCGCGTCAACCGACCCAAAGGCAGGCGGAATCTTCTTGGCTTGACCTACATCCAAATACACGTAACCCTACCGTGCAGGAGGACGTGGCGTGATATCCGCAGCGGCCGAGGAGAAAACTGAACGTGGCACCGCGATCGAGGCAGGGGTGGTCCTCGACGGCAAGTATCGAGTCGACCACCTGGTCGGCCAAGGGGGAATGGCTGCGGTGTGGGCCGGCACCAACGAGCGCACGGGCAAGCGCGTCGCCCTCAAGGTGCTCCTACCCGCGTTGACGGCCACTCCTGGAGCCGATTCTCTCTTCCAGCGGGAGGGCCTGGCCGCCAGCCGGGTGAACCATCCCAACGTGGTGACGGTCTTCGATGTCATCGAACACCGCGGGATGGCTTGCATCGTCATGGAGTTACTCACGGGAGAGCCCCTTGACCGTTACCGCGCGCGCCTGGGCGGGTTGAGTGTGAACGACGTGTACGGGTTGCTCTTGCCGGCCATGCGCGGGGTGTCCGCCGCGCACGCCCAGGGTGTGATCCATCGCGACCTCAAGCCCCAGAACATCTTCGTGTGCATCGGTCCCGACGGCCGGGCAGTGACGACGAAGGTGCTGGATTTCGGCATATCGATCATCGTGGAACGAGCCCGAGATCCGGCGGTGGGGCAAACCGTGAGCGTGCCGATGGGAACGCCCGCCTACATGGCGCCCGAGCAGATCCTCGGCAGCACGCCGATCGACGAGCGGGCCGATGTGTACGGGTTCGGGGTGTTGTTCTACGAGGCCCTGACCGGGCAGGTACCGTTCCCCGGTGAGCCCGGGGGCGAGCTGTATGAGCGGATCTTGAATGAACCGGCTCCACCCTTGGCGAAAATCCGTCCTGATCTGACACCCGGCCTGGTGCAGATCATCGAGACCGCCCTCGCCAAGGACCCGGCCCAGCGCCACGCGAATCTGGATTGCATGCTCAGCGCTCTCGAGGACGAGTTCCTGCCGGCCACGCCATTTCCGCGCGCGCTCACGCCTTCGCTGGGAGGCATCCCGGTGATCGTGCCCGAGGCGCCGACCGGGCGTCGGGGCACCCCGGTCGAGGCCACCCTTCGGAGGGAGCCTTCCGGGGAGCATCAGGCGACCCAGTTCCTCGTCAACTTTCCCCTCGAGGCCGAGACTGGAAGACGCCGGACCGGGAGCGGGGGTTTCGATCGAGAAGACCTGCTTCGGCGGGTGGATTCCTCGCACGAGACCGCGCCCGTGACGATGACGAAAATCCGGTGGTTTCGCCAGCCCCACCGCTGGCAAGCCGTGGCGAGCGTGGGCTTCGCGGGATTGGTCGCCGGGGTCGCCCTGATCTTCTGGGCACTTTCCGGCAACGATACGAGGGCGCCAGCCGGCCTGCCGCCGCTGGTGGTGCCGTCTAGGCCGCCCGCCAGTATGCCGTCGGAGCCGCCGAGCGATCCCGTCGTGGCGCCGAGCCCACCGGCGCCCCTTGCGGAAAGCGAAGCCCCCTCCGTTCCGCTGCCGGCCTTCCGGACGGGCGCGACCACTACGTCCTCCGGGACAACGGTCCAGGCGCGGGCTCCACATCGCGCTGTCTTGTCGGGTTCACGCCTGGCCGCAAGGGATGGGGGAAAGAGCGCGTCGGTTCGCCGACTGGTTGCGCGGAGCGGGCTTTCCAGCGCTCCATCGGCGCCGCCCCCGCCGGTAAGACCGGGGCCGGCGGTCGCCACGACCAGGCCGCGGGCCGGCAGCCTGTCCGCCGAGGATTTCTAGCCGTTGCCTTGGTTGGTCGAGCCACGCATGGAGAATCATCGCTTGCTCCGCTGGACGCGAAGCCTGGCGGTCGTCGTGGGAGTTCTCGGCCCGATGGTCTGCGCCTTTCCCGCGCGCGCGGCTGACACGGTCGCCGATCCTTTCGGTCCGTCGGATGCCACCGACGAGGCGGTCTACCGCAAGACGATTCGCGACGGCGTGGCCGAATACGACGCCGGCCACTTCGAGGAAGCGCGCAGCCTGTTTCGGCGCGCTCACGAAACGAACCCGAACGCCCGCACCTTCCGGGGGATCGGCATGGCTTCGTTCGAACTACGCGACTACGTCGCGGCGTGGCGCTATCTATCCGTGGCCCTGCAAGACAAGCGCAAGCCACTCTCGCCCGCGCAGCGCAAGGACGTGCAGGACTTGCTCGACCGCAGTCGCATGTTCGTGGATGTGTACACGGTGCGGGTCGTGCCCCGTACCGCCCGCCTCGCCGTCGACGGACGCGCACCGGAATTCGAGCCGGACGGGAGCCTGCTCTTCGGCTTCGGCGCGCACACGATCGCGGCCAGCGCCCCGGGCATGGCCACACATTCCGAGGCGATCAACGTTCGCGGCGGCGCTCGCAAGGAGTTGCTCCTGTCGCTCGAACCCGCACCCAGGCTCGGCGCCGATCCCGCGGGTGCGGCGTCGCCGGTGACGGTGATGAAAGAAGCGACGCACCCCCGGGCATCGAATACCGCCGCTAAGGCCTGGTTGTGGTCCAGCGCGGGTGCCGCGCTGGTGGCAGCGGGCGCCGGCGCCTACTGGATCAAACAAGACTCCGAGCTGAGCTCCTGCAATCATCCGCCGGACTCGGGATGGCACTGCACGACCAAAGGCACCCTGTCGACGGAGCGGAATGTCGCTATGGGGGTAACCCTCGGGACCGGGGCCGCTGCCTTGACCATGGCTCTCATCGGCATCCTCACCTGGCATTCCGGTCCTCCCCCGGCCCAACCCCACAGCGACCTGGCTTGCATCGCGAGCCCGTGGGGCATCACCTGCGGCAAGCGGTTCTAGACGGATCGGCAAGAAGCAAGAGGGCTTCGATTCTCGCGCGATCATGAAGCTCGACAACACACCGTACTGCTGCAGGAACATCATGTTCGTGGCGCCGCCGCCGATCACGTATTCGGCCTGCTGCCACGGGTAGGCAGGGCACGGTCCTCTCCCGCGCCAGTCGGGGGCGAGATCGTTGGCATGTTGTGGGCCGTGCGTGCGGCGAGGCGGTGGCGGATTCTTCCCCAACCCTGGTACCATCTCATGCCGTGAGGAGCACTTGATGAAACTTGGCCTTGCCGCGCTTTCGGTCATTCTCCTGCTCGCGGGATGCGCCCGGACTGGACTGTTGGAGAAGCGCGCCCATGAAGGCGACGGTGGTGGCCAGGGTGGGGCCGGTGGGTCAGGCAAGAACGGTGGCTCGGGTGGTGCCATCGGCGCGGGTGGCCGGGCTGCCTCGGGCGGGGCTGCTGGGTTCGTCGGATCGACCGGGTCCGGAGGTTCGCGGGGCACGGGCGGGGCGATCGCCTCGGGTGGCGCGCCGTCGGTCGGGGGCAGCCGGGGCAGCGGCGGCTACCTTGCTTCCGGCGGTGCGATCGGCACCGGCGGTGGCGTGGGTGCCCTTGGCACGGGTGGGGCGCGCGCAACCGGTGGGAGCGGGGGAATGGGCGGGCGCCCCGGCACTGGCGGCACGATCGTCGGAGCCGGTGGCACTGTCGGCGTGGGTGGGCGCACGGGGACGGGCGGCGCGGGGGGCACCGCCGGAGTTGGCGCCGCGGGCGCCGGTGGCCGTTCGACGGGAACGGGCGGCGTGACCGTCGTGGACGGTGGCAGCGATGGCGGCGGCACGGCGAACAACATCGTGGAATTCCCCGTCCCCGTCACCAGCAGCGAGCCCGCGGGCATCACGGCCGGGCCGGACGGCAACCTCTGGTTCACGGAACAATTCGGCAACGACGTCGGCCGCATTACCCCCGCGGGAACCATCACGGAATTCCCGATTCCGAGCATCGTGGTCGAGCCCATGGGTATCACGACCGGGCCGGACGGCAATCTGTGGTTCGCGGAGTGCTACGCCGACAAGATTGGCCGCATCACGACGGCGGGCACCATCACCGAATTCCCCCTGCCCAAGACCCAGAGCACTCCCTGGAGCATCGTCACGGGATCGGACGGCAATCTCTGGTTCACCGAGATCTACGGCAACCGGATCGGGCGCATGACGACCGCGGGTGTCTTCACCGAGTTTGCCGTGCCCACGAGCGGCAGCCGGCCCGACGACATCGCGGTCGGGGCCGATGGCAACCTGTGGTTCACCGAGGCCGTGGGTGGCAAGATCGGCCGCATCACGCCCAGCGGGGCCATCACGGAATTCACGCTGCCGGCCGTGCCCAGTCATCCCTCGGGCATCACGTTGGGACCGGACGGCAACATCTGGTTCATGGACTACGACGACAGCGGCGGAACCAAGGTCGGTCGCATCACGCCCGCCGGCTCGCTCACCGAGTTCTCCGTGCCGAATTCCGCCAACTACCCCAACGACATCACGGCCGGCCCCGACGGGAATCTCTGGTTCACCGATTCGGGCCTCGGCAAGATTGGCCGCATCACCCCGACCGGAACGGTGACCGAGTTCGCCATTCCCGCTGCCTTCAGCATGCCGACGACCATCACCACCGGCCCCGACGGCAATATCTGGTTCACGGATTCGGGCAGTGGCGCCATCGGCCGTATCACTCCCTGAGGTTGGCGGGGGATCGGTGCCTCAGCTCTTCGCGGCCTTGCTTTCCAGGGTCGCGAGCTGGTCTTCGAGCTGCTGGATGGTCGTGCGCAAGGTGACGACCTCTTCATGGGTCGCCAGGCCGAAGGTGCCCGCGGCCAGGCGGCCCGCCTTGTCCAGGTTCGTCTTCACCGCTCCGCCCACGCTCATGGCCTTCATGGCCGCGTTCATCAGCCGGGGATCGCTCACCAGCTTGGACACGCGTGGACTTCCCGCCAGCTTGAACGCCTGGCCAACGACGACATCCTTGATCGACTTCAATACCGGCATGATGGGATGGTTTTGCCACGAGCGCCGGATTCGGTCAACGCGTCCTGTCCCGCGGCCCCGACATTCGTGCTAGAGGGTGGCTTTCCGATGTTCTTTCTCGACAGCCCCCTCGGCAAACTCGCGCTCTCGCTCGTACTTCTCGCCGCCATCGCGCCCGTGGTGGTGTGGTTCTTCCGCGGCACGTGGGTCGAGCTCGATGCCGAGGCGCTGCTCCTGCGCGAGCAACGCGGTAACAAGACGGCGCTCGATGCCCGCGTCATGGTCACCTTCTTGCTCGGCGCACTCTCCCTCCTGCTCATCAACTTCTACGGCTCGCGCGAATTCTACGACGGCACCGTGCAGCCGCTCTTGCAGCGCTGGTCGGATCGCCATCCCGGGACCCTCGACCTCGGCACCTACCGCGATCTGTGCTACCGCGTGTTCTGGGGCGTCTCGCGCTACGGCGCCTACTGCCTGCCGCTCGCCGTTTGGCCCTGCGTGTTCAAGGAGAGCCCACTCGACCTCGGGCTGCGCTTCCGCGGCTTCCGCGAGCACGCGTGGATTTACCTGCT
>PNBO01000448.1 GCA_003136095.1 Myxococcales bacterium
GCATGGAAGGGCTTCACGGCGACGCGGAAGTTCCGCGGCGTGGAGTACCAGATCGAGGTCAAGAACCCGAACAAGATCTGCAAGGGCGTCAAGTCGGTCACGGTCGACGGCAAGAAAGTCGCCGGCAACGTGATCCCCTTCGAGACCGGCAAGAAGGTGGTCAAGGTAGAGATTACGCTGGAAGCGTAGGAGGGGGAGGACACAGAGGGCGCGTGATCTAGCCTCGCCCCGCGCAGCGGGGAGAGGCAGCCGAGCGGAGCTCGGCGGTGAGGGACGCCGCGATGGTAACACGCGAGAAGAAGACGGTAGTCGCTCACCCGCGCTTGAGGTAGCAGAGGAACGACTGGTCCATCGGATCGGCGCACAGGTGCAGGCGCGGGGCGCCCGCGCCCTCGGCCGGATCGATCACGCGGATGACTTCCGCCCAGCGGCTCGCATCGGGCAGGACCGTGGCTAGCCGGTTCGGGGCGCGCTCGAAGTAGTCGACGTTCAAGCTGTCCTTGCCGCGCGGGAAGACCGCGACGTAGAGGATCTCCATCTCGATGAGGCCGTTGAAGAAGTGGGTGCCCAGGGAAACGTCGGGGACCAGATCCGCGTGCATGGCCACGATCTCGCACAGCACCGACACCGGGCTGATCGCCTTCCAGGAAACCGGCACGCCCAGCGACGGCGTGCTGGTGCCCCAGCGGCCGGGTCCCAGGAGCATGATGGCGGGAGCGGGCCCGCGGTCCCGCGCCCGCGTGAGCTGGCCGATGACCGATGCGACCTCGTGGCGCTGACCGTCGCCTAGCCGGCTGTACGCGGCGGGCGACACGTAGATCACCCGGTCGATAATCGCCGAGCGGCCCTGGCCGACGACGGCGCCGCGCGCCTCCATCACGATGTCTTCCGGCCCGAGGTGGGAGCGGTCGGGGCGCTCGAAGGGTCCGTCGAGCGCCATGGTGACGGGGCGGCACTGGAGCAGGTTGATGCGATAGCTGCCGTCGTGGAGGAAATTGAGGGTGAACTCCATCTCGACCGGGCTGCCGTAGGCCTCTTGCAGGACGTGCAGCATCTCGCGCATGTCGGCGGCGAAGGCCGTCTTCTCCAACATCTGGTCGAAGGTCAGGACCCAGGGGAAGGTTTCCTGGCCCCGCTCGGCGGCCCGGCGGACCAACTCCTCGTCGCGCGAGGCCAGCATGGGCAGCGGCAGGTCGGGGCAGCGGCGGGCCACGTCCACGAAATCGTAGGAGGCCAGCTGATTGGTTTCGAGGTCGAGGACGTCGACCCGGCGCTGGGCGTGCCGGCGCACGTCGTCGAAGCTGGGCTCGGGACGTTTGGTCGGCGCGTTCAGCGCCACCACGCGCGTGTAGTCGTCGTCGGAGCGATCCACCGCGCGCGTGCCCAAGCCGAACACCATGCGCATCACGCCGGCATGCGGATCGATGGATTTGTCCCAGACGTAGGGGTTATGCGAGAGGGCCACGCCGGCCACGTGCGGGAAGTAGAGTGAGCCGTTGCGGGCGCCGGAAACCCGCTGGACCAGGAGCGCCATCTGCTCGTCCTTGTGGAGCACCCGGCGCTCCTTGCGATAGATCAGTGCCTCCTCGCTCATGCTGCTGGCGTAGACGCGGCGGACGGCCTGCAGGAATTCGTCGACGCGAATGTGCCGGGGGCCCTGGTTGGCGCAGAAGACGCTGTCGTACTTGCCGGCGAAGGTATTGCCGTAGGCGTCCTCGAGCAAGCTCGACGAGCGCACGATGATGGGCGAATTGCCGAAGTAGTCGAGCATGTTCTGGAAACGCTCTTTCATGTACTCGGGGAAGGTGCCCATGAACATGCGCTGGCGCGCCTCGGCGGCGCCGTCGAGGAACTTCTCCGAGTTCTTCTGCTGCTGGCGCAGCAGCCAGACGTGGTTTTGCACCAGGTAGGTGTAGAAGTTCTCGGAGGCGATGTAGAACGAGTCGTGGGGCTCCAGCACGGTAGCCCAGCGCGCGCTCTGGTCGTTGAGGATCCGCCGGGCCAGGAGCATGCCCACGGCCTTGCCGCCGATGAGACCCGAGGGCAGGATGCGCTGGCGGATGCGCAGGATGTCCTCGAGGGTCAGGTAGCGATCCGCGAGCTCGGCTAGGCGCTCGTCGCGCGTGATGCCGATGCGCCGGGTGAGGGCGCGGGCCTCGTCGACTTGCTTAGCCGTGGCCTGGCCCCGCTCGGCCGCGCGCAGCATCGCGTGTGCCTCCTGGAAGGTGCGCGTCCACGGTCCGACGCGGCCGCTGCCCGCCGTGGAGCTGGCCCAGGGCGCTTGCGCCAGGACCTCCGTGGTGATGTAGCTTTCCGTCACCGGCCGGAAGTCGTCGCCTACCCAGACGTGCAGCATGTGCATGGTGGGGGCATAGCGGTGCTGCACCTTGCGCGGGTGCAGGTAGAGTTGGCCGCGCAGGTTGTAGACGTCGACGAGGATCTGCGTGGTCTGCGCGATGGGCGAGCTGGCGTGGAACGAGTGGTAGTTCCGCAGCAGGACGTGGTAGGCGATGGTGTTGAGCGTGAAGAGATAGGGACAGGTGAGCACGAAGAAGTTGCCCAGCATGCGGTCGCTGATGCGCTCGAGCGAGAGGTCCGACATGCTGTCGAAGACGTAGAACGCGTCCTCGCCCACCTCCTCGATGACGTCGTGAATCTGCGTGATGAACGCTTCGAACCCCGCCTCGGGGCTCACCTCGCGCACCTCGGCCGCGCTGGGTTCGCAGAGCGGCCGATGCTTGGCGAAGCGGAAGTAGATGAGGCGCCGCCCATTCGACCGCGCCCACTGGCAGAACGGTGCGACGAAGGCGGCGTAGTCGTCGAGCGAGTCCACCTGCCAGACCACGTTGTCGCCGGCGCGCAGGCCGGTGAACACCTGATCGAGGCCCGGCAGTCCCGTGCTGATGTGGCTACGGTCGAAGGGCATGCAGGGCCCGATTGTACCCCGGCGCGCGCTGGACGACAGCGGCGCGATCAGGTCTTGTGGCGGTAGAAGCCGATCCAGCCGATCCAGTAGTCGATGTAGCCGCCGTCCCAGGTCAGGCGAAGCATGGTTACGTGCTTCGTGTCGATCTTGCCGAAGCGCTTGCCGAACCCCTGCTGCAGCAGATCGGTGAACGGCACCAGATAGAGGCTCCACTGGTTGGTCAGGTAGATGCCGCGCATCCAGTGGTCGCCGCACTGCTGGTCGGCCTCGGCGGGCGGCGGGTCGAGCTTCGGATCGAAGCAGTAGGAGGTCACGATGCCGGTGCGCGATTGGAACTGGGTGCAGGGCCTGCCGTTGAATTGGATGTCCATGGCTCCCCCCAACCCATTGGGATAGGCCGGGTAGGGCTCCTCGCAGGTGGTTTGCATGCAGCTATTACAGCTGGCAATAGGGCTGCTCGCGGTGAAGTAGCCGGGGATGATGTCGGCCGTGGGGTCCTCGCAGTAGGTACCCGGGTTGGCGCACGACCATATCTGGTAGCTCTGCACGCTCACAGCGTCGAGGGCCTTGCGCCAGGCAATCAGGTTCGGGGTCTGGGTCTCGATCGGGGCGGCAGCCCAGGGCTGGCACTGCTTGTGGTTGGTGCAGGCACACTCGCGCACGCGCTCGCAATTGCGCGGCCGGGTCGGGTCCGCCTGGTACATGAGATAGCTGATGTCGTCGTCGGTCTGCACGTCGCCGACGTTGATGCGGATGCCGCCCTCGCTGTCGGGCCCGCGCCTCGCCCACAAGGCGACACCCTCGAACTGGCTCAGGTCCACGGCATTGCTCTCGAACTCGTAGTCGCTGGGCTCGCACAGAGGGTTGCCCGGGGTCGCGAAGCAGTCGTACTTGGGATCAGGCGTGTGCGGCAAGTAGTCCCGCATCGAGCTGCCGAAACCGCCGCCCCAGCCGTAGAAAGGCCCACCCTGAATATGCACCGCATTGGGCGCCGAGCGATCCGTGCAGCGCGGGAAGGGATCGGGCTGGGTGGAAGTCTCCCAACTGTTGTCGAAGGAGACGATGGTGGCGTCAGCTCCACTCTTGTCCACGTAGGCGTACCAGTTGCTGGCTTTGCCTCCGGTGAAGTCCCCGACCGTGACCAGCTCCAGCCCCGCCTCCGCTTCGCCACAGTTCGCGGGCTTCGAGCCCGGATCCGGGGTGCAGGTGAACTGACCGGTGGCTCCGTTCGAACAACTGCCCGAGCCGAAGCTGCCGTCCCAGATCCCGCGCGGGGGTTCGCTGCCGCAGCTCGCGGCCAAGGCGGCTACCAGGAGGATCGCCATCGCGCTCTGAACGCCGAGGCCGACATGCAGCGGACGATCTCGGCGGGAAGCTTCGATCTTATGAGGCATGGCCGGGCGACAGGCTCGCACTGCGGGCGTATGGGATCAAGCCCCGCGCGGACACCCCATCTAGTCTTCGCGTGCGCTAGGTTGCAACCCAGCGCGGCTCTCGGTTCATGCCGCCGAAATCCCGCGACAAGCGCAGCGATGTCGCGGAAGGCGGCAGAAAGAGTGGCCTTTCCACGACGGACGCACCACCCAGTTGGAGCGATGGATGGTGGTCGTAGACGTGGTCGTC
>PNBO01000085.1 GCA_003136095.1 Myxococcales bacterium
CGCCGGCAAGTGCTCGAAGGCCGCTATGCGCCCATGCTGACCGAGGCCGAGGTCAAGGCCGGCAAGCAGGCCGAAGTCGCGCAGACCTCCGGCCAGCACACGGTCGCGTCGCTGACCGAGATGGTTCGCCCCACGCTGGCGCGCATCCTCGATGCCCTGACCCAGCCGCAGCCCGGCCCGGATCCGACGCAGCCCCCGGCCCCCACGCCGCTCGATCCGGCGGTGTTCCGTTCGGCCATCTACCGCCAGTTCGGCACCTACCCCGAAGTCACCGGGATCGTGGAAGACCGCACCGAAACCCTTGACCACCTGTCCACCGAGATCGCCAAGCTCCTGGTGCAGCAGCGCGAGCGCGTCCTCGATCTGGCGGACGAGGTCCTCTCCGAGCTGATCGACAGCACCTGTCCGGAAGGCACGCACGCCGAGGACTGGGACCTCGATGCCCTGCGCACCGGGATGAAGGAACGCTTCGCCTTCGAGCCCTCCATCAACGCCAAGGGGTTGATGGAGCGCGACAAGCTGACCGAGGCCATGTGGCAGGAGCTGGAGAAGATCATCGAGGCGCGCGAGCAGGAATTCACCTTGCCGTGGTTCCTCTACTTCAGCCGCCATTTCATGCTGGAGGAAATCGACCAGCGCTGGATCGAACACCTGCGCAACATGGAAGCCCTGCGCGAGGGTATCCACCTGCGCGGCTACGGCCAGAAGGATCCCAAGCAGGAATACAAGAAGGAAGGCTTCGTTATCTTCGGCGCGATGATGGACAACAT
The DNA here is from genome assembly GCA_003136095.1 of Myxococcales bacterium. GTDB lineage: Bacteria > Myxococcota_A > Polyangia > Fen-1088 > Fen-1088 > Fen-1118. The sequence continues at coordinate 771 of PNBO01000085.1, forward strand.
CAGTCGCAACGTGTGCGAGAAGCTCTTCCACGTGCAGATCCGCCGCGAAGAAACCGAAACCGCGGCTGCCAACCTGGCGCAAGCCAAGAAGAAGCCCCGCCGAATGGTCGAATCCGGAGGCGGGGCGGCGCAGTCCTCGGCCCCGGAGGATCCACACCCCGTGCGCCGCGCAGAGCCAAAGGTTGGCCGCAACGATCCCTGTCCTTGCGGCAGCGGCAAGAAGTACAAGAAGTGCCACGGCACATAGCCGGGCGCGGCAGACGCCCTCACCCAACACCTCCCTTGGCGGATTGACACTTCCCCACTAAGATCCGCGCATGACCAAGATCCACTCGGGGGTATTGTTTGCGTCCATCCTCGTTGGTTGTAGTTCGGACGCACCGCCCGGCGCCAGCGTGGGCGTGGACAAGACACTGCCCGACTCGCCGCTGGCACAATTGCAGGACGTGTCCCTGATTCGCGCTGGCGACAGCTTCACCCTGGCGGGCTACGACAGCGTCAGCGGCCTCGTGCACTGGGCGCGGCTCGCGCTCGACGGCACGCTAACGCAAGAAACCAGCTTCGCCTTCGCGCCGCAGCCCGTGGTGGGCCCGGTCTTCGCGGCGACCAAGAAGACCAATCCCGGCGACCAGCTCGTTGCCCTCGCGTTCGTGAACAGCGCAACCGTGAGCGGCGGCTACGACCTCGTGGCAACCGTGCACACTCTCGGCGCCGCCGCGCCCGCCGCGCCTATCGTATTGGCGCCTCCGCTCCCCGCCGGCACCGACCCCTCCACCGTGCAACTCGCGGCTGGCGCCGCGGCCAGCGGCAACTTCGGTTACGTCGCCTGGGGCATTCGCGTGACGGGCATCAACATCAGCTACCTGCTCTTGCCCGCGGATGCCATCACGACAGCCGCCCCGTCGAAGTTCTTCGACGATGCGCAGGTTCCCCAGTGGGACTGCCTGGCCCCGCAGGGCCGCTCCACCGGCTTCAGCTTCGGCGCCATCACGCCCAATCCCTCCTTCGCCACCTCGGATTTCCAGACCGTGGAAGTCGATGAATCCGGCCTCCCGACCATCATGACCTACCAGCTCCAGGTGGAGGTAGTGAATTGTCAGATCGTGGGCTCGCCAACCCCCGCGGGCAACTATTTCATGGCCTTCCAGGGCACCGAGAACGGCGCCAACGCCATCGATTTCGCTACCTACTATCCGCCGGTTGACCCGCTGACCCAGGCTGGCACCGTGACCACGCAGAACCCGGTGATGTCGGCCGCCCTGTTTGGCGGTCCGTTGAGCATGCCCCGTGCGGCCTGGGCCAGCTCGGCCGGCAGCGACATCGTCATCGGCCTGGAACGCAAGTCCGGACCCGAGGTCGTCCGCTACACCTACAACGCCATTCGACATGGCTCCACCCTCAAGCTGCGAAGCGTCAACGGAAATGCCGGCCCACTCGCCGCCTGGGTTGGCGACGATGCCGTCTATGCCACGTACACGGACCAGGTGAAATCAGGCAGCACCCCCGCCACCAAGCGTTATTTCATGCGCATCGACAGCCCCGCTTCGCTGCCCTAGGCGGGGCTGTTTCCCCTCGCGTACGGGAATAGGCCAAGGGGGCCGCCGGTTAGTGTCAGGAAGACCGTGCTTCTCCACCGCCGCACATCGCAGACCGAATTCGAACGCGAGGTGATGCCTCACCTCCAAGCCCTCTACAGCGTCGCCCTGCGCATGACCAGGTCCGAGGGTGATGCCGAGGATCTGGTCCAGGACGCTATCTTGCGCGCCTACCGATTCTGGGACGGCTACGCGGCCGGCTCGAACTGCCGCGCCTGGCTGATGCGCATCCTGACCAACGTCTTCCGTAACCGCTACCGCGAGCGGGCGCGCGAGCAGGAGATCCTGGGCGAGGCGGAAGCCAGCGCGGCCAACCTGGGGCAGTTCCAGGGCAAGGCCCCGCGCGACGCGGAGAGCGCGCTCTTCGGCCGCATGCTCTCGCGCGACGTCGAGAAGGCCCTGGCGACCCTGCCGCCGGAATTCCGCCTGCCCGTCATCCTGGCCGACCTGGAGGATCTTTCCTACCGGGAAATTGCCGACATCATGGAATGCCCGGCCGGCACCGTGATGAGCCGCCTGTTCCGAGGCCGCCGCCTGCTGCAGAAGCAGCTCGCCGACTACGCGGCCGCCGCCGAGCCGGCGCCGCCGCAAGCGGGCGCCGAGGTGGTCAATCTCCAAGGCTATTTGCGCAAGAAGCAGGAAGGAGGTGCCGCGTGACCGTGAGCTGCGCGGAAGCCGACACCTTCCTGCACGCCTACGTGGACGGCGAGCTGACCGGCGCGGATCGCCAGGCCTACGAAGCCCATCTGCACGATTGCGAGGCCTGCACGCAAGCGAGCCGCTTCCAGGCCCGTTGCAAGGCCGCCGTGCGCGGCCATCTGCCCCGACCCGCCCTGCCCGTCGGGCTGCGCACGCGCATCGAAAACGCCATTGCGGCCGCGCCCTCGCCCCGGCGGCGGTGGCTGTGGCAATCGCATCCGCGAGCTTTCACCATCGGCGCGGCAGCGGCCGCAGCCCTCGTGCTGTTCGCCGCCAATGTGCAGCGCACGTCGCGCTCGCCCGTGCTGGAACAGGCGGTTTCCACCTTCCACCATGACCTGCCCCTCGACGTCCTGTCCGAGAGCTGCGCCAAGGTATCGGACTGGTTCCGCGGCAAAGTCGATTTTGCCCTGCAGCCCGCCGCGCAGGACAGTGGCACGCGCTGCCAAGGCGGGCGCCTGGTCAACGTGCGCGACCGCCTTGGCGCCTACATGGTCTACCAGGTGCCGGCTGGTCACCGCCTGGGCGTCATGGTGGCGCCCTCGGACAACGAACCCCTGGCTGGCCCGCGCCAGCGCGACCTGCACGGCCGGCACGCCTTCGTGGACAAGCACCAAGGGGTGTCGACGGTCACCTACCGCGAGCCCGGCGGCCTCGATTACGTTTTCACAGCGGATCTGGACGAAGATGCCTTGGCCAACTGGGTCGAAACGGTCTACCTCCATCGTTGATCACGCGTTGGGCTAGAAGCCGGCTCCGCTTGGTTCCAGGCGCCTATCCGTAGTAACGTCCAGCATCCTCATGTCGACGAGAACGCTTTTGTGTGTCGAGCCGGATGAAGCCGCCCTGGGCGTCATCGCCGGAACGCTGGAGCCTTACGGCTTCGAGATCAAGAACATCACCAACGGCGATCAGGTCGTTGATTGGGCCAAGAAGAACCGGCCCACGTTGATGTTGGTTTCGGTCGAGCCCAAGAAGGCCGGCTACGCCATCTGCAACAAGATCAAGCGCAGCGCTGAGCTCAAGGACATTCCGCTCATTCTCACCTCGGCCGACGAATCACCGGAGAAGTTCGAGCAGCACAAGACGTTCAAGCTACGCGCCGACGACTACATGTTCAAGCCGCTCGACCGTCACGAGCTGATGCGTAAGGTGAATGTCCTGGTGGGCCTCGACGAACCCGAGGCCGCCGGCACGCCATCGCTGTCGTCCGAGATCTTCGTGGGCACGGAGGTTGTCTCGTCGGAGATCGCCATCGACGCGGACGACATCGTCGACGAGTCCCGGTTGGCGACGCCGCCGCCCCAATCCCAGCCGGTGGAGCAGCCGCGCGCGGGCGATCCCCTGGGCGTCAACCCGGTGCTCGACGCCATGTTCGACAAGGAGGCGGACGCCGCCTTCGATGCCCTGGAGATCTCGTCCTCGATGAGCCTCGGCGAGGACATCGACATGCGCAAGACGGTCCCGGGGAAGAGCTTTCTCGACGTGATCACGCCCCCCCCCGCCGAAGCCAAGGCCGCTGCGCACGAGCCGGTAGCCGCGGCCGAGCCCGCGACCGCGGCAACCGCCGCCGATTCCGACGGCTGGCTGGAGGAGGGTGCCACCCGCGCCGTCGCAGCATCCTTACTCGCCGAGCACATGCGCGACATGCTCGGGGAGGAAGCCCCCGTGGATCTGCAAGCGGTGCCGACCGTCCTCTCCCCGCCCGAGCCCGTGACCGCCGAGATCGCCGCGCCGCCCGCGGAGGTCGAGGGCAACCCGGATTTCTTGCGCCAGCCGCAGGACGATGGCCTTCCCCTCCCGGACGAAGTGCGCAACACCTCGGTGGTTTCCTACGCCAGCGCGACCGCGAGCGACGCCGTCTTCAGCGACTTGCAGAAGCGCATCCACGAGCTCGAAGACGAGAAGCGTGAGCTAGGCGCGGTGATCGACGACCTGCGCTCCCACCTGGCGTCGCAGCCTTTGCACAAGGAGAAGGATCTCCTGGGTCTGCGCGAGACCATCAACCGCAAGGAAAAGGATGTCCTCGATCTGCGCGACGCGCTGGACGCGAAGGACCGGCAGATTCTCGACCAGAAGGATCGCATGCGCGAGCATGAGCGGGCGCGTCGCGACCTCGAAGAAAAGATGCTCGCCTTCGAAAAGAACCTGATGCACGCCAGCGAGAAGGTGATGGCGTTGGCGCAGGACAAGGAAAAATCCATCGAGCGCGAGCGCGGGCTCAAGGTACGGCTGGAGGATGCGCACGCCGAGATCGGCAAGACCCACGACGAGCTCGACCTGATCAAGAAGCGCCTGGCGACCGTCGAAGATCGCGCGCGCCTGGAGCTCGACCGCGTCCGCAACGATCTCGAGGCGCGCATCGCCGAGGACGAGGAGAATCACAAGAACGAGGTGGCCCGCCTGCGCGAGGATCGCGACACCGAGAAGTCTTCGCGCGACAGCGAGCTGCAGGCTGCGACCGGCAAAATCAACGCGAGCCACACCGCCGAGATCGAAATCCTGGGCAAGCGGCACGCCGAGGAGAAGGCCTCGCTCGAGGACGCGCACGAAATCGAGCTGGCGCGGGTCCGCCGCGAGAACGAGAAAGCCAGCCTCGCCATGCGCGAGGAGTACACGACGGCGCTCGAGAACGAGAAGCACGCGCATCAGGCCGCCCTGGAGACCAAGGATCGCGACAGCAAGAACGAGAGCGCCGAGCTGCGCCGCAATCACGAAGCGGCCCTGACCGCGGCCGAGGATCAGCGGCGGCGCGAGCTGGAGGAGGCGGAAGTGCGCCGCACGGTGGATCTCGACGCCGCCGACGCCCGCCGGCGTACGGAGTTGCAGGCGCGCGACGAACAGCACCACGCGGCCACGGCCGAGCTCGAACGGCGCACCTTGACCGAGAAGACCGAGGCGGCCGAGCGGCAGCGCGTGGAGCTGGAACAGGCCCACGCCCGCGCCACCGAGCTCGAGGTCGAGGTCGCCGCGCGCAACGATGAGCTGGCCGAGACCCACCGCCGGCTCCTGCGCGTGGAGGGCGAGCTCGACACCTCGCGCACCGACGTGCGCGATCGCGAGGTCAAGCTCTCTCAGGCCCGCGACCGCATCACCGAGCTGGAAGGCAAGGTGGCGGATCTGGAGGACCAGGCCTTGCGCGCCTACCGCCGCATCAAGGACGACGAAAAGACCATCGACAAGGCCAAGCGCGCGGTCAGCGTGGCGCTCACCCTGCTCGACGAACGCAGCACCGCCGGTACCCCGGTCGCGCCGCGCCCCGGCGAAGAGCCGCAGGGCTAAGGCGCCGCACCTGCCCGCCGGAAGTTTCATGCATGATGTGACCGGCAATCGCGCGGGGCTCAAGCCGTCCGAGCTTGCGACCCTGGAACGCGTCTACCGCCGGCGGGTGGCGCCGCAAGACGTGGTTTCGGCGGAGCTGGGCGCCTTTCTCTGCGAAGTCTCCCGGCGCATCGGCCGCCAGGTCGGGGTGCTCATTTCCCGTCAGGGCGCCATCGAGCATGTCTTCGTCGGCGATGCCTCGCGCATCCTGCTGCCCGAGGTCGGGCGCCTGCGCGCTGGACACGGCCGCTTCCGGGGGTTGCGCCTGGTGCACACCCACCTGCGCAACGAAGGCCTGTCCCGCGACGACCTTGTCGATCTCGCGCTACTGCGCCTCGATCTCGTCGCGGCCGTGGGCGTGAATCACGAAGGCCGACCGGCCGACCTCTTCGTCGCGCACCTGGTGCCGCCCCGCGAGGGCGGCTCGCCGTGGGTCTTGCTGCCGGCCGCGCCCTTTCACCGCGCCGAGGTCGACTGCGTGGATCTGGTCGCGGCCCTCGAGGAGGAATTCGACCGCGTCCTGCCCACGGGCCGCAAGACCCGCGCGGCCGAGCGCGCCCTGCTCGTGGTGGCCGAGATCGGCAACCGGCGCGGGCAGAGCCGCGTGCGGAGCCTGCCGGCCTTGCCGGCAGCGGAGCGTCGTGGGAGGGTTTGGGAACCCGCCCAGGGTTCCCAAGACAATAACCGCGTGCGGAGCCTGCCGGCCTTGCCGGCAGCGGAGCGTCGTGGGAGGGCTTGGGAACCCGCCCAGGGCTCCCAAGACAATAGCCGCGTGCGGAGCCTGCCGGCTTTGCCGGCAGCGGAGCATCGCGGGAGGGTTTGGGAACCCGCCCAGGGTTCCCAAGACAACAGTAACCGCGTCCACGAATTGCGCGAGCTGTGCCGGACCGCGGGCCTCGAGGTCGTGGACGTAGCCGTGCAGCGCCGACCCGAAGCCGATCCACGCTACCTCATCGGCCGCGGCAAACTCGAGGACGTGCTCGTACGCGCCATGCAGTTCGACGCCAGCGTGCTCATCTTCGATCCCGATCTGTCGCCCGGACAGGCGCACGCCATCACCGCGTTCACGGATCTCAAGGTCATCGATCGGACGATCTTGATTCTGGACATCTTTGCGCAACGAGCGCGCAGCCGGGACGCCAAGCTACAGGTCGAGTTGGCTCAGCTCCGCTACCGCCTGCCCCGGTTGCAGGAGGAGAACACCATGATGAGCCGCCTGGTGGGCGGCATTGGCGGGCGCGGGCCGGGTGAAACCAAGCTCGAAATCGGCCGCCGCCGGGCGCGCGAGCGCCTGCACCGGCTGGAAAAGGATATCGAGGAGACCCGCCGCCAGCGCCAGGGCCGCCGCGCCGCGCGCGAGGGCCGCGGTCTGCCCCTGGTCGCCATCGTGGGGTACACCAACAGTGGCAAGTCAACCTTGCTCAACAGCCTGACCGGCAGCGAGGTCCTGGTCGAAGACAAGCTCTTCGCCACGCTCGACCCGACCACCCGCCGGCTGCGCTTTCCACGCGAGCGGGAATTGATCCTGGCGGACACCGTCGGGTTCATCCGCGATCTCCCCCAGGATCTCGCGCAGGCTTTCCATGCCACGCTCGAGGAGCTGGACGGCGCCGATCTGCTGCTCCATGTGGTCGATGCCGCCGATGCCGATCGCGACGCACACATCACCGCGGTCGAACGCATCCTGGGCGATCTCGAGCTGGCCGAGACACCCCGCCTGCTCGTCTACAACAAAGTCGATCGCCTGCTGCCCGAGGAGAAATCCATTCTCGAAGCCGACGGCCGCAACCTCGCCATCAGCGCGCTCGATCGAAAAACCATCCTGCCCCTGCTCGTGGCGATGGAGAGCGCCCTCTGGCGGGAAGGGCACGATTATTGTCGACGGGAACCCTGAAAGGGTTCCCTTCTAGATCCTCAACTCGACGCCCGCGTGCTCGCGGGCCAGGCGGGCGACGAGCGCGACGATCTCCACGCCTTGGCCCTTGTCGTCCAGCCAGCGTCCGCTCGCCTCGTCGAGGCTGAAGTGCCAGGCGCGGTCGCGGAACGCGGCCCAAATCTGCCGCGCCGGGGCCTGCGGCGAAAGAATCAGCTTGTGCGCCTGCCGGAAGATGACGACCAGCGTGCCTTGCGCATACTCCGACTCGGCGAGATCGGGATCGACAGCCGCGAAGGCCGCGTCGAGACGCGAAAACAGCTCGTCCACGCGGTGGCGGTACGCGGTCTCGCTCATTACTGGCTCTTGGCCTTGCGGCCGATCAGCTCGCGCAGGGTCTTGCGATCCTCGCCCTGGACATCTTCCATGGGCTTGGCTCCCTGCTGGTCCTCGCCGCGCGAGTTGGCCGGGGCCGTGACGTTCTTGCCGATGCCCTTGCTCACCTTGTCCGAGGCGCGCTCCACGAGATCGCCCACCTTGCCCTTCGTCCCGTCCACCAGCTCCTGCGACTCATGCGTCCTCCAGATGTTCTGGATATGCCCGAACAAGGTACGACTGCCCAGCTCAACCGTCGTACCGAACCAGATGAAAGCCACCAAAACCCCCAGGTAGATCACGAGCCGCAAGAAACGAAACATTCGATCTAGTTACCACCGCTCGGCCGGGGCTGCCACTTTCCGATGTCGCGCAAAGTGAGCGGAAGGTCGTGGCCGTGGTCGCGGTCGTGGTCGTGGCCGTGAAATGCTAGTCGCAGATGATGCCGTCTCGGCGGCAGATCATCCGGCCCTTGTGATCCCAGGCCGTGTGGAGTCCGGGGAGGCACACGATGTTCAGCGAGTGCGGTGTCACCAGGACCCTGGCGGCGGCGAAGATGACCAGCAGAAGCGCCATGGTGTCTTTGCGCAACCGCATCACGTTTCCTTTCGGGGCGACTTGATGATGCCTCAACCCAGCTACCCGGACACGACCACGGCCACGACCGTCGGTGGCTGCGGCGGTTCTACGCGACTATCGCCTAGGATCGCCAACCCGGTAGTGGTCGGCGCGCAAGAGGAGCTTGGTCAGGCGCTCGCGGTTGTCCTCGTCCGCGGGATCGATGGTGGCGCCAAAGCCGGGCGGGCGCTTGCCGGGGTTGCCTCTGTCGACGCGAATGATGCGGGCCTGGCAAACGATGTTGAAGTCCGGGTCGTCGCCAATGCCTTCCTCGCTGCCGAAGATGACCAGGTCGAGATCCACGCCGGGCGTGAGGTCGGGATACTCTTCCGGGGTGCCGACCAGATAGATGCCGCCCGAGGAAACGTTGCGCACCTCCATGATGCGCACATCCTGGCCCTTGAGCTCGGCCTGGGCGAAAACCTCGATGCGCGGGCTGCGGCGGCGGTTGCCTGTTGTTTCCTCGACCACGACCCCATTGTAGCCGCCCCGGCTACATGCAAGCAGAAAAATGCCAAGCCTTGAGCACACAAAGGCGGACGAGCACACCGAGCCGCAGAAAGGAAAAGGGGCCCGGAGGTGAATCCGGACCCCTGCTCTGTGCTCTCTTGGTACCCCTCTGTGCTCTCTTCCCCCTACCTAGTAATCATCCCCCCCCATGCCGCCCATTCCGCCCATACCGCCCATGCCACCGCCACCGCCGCCGCCGTGGGCCGGTTCTTCCTTCTTCTTTGGCTTCTCGGCGATCATCGCCTCGGTGGTCAGCATGAGACCGGCCACGGAAGCCGCGTTCTGCAGCGCCGCGCGCACCACCTTGGTCGGATCGATGACGCCGGCCTTGACCAGATCTTCGTACTCCTCGGTGGCGGCGTTGAAGCCGAACGCGCCCTTGCCGTTCTTGACCTTCTCGACGACGATGGAGCCGTCGACGCCCGCGTTGCCCGCGATCTGGCGCAGCGGTTCCTCGATGGCGCGGCGGATGATGTTGACGCCGAAGCGGCGGTCGTCGTCGAACTTCAGCCCCTCGATGGCCGTAAGCGCGCGAATCAGCGCCACGCCACCCCCCGGAACGATGCCTTCCTCGACGGCCGC
>PNBO01000382.1:0-5482 GCA_003136095.1 Myxococcales bacterium
CAGACGGCGTACTCGCGCCTGCACGCTGCCCGCAGGGCGGTCGCAGCGTTGCTGGGCGAGCCCACGGGAGACGTAGGATGACCCTTGCAAGGAGAGCGTCATGATGACTTCGCCGGATCCGGTTCGCCTGCGCAGCAGGCTGGGAGGCACCTCCTCGCTCGGCCGTGCCCTGCAAGCGGCGCAGGCCGCCGGTCCCGACGACAAGCAGCTCCAGGCACTGGAGCAAGACGTCTTTGCCTATCTGGGCGCGACCGCGGCGGTCGTCACGGCAGCGCTGGTGAAGGCAGCCCCGGCGTCCACGGCCGGCGTCACCACCTGGCTCTCGACGGGCTCGGCCAAGCTGGTGCTGGCGGCGCTCGTGACCAGCGCTGCGATCGGCGGAGGAACCGGGCTGGTCTTGCATCAAACTCGCGCGACGGCGCCGAGGGAGAACCGCGGCCTGCCGGCGACAGCCACCAAACCGATGCGCCCGAGCATCGCCCCCATGGGCACGCCGCCAACCGAACCCGCGGCCATTGCGATGCCGGTCGAATCGCCGCCGGACCAACCTGCGCCTGCGATGACTCCGAGCCCAGACAAGGCGAAGGCAGCGGCCCCATCGCGCAATCGCCGGGCCGGCACCGGCAGCGCGGCTGGCGACGACGAATTTCCCCTGCTCAACCGCGCCCACCGCGCATTGCCCCGCGACCCCGCGGGGGCGCTGGCATTGGCCGAGGAGCACCGGCGACGTTTTCCCGGAAGCTCCCTCGACCAAGAACGCGAGCTGATTGCCATCACCGCTCTCGTCGATCTCGGGCGGATGGCGGAGGCTCGCCGGAAGGCGGACCAATTTGCCAGGCAGTATCCGGCGTCGGCCTACGTCGGCCGCATCCACACCCTCGTGAATTCCCAAACCAAGTGAGCGTACCCGTCATAAAGCGAAGGGCATACGTCCATTCATGGTCGGAGGCCAAATCATGAACCAGCAACCGCGCATACCTCGAACGCTTCTGCCGCGCATGGTGGCCGGCAGTGTGACCCTGCTGGCACTGGCGAGCTCGCCGGCCTGCAATCAGACGGCCATGGTGGGCGACACGGATCCGGTCATCACCTCGGGCGGGGCTGGCTCGACCCAACCGGCCGCGACGGGAGGAGCAACCGGAGGCGCGGGCGCCGGAACCGGCACGGCAGTTGGAACCGGCGGCTCGACCGTCGTCACAACCCAAGTGACCACCGGCGGCGCGACGACCTGTGGCCCCATTACCACCGCGCCGGGCGTCGTCAATCCCTGTGGACATACCTTCGCGGTTGCCTATTCGCCGGACGGGCAACTCCTGGCCACCGGAGGGGACGATGCGCAGCCGAGCGCTTCCGTTTGGCGTCTCAGCGATGGCGCGCTCCTGTGGAATCCGTCCGACTCGAACCCCGAGACGACCTACGCGGTCGCCTTCTCGCCCGACGGGCAGCTCCTGGCGACCGCAGGCACGATTCCGGGCAGCAGCGAAAACGTGGCCTTTGTCAGGCTTTGGCAGGTCTCGACGGGAACCCTGGTACGCACTCTTGCGGCCAACACCGGCTGGTATGCCGACGCATTGGCCTTTTCCCATGACGGAACCTTGCTCGCGACCGGCGGCTACGAGGGCGACGTCGAGATTTGGCGGATTGCCGACGGAGCCCGTGTACGGGGCATGCCGGTCCCGAGCACCGCACACAACGTTCATTTCTCCCCCGACGATTCGTTGCTGATCGCCGGCATCTACGATGGCCAAGCGCGCCTATGGAACGTGCAGACGGGGGCCCTTGTCGCAACACTCGCCATCACCAACGAGATGGCGGACGCCGATTTCTCGCCGGATGGCGGGCAAATCGCCTCGACGGGAGATGGCAACGTCCTCAAGATCTGGGACGCCGCCAGCGGCAAGCTGCTGCAATCGTTGAGCGGACATTCGGTCTACGTCAGCCACGTCGTCTGGGTCGATCGGGATCGCTTGCTCAGCGACGACTGGTCGGGGGTGGTCAACCTTTGGACCCGCGGCGGCGCGGGGACTTTCTCGCTATCGGCCGTCTGGTCGACCGGTAGCCAGGCCCTGGGGCTCGCGGTTTCGCCGGACAAGTCCAGGTTCGTGACCGGCGGAGGCGCCGCCGGCCGCGACGGCTTCGTCTTCCTGCTTCTGGCTGCTTCCCCTCGGGCTGCGGAAGTAGCCGCCGGTTGGTGCCAAAGCTGCGTTCTGATGACGGACGCCACCGTACGCTGCTGGAACAAAGGCTCGAAGCCAAACCCGGCCGGCGTCTCGGGGGCGGTCCATGTCGCGGCCGATTACGTCGACAGCTGCGCCCAGCTTGCGGATGGCACTCTCCGCTGCTGGGGCTCGAACAACTACGGCCAGCTCGGCGACGGTAGCACCAACACGCGAGATGTTCCTTGGGTCGTGCTCGGAGGCAAAGCCGTCAAGCAAGTCTCCCTCGGCGAATACCACTCGTGCGTTCTGCTTCTGGACGGCACCGTGAGCTGCTACGGCTACAACTCGAGCGGACAGCTCGGAAACGGAACGACGATGGACAGCCTTGCGCCCGTGGTGGTTTCCGGGCTCGCCAACGTCAGCCAGATCTCCGCGGGCGCCATGCAGAATTGCGCCCTGCTGACCGACGGCACGGTCCAATGTTGGGGAATGAACTGGACGGGCGGCTTCGGCAACGGCGCTCTACCTGGAGCGGTCGCCGGCCTCGCCCACGTCGTGAAGGTGGTCGTGGGCGCCAATGTCGCGTGTGCACTGCTCGACGATGCGACGGTGAGCTGCTGGGGTGACAACACCTACGGCTCGCTCGGTGATGGGACCACCACCGGACGCCCCACTCCGGCCGCCGTGCCCGACCTCTCCGGCGTGGTCGACCTGGCCGCCGGCGAATACCACATGTGCGCGGTTCTGGCCGACACGACGGCGAAGTGCTGGGGATACAACAACGTCGGACAGCTGGGCGATGGTTCTCAGATCGATCGTTCGAAGCCCGTGGTGGTTTCCGGGCTGTCGAATGTCAAACAGCTGTCGCTGGGTGTGACCCACAGTTGCGCCGTCCTGACCGACGGCAGCCTCCTCTGCTGGGGCAACGAATGCACCTACGGAGTCGGTGCTGCTAGCGATCGCCTGACACCGACGCCGGTTACCTTCTAGGCTCTCCATTTGTGCATCGCCAAGACCCATCGGGGGCCGATAGGTCTTGGCGATGGCCAGCCAATGGCGCGGAGGATGACTGCCTTGGCAGCACCTTTCGTGCTCAGCTCTGATTCGCTCTGGCGGTCCCATGTTGCATTCCGTGAGCATGCTGGGTAGAGGGATGGGTTGGAGGTGTCGTTGCGTGTAGTTGGCGTAATGTTTCTTATCGGAGATTTTACTGCGGATGCATTTCGGCCAAGGCAAAATGGCGCTTGAAATAACTATGCTCCGGTAGCCAGCTCCTGGTTGGGGCTCTCCCCTGCGTGCTCGACGTCAGTCGGAGCAGATCATCGCTTGGCTTTGACTCCGGCCTTGGCTCTACGCTGAATCGCGTAGCCAATTGCGACAGCTTGTTTGGGTGGTTTGCCCGCTGCGATCTCGGTCTTGATGTTTTGGTTTCGCGCTGCCTTCGACGGCGATTTGATGAGCGGCATGGCTTCCTCTTGACCGATTTTCGGGTCCTACTTCTTATCGATCCCGGTGCCGGCCTTCTCGATTTTGTTGCCCGACTCTTCCATCTGGTTGGCCGCCTTCTGCGTGCGTTTGGCGTGCGCCTTGTGGCTCTTGGCCGACTGCTCCATCTTCTCACCCTTGGCCTTTTCAGCGGCCCCGGCGCGATCCAATTGCGCACCTTCTGCCGCGGTGTTGTCCTCCTTCTTGAGCGCCTTGGCATCCTTCTGCATCAGCTCGCCCGTCTTCTCCCTCGCCTCGCCCGCGCGTTCGGTCTTCTCGGCGGCTTTCTTCTCTCGCACAGCCTGCTTTTCCTGGGCATTGCCTTTGGCTTCCATGGCATCGCCCTCTTTCTGTACGTTATTCTCGGCGGCTCTTCCGCTTGCGCTCATGGTCAACAGAGCTGACAGTGCAGCTCCCAGTAGAAGTTGCTGTATTTGCATTCGGTCTCCTTGTGCGGTTGTGCTGCCGGTCGCCTAGACTTGCCGACCCGAGAAAGCAAAGAGGAAGCCAATGCGCGCGAGCGCCCAAGCGCTCCCCAAATCCGCCAGCGGGGTTGCTTTAGCTCGGGCGTCGGACTACCGACCAGTCACGATGATTGGATCGATCCATCAAGATGATGGACTCGGAGCGTACTGGCACCCGCTTGCCTCCACGCGTCCGCGCCGCTCAGACGAAGGGTAAGCCCCCTGTCGTTCAAGGGTTGAAATTGTTTCGGCGCGTCGACCGGCCCGAAAGATGCAGGCCGAAGAGCGCGGGGCGTAGAGCTGTGGTCTGTCACCCAACGGCTCTACCAAGAGTCTGACAAGGGCTAACGATAACCAAGGAGCACCAGACATGAGCACGCTCACGACGAAGGACGGCACGCTGATCTACTACAAGGACTGGGGTTCGGGTCAACCGATTGTATTCAGCCACGGATGGCCGCTCAGCTCGGATAGTTGGGAGTCCCAGATGGTCTTTCTCGCGTCCCAGGGCTATCGCTGTGTGGCGCATGACCGTCGCGGTCACGGCCGGTCCGGTCAACCCTGGGAGGGCAACGACATGGACACCTATGCCGATGATCTCGCCAGGCTGATGGACACGCTGGACTTGAAGAATGCCGTGCTTGTCGGCTTCTCCGCGGGCGGCGGCGAAGTGGCTCGCTACATCGGTCGCCACGGCAGCAAGCGCTTGACCAAGGCCGCACTGGTGTCTGCCGTCCCGCCCCTCATGCTCAAGACGGCGGCCAATCCCGGCGGGCTGGCGCTCGCTGTGTTCGATGGTATCCGTGACGGCTCGCTCGCCGACCGCTCCAAATTCTATCAACAGCTTGCCAGTGGCCCTTTCTTCGGCTTCAACCGGCCGGGCGCAAAGGTATCACAGGGCATGATCGACTGGTTCTGGCTGCAAGGAATGCAGGCCGGTCACAAGAGCACGCTCGATTGCATCAAGGCGTTTTCCGAGACGGACTTCACCGAGGATCTCAAGAAGTTCGACGTGCCAACGCTGATTCTCCATGGCGATGACGACCAAATCGTGCCAATCGCAGCGAGCGCGCTGCAATCGAGCAAGCTCGTCAAGAACGCCAAGCTGGTCGTCTACCCCGGCGCGCCGCACGGACTCACCGAAACGCACAAAGAGAAGCTCAACGCGGACCTGCTGACGTTTCTCAAAGCTTGAGGGGAAGCCCGGCTGCAATGAAGAGACATTGGCTGTTGTTGCTCCTCGTCGCGATTGCGCTAGGCGGGTGTTACGTGGGAACGCGCGGCGGATGCCGCCCGTATGACCGGCGGGAGGAGCACCACGGATACGCAGGGGGCAGGCATGGCGGGTGTGGATTCTCGTGCGTGCCCTGACCG
>PNBO01000382.1:5515-18779 GCA_003136095.1 Myxococcales bacterium
GCGCCGGTGAAATGGGATCCGCAACATCTGTATTGGGGCGTCACCTGGGGCGGTATCTGGGGAGTCCTCTTCCTCCTGCCCCTACTGAGGGGTTCTGTCTTGCTGAGAGGCGTATTGTTCGGCCTTCCCCCGACGCTCGTGGCTTGGTGCGTAGTATTTCCCTTGCGTGGCATGGGGCTCCTGGGGCTCAAAGTGGGCCTATTGATGCCTTTGCTGGCTATCGTGCTCAACACGGTCTGGGGAATAGGCGCGGCGAGCTGGATGCGCAGGGCGGAAATCCATGATTGCCTTCGGGAGCTTCCTGGGTAATTGGTGAAGAAGCGGAGGCGGACTTGAGAATCGTTATCTGGGGCATTGCGACCCTGGTGGTACTGTTCCTGGGATCGTTCACGTACCTGTCCTTGAATTCAAGAAAGGCCCGAGAGACAGGGCTCGTGAACGGCAAGTTGCGTCCCTGTCCGGGCACGCCGAACTGCGTGGTCAGCGAGTATCGCGGCGGGAAGGCGCATGCCGAGCCCTTCGCGTTTTCCGCAGAGCCCAACGTCGCGTGGGAGAATGCGAAAACCTCGGTAACCTCGCTCGGCGGCAGGATCGAGAAGGACACCGGGGACTATCTGTGGGCGACGTTCAGGAGCAAGATCTGGCGCTTCGTTGACGATGTCGAGCTGCGCTTGGATGTGGCGGAAAAAACCATTCACGTAAGGTCGGCGTCTCGCGTAGGAAAGGGCGATCTTGGGGTCAACCGGAAGAGGGTCGAGCGTCTGAGGGATCTGTTGAAAGCCAGAGGCCTCGGTGGTTGATTCTTCCGAAACCCAGGAGGGAATTCCATGGATGAAAGCAGCTACTACCACCCCGCGGATCTGGCGAAGTTCCCGGACATCGGGAAGAACTGTCCTGCCCTGGCGAAGAAGTTCTTCGATTGGTACGGGCAGGTCTTCGCGGATGGCGCGCTGTCGGCGCGGGANNGGCGCCGACCTCGATCAGATGACGGAAGCCGTCCATGTGGCCGCGGCCATCCGCGGAGGCGCGACCCTGGTTCACGGTGTGCAGATGCGCGAGCACGCGACCAAAGTCGGAATGTAGACGATGCGCGCGACCTCGCCGGCATACCGCCACCTCCCGCTCGCGCAACCGAGGGTCCAGCTCGCGCACATCGAAGAGGTGTCGCTCGACCACGAGCTCGAGACGCTGCTCGAGCGGCACGGGCTATGGCCGCTCAGGCCAACCCGCATCTCGACCTTGCAGATCAACCTAGGTCGATTGTGCAACATGACGTGCCTACATTGCCACGTCGATGCGGGACCCGATCGACGCGAAGCCATGTCGCGAGCCACATTGGAGCGCTGTCTCGATGTGGTCGCATCGAACGACATCCCGATCGTGGACATCACCGGCGGGGCCCCCGAGCTCCATCCGGAGTTCCGCTGGCTGGTAGCGCAGGCGCGTGCGCTCGGCCGCAAGGTCATCGACCGCTGCAACCTGACCATCCTCGAGTATCCGGCCTACCGCGACCTGCCCGCCTTCTTCGCCGAGCACGAAGTCGAGCTGGTTTGCTCGCTACCGCACTATCGTTCCCTGCTTACGGATCGGCAGCGGGGCGAAGGCACATTCGAGCGCTCGCTGTCGGCGCTGCGCCGACTGAACGAGGTGGGGTATGGCAAGGCTGGCTCCGGCTTGGGGCTCGTGCTGGTGGCCAATCCGGTGGGTGCTTTTCTTCCCCCGGCGCAGGCGTCGCTGGAGCGCGAGTGGAAGCGTGAGTTGTTTCGTTTGTACCAGGTCTCCTTCGATTCTCTCTACTGCATGACGAACATGCCGATCGCCCGCTACCTCGAGTGGCTGTTGCAGAGTGGCAACCTCGAGTCCTACCTCCAGCGGCTGGCGGCGGCTTTCAACCCGGCGGCTGCCGCCGCAGTCATGTGCCGCACGACCTTGTCGGTCGGCTGGGACGGTCGGCTCCACGATTGTGATTTCAATCAGATGCTCGACCTGGGCGTCGAGCCGGAGGCGCCCCACCACATTGCCCGCTTCGACCGCGCGGCCCTCGAATCCCGGCGCATCGTGGTGCGACGTCACTGTTTCGGCTGCACCGCCGGCGCGGGTTCGAGCTGTGGCGGGACCACCACATGAGCATCCGGACCGCTCAAGTCAACGGCACATTGAGCGCCGGAGTGTCTCATCCCTCGCTGCGCGGCCGACACTGGCGTTGGCTGCGCCTGGTCGCCGTGGTGATGAGCGTCGCCGGGCTCGTCCTGCTATTCACACTTTTCCCGGTGACCTCGTGGCTGGTGACCGTCGTCGAGTGGATTCGCGGCCAGGGCCGGGCGGGTTGGGCCTTCTTCGCGGTCGCTTATGTGGTTGCGGCTGTCCTGCTGCTCCCCGGGTCCGTGCTCACCATCGGTGGCGGCTTCGCTTACGGCCCCCTGTGGGGCCTCGTGCTCGTCTCCCCCGTGAGCGTTCTCGCCGCGACCACGGCGTTCCTTCTCGGGCGAACGGTGGCTCGCGACTGGGTCGCCCGGCGCCTTGGCAAGGATCCGCGCCTCGCAGCGATCGACGCTGCCGTGGGGCAGAGCGGGTTCAGGATCGTGCTGCTACTCAGGTTGTCACCCGTCTTTCCGTTCAGTATTCTCAACTACGCGCTAGGCCTCACGCGGGTTCGGTTGCGTGACTACATGCTTGGCTCGTGGCTCGGCATGTTGCCGGGAACGGTACTCTACGTTTACATCGGCTCGCTGATCACGAGCGCGAGTGAGCTGGCCAGCGGCACCCGACCATCCTCTGGTGTTGCGGGACATGCCCTGATGGTTGCAGGGCTCATCGCGACCGTGGCGGTTGCTGTCCTCGTCACTCGCATCGCGCGCAAGGCCCTGAAGCACGCCCTCGACGAGGTTCCCGCGCCCAAGGAGCATTCCTCATGATCTCCGGGCAAGCGCCGGCAACACCGCACGCGCAATCACACCCGGTCCTGCCTTGGGACGCGCACAACCAGGCGCTGGTCGCCAACGTCCACCCGGCCGAGTGGATCAACCCAACCCCTGACGGTCGCTACAACCTGGTCGTGGTCGGTGCCGGCACAGCCGGTCTGGTCTCCGCCATCGGGGCGGCAGGACTGGGCGCCAAGGTCGCGCTTGTGGAGCGCGACCTGATGGGCGGAGACTGCCTCAACCACGGCTGCGTGCCGTCCAAGGCCCTGATCCGCTCGGCGCGTGCGGCCTACGATGCGGCACAGGGAACGCCCTTCGGGGTGCGGGTCACCGCGGGCGCGGTGGATTTCAATGGCATCATGGAGCGGATGCGTCGTCTGCGCTCGGGCATCGCCCACAACGACTCGGCCAAGCGATTCTCCGACGCGGGCGTCGACGTGTTCCTCGGGCAGGGCGTCTTCGCCGGGCCCGACGAGTTGCGGGTTGGTGACGCTCGTCTCCGCTTCTCCCGCGCGGTCATCGCGACGGGCTCACGCGCTGCCAGCCTCCCAATCCCAGGCCTCGCCGAGGTCGGCTTTCTCACCAACGAGACCGTGTTCGCTCTGACCGACTTGCCCAAGCGCCTGCTGGTCATCGGGGCAGGTCCCATCGGTTGCGAGCTAGCGCAGGCGTTCAGGCGGTTCGGCAGCGAGGTGTCGATCATCGGCCGCGAGGCCCAGCTGCTGCCCCGTGAGGACGCCGATGCCGCGGCCGTGCTTGCCGCGCAGTTCGAGCGCGAGAGCATCGGGCTGGCCCTGGGCGCGAAGATTCGACGAGTCGAGAAACGGGAAGAAACCAAGGTCGTGGTGTTCGAGCGCAACGGCTCGCAGCAGGAGCTGGCGGGGGATGCGATCTTGGTGGCGATCGGCCGCACGCCCAATCTCGAGGGGCTGGGGCTCGAGGCCGCCGGAGTTGCATGCGATGGCAGCGGCGTCACGGTCGACGATAGGCTGCGCACATCGAACCGCAAGATCTACGCGGCCGGCGACATCTGCTCACCCTACAAGTTCACCCACGCCGCCGACGCCATGGCCCGCATCGTCGTGCAGAACGCGCTGTTTTGGGGCCGCAAGCGCCAAAGCTCCCTCGTCATCCCTTGGAGCACGTATACCGATCCGGAGATTGCCCACGTCGGCCTCTACCAGCAGGAAGCGCACGCGCGCGGTGTCGAGGTGCAGACGCTCACGGTGCCCTTTGCCGAGATCGACCGCGCCGTGCTCGACGGGGAGCCCGAGGGCTTTGCGCGCCTGCATGTGGAGGCCGGGAGCGGCCGTATGCTTGGCGCCACGATGGTCGCCCGACATGCTGGAGAGATGATCGGTGAGGTCGTGCTCGCGCTCACCGAGAAGGCGAAGGTCGGTGCGCTGTCGCGGACGATTCTCCCCTACCCGACCCAGGCCGAGGCGTGGAAGCGACTCGGAGACGTCTACCAGCGAACCAGGCTAACCCCCGGCACACTTCGCTTTTTCCGGCGATTGCTCGCCTGGCGAAGATGACGAACGGAGTGAGAGATGCCGACGAAAGCAACGCTCTGCATTTTCGTGAAGGCGCCGCTGCCTGGTTTGGTCAAGACACGTCTGACGCCCTTTCTGACTAGGGTCGAGGCAGCCGGTCTTGCGGCTGCGTTCTTCGCGGACACGTTTGCCCTGGCGAGCTCCTGCGAATGGGCCCGCATCGTCGTGGCGTGCGACGGAGATCCGTCGCTCTTGGAGCTGGCCACGGGCACCGAAATCTGGCCGCAGGGATCAGGAGATCTCGGCGAGCGAATGGAACGAGCTTTGTCCCTCGCTCTCGAAAGTAGCAAAGCGGCCATCGTCATTGGCACGGATTTGCCGGGCTTGCCCCGACGGTTTCTTGATTCCGCGCGTTTGCAGCTTGCCAAGCACGACGCGATCATCGGCCCCAGCGCGGACGGAGGCTTCTACCTCCTCGGGCTGCGGCGATGTCCATCGGGTCTACTGCGCGGGATTCCGTGGCGATCCGCGACGACTCGGGAGCATACGGTGGCGCGACTGTGCTCGGTTGGTCTCACCGTGGCAGAGGCGGAGCCTTGGTTCGATGTCGACGTGCCCACCGATCTCGTGCGGCTCGCGGGCCTTCTCCGTGAGGAATGTATCTTGGCACCGAGGACGGCGGGGTTTCTCACAGGGCTCAGGCACTGCTTAGGATCGCCATGAGCGGCAAGAGTTCGTTGAGCCATGCATCCCGTATCTCGGTCGTGATGCCCGTGCTCAATGAAGCGGCGCAAATCGGCGAGCGCTTGCACGAGCTTGCACGTTTCGCGTTTCACGAGGTCATCGTCGTGGACGGTGGCAGCATCGACGAAACGAGAGCCATCGCACGCCGGTTTCCCGACGTCCTACTGGTCGAGGCTCCCCGCGGGCGAGCCCGCCAGATGAACGAAGGCGCGAGACGTGCGACGGGAGACGTCCTGCTCTTTCTCCACGCCGACGTCTCGCTTCCTGCTGATGCCGCCTCGCACATCCGACGCGCGCTCGCTCACCCTGGCACTGCGGCAGGCGCCTTTCGAACTTGGACGGTTGCTGATGAAGGCACGCCGCGACCTTGGTGGAGCCCTCTCCTGCACCTGGCGGATCTCCGCTCGCGCTATTCGCGACTTCCGTATGGAGACCAGGCGCTCTTTCTCCGACGCGAGGTCTTCCGGGACGCAGGCGGCTTTCCGGAGATCCCTCTGCTGGAGGATCTCGCCTTTTCCCGCAAGCTGAGGGCGCTGGGCGTTATCCGCACGATCCCAGCCCGAGTTGCCGTATCCGGAAGGCGGTTCATCGAGCGCCCGTTTTACTACACGCTCCTCGTCAACCTATTCCCGCTGCTGTTTCGGCTTGGCGTGCCGGCGAGCCTACTCGCGGTCTGGTATGGCGATGCTCGCGGTCGGGCACGCCGATCTTCCGCCTCCGCCTCCGTTTCCACCTCCGCGCCGGGAGCACCATGAAGCATCTGGTGTTGGCCGGCGGCGGCCATGCCCACCTCGAGGTTCTGCGCCAATTCGGCGCTCAGCGAGCCTTGGGGCACCGCCTGACCGTCATCAACCCGGACCGTCATTCACCGTATTCGGGGATGCTCCCCGGACTGATTGCCGGCCATTATGCTTGGCAGCAGTGCCACGTCGATCTGGGCGGGCTGTGCGACCGAGCAGGCGCCGAGCTGGTGCTCGCGCAGGTCACCTCCCTCGATCCAGAGACGCGAACCATCATGCTCGACAATGGCTGCACCCTCCATTGGGATCTTCTGTCTCTCAACACGGGATCGACGCCCGATCTGGCAGCGGTGCCGGGTGCGCACGAGCATGTCGTGCCTATCAAGCCGATGAGCGGGTTTCTCCGCGCGTGGGCAGCACTCTTGCGGTCGATGCCAGAGGGCGCAAGCAGGCCCGCGCGTGTCACCGTCGTGGGGGGCGGTGCTGGGGGCGTCGAGGTCGTACTCGCCATTCACCATCGCATGCAGGTGGAGGGGTTCGGTCGGTCGGCAATCTCGCTGGTCACGAATGAGCTGCTACCCACGTACCCGCCGCGCGTGCGGCACGTTGTCACGCACGCCCTCGATGCCGCTCGGATCGATCTGCTCAAAGGTCGGCGCGCCGTCGAGGTGAAGCCCGGAACGTTGCACTTCGCGAGTGGTCCCGCCCTGCCGACCACCTTCACGGTCTGGATCACGGGCGCCGCCGCCCCGCCTTGGCTCGCTCGCAGTCGGCTCGCCACCGACGCGCGCGGTTTTCTGACGGTGGACGGATCGCTCCGATCCGTGTCTCATCCGTGGGTGCTGGCCGCCGGTGACGTTGCCAGTCTTGCTTCACGCCCCGTTCCCAAAGCAGGGGTCTACGCCGTACGCCAGGGCCCGGCGCTGGCCGAAGACCTGATGCGCCTGCTACGGGACAACCCGCCGATCGCGTACAAGCCGCAGCGGCGCTTCCTTTCGCTGCTCTCCCTCGGCGAGCGGCGGGCGGTGGCGTCCTGGGGCAACTGGGCCGTGGCCGGGGCATGGGTCTGGAAGCTGAAGGACCGCATCGACCGCGCCTTCATGCGGCGCTACCTACGGGAAGACGAATAGCGGCCAGGTCCTTCGTCAGATGAGCCAGCCGATCCGTACATTGAAAGTCGGGATAGTCGTGCGGCCGATGGTTTCCAGTGTGCCCCGCACCTTATCATCGGTGGGTTTCACGTACTGATTGTTCAACTGCTGACGCGTGGCCTCTGGGATCTGCGGGTCAGCCAGGAAATTGACCTGGCTCTTCAACGTGACCTGGCTGGGCGCGATGGGAACCTGAAGCCCAACGTCGAATCCCCAGCTGAAGCCCGATCCAAAGGTGTGAAATATCCCTATCTGCGGGGTGAGGACCAGCGTCTTGACCGACCCCTGGCTCGCATAGTCGACTGAGTTGGGAAGGAGCCCGGCGGGCAGTCCCTGCTGATAGGGCGTCAGGTCGACGGTCGTAGCCAGCGTGCCTTGGGCCGCTTCGTAGCCTATGCCAGTCCCGAGAAAGACCGCGCCTCCGAAAGGGTAGACGCGAGCATAGACATCGTATTCTTGATAGGCGAGGGTGGCTTGTCCGTAGTAGGAGATCTTGACCTTCGGAATGATGCCAATGTTGATTCCTGCTCCGACGTAGCGCGTGAGTTTGACGGCCACGCCGAAGTTGAGCAGGCTCGGCAGGCCGGCGCCCACCACCGGGCCGATCTGGAACGGGCCGAGGAGGCCGTTCCAATCATTCGTCGTCTCGTGGCTCCGCATCTCTTCACGGGCCGCTGGGTGCTCGGGAGCTGAGCTGGGCCGCGTGCTATCTGGGAAAGAGGCTGGGTGCGGCGGCGCGGGTGGCGGCGGGGAATTGGATCTGGTTGGCGGGAGCTGACTGGCCTGGGGCGGGGCCAAGGCAGGAGGCGGGGGAGGCGGCACCGGCTCCGCGCTAGCCGGCGGCACCGGCTGGGCGGGCGGCGATTCGGGCAGAGGCTCCAGAGGTTCGGGTTCGCCCGAAGGTGGCGTGGGTGGTCTTTCGGCGGGGAGGGGAAGGGGCTTTAGGGGCGGAGCATCTTGAGCGCTTGCTCTGTAGGATACTGCCAGAATAGCAGCCAGCAGTAAGAAGGCGAAAGCCTTGCTTGGAAGCATTGATCTGCCTCGAATGGGTGTGAGTCGGTGGAGTTTCGTTGGGACGCGGCCGGCAACCTCAGGGCTTTTGCTCCGCAGCGCCGCCTTCGCTCTCCCAGCGAGAGATCGCAGCATCCAGCGTCGCGATTTCCCGCAGCGGTGCCGTGGGCGCGACTCGGCCAGAGGCACATTCGGACTCCGAGCGAGCGTGACACGGAACTTCTCCTCGGAGATGGCGCGTGAGTGTTTGCATCCTATCATCATGGAGCAAGCGGCATGCCTATTGTGTTGCCGGCACGATGGATAACCAAGCCTCGGAGCTTCTCAGCCAATTTGATGGTGAAGGCACATCATTCTGAAGAAGCCCCCAGGGAGCATCTCCTCGGGCGTCATCGCCACGGCCGACTCGTCCGTCGTCGAGAAGACGACCACGCTCACGGCACCCACCATGGCCGCGTCGCGACCTTGGTGGCCGGCGCGACCGGTGTCGTCATCGCCGCTGCATTCTGCGGGATGTTCCTGCCACGGAAGCCCACGACCACAATCGTAAGCAGAACTGCAACCGCGAGTACAGCGAGGACCATGAATGCGACACGCTTTCCACGGCCGGTCTTGCTGCCTTTGACCATCACGCGCATCTCCGGATCTTTGTCCATGTTGGCAGGCCATTGCATCGATTGTGCCGAGGCAATGGACCGGAGGCGGAATTCGGCGAAAGCTGGCTCGCACAATGCAGGTTGACGTGGAATGGTTTCACCCATGCCCAACTTCGAAAAACTCGCAGCCGCCGCGAACATCGCGCGCGGACTCGCCATGGACGCCGTGCAGGCGTGCGCTTCCGGTCACCTCGGCCTACCGCTGGGAGCGGCCGAAATCGGCGCCGTGCTCTACGGTGAGTTGCTTCGCCATGATCCCGCCGATCCGACGTGGATCAACCGCGACCGCTTCCTGCTCTCCGCTGGACACGGCAGCATGTTCCTGTACGCGTGGCTGCACCTTTGCGGATACCCGCTGTCGATCGACGAGATCAGGCGCTTTCGCCAGTGGGGATCGAAGACCCCCGGACATCCCGAGTTCCGCCACACGCCGGGTGTCGAGGCCACCACGGGCCCGCTTGGGCAAGGGGTTGGCAACGCCGTGGGGCAAGCGGTGGCGGCCAAGATGCTCGCGGCTCGCTTCAACACGGCCGAGCACACCATCTTCGATCACACGATCTGGGCGCTGGCCGGCGACGGCTGCATGCAGGAAGGTGTCGCCTCCGAATCAGCCGCCATGGCCGGACACTTCAAGCTCGACAACCTGATCCTGATCTACGATTCCAACTACGTCACGCTCGACGCGATGGCCGCCAAAACCCAGAGCGAGGATACCGCCAAGCGCTTCGAGGCTTACGGCTACGAGGTTCTCCACCTCGACCAGGGCAACGACCTCGCCGCGGTCCACGACGTGCTGGCCCGCGCCCGGGATTCGAAGAGCGGCAAGCCGCGATTCGTCCTGGCCCATACCCTGATTGGCAAAGGCATCCCGGAGGTGGCGGGAACCCAGAAGGCGCACGGTGAGGCCGGCGCGAAGTTCGTCGACCAGGCCCGCCGCGGACTGGGCCTGCCCGAGGAGAAGTTCTGGGTTCCAGGCGAGGTGAAGACGTTCTTCGCCGAACGCCGGAAAGTGCTGGCGGCAAGGCACGCCTCGTGGCGAGAAACCTTCGCCGCCTGGCGCGCGAACAATCCCGAGCTGGCCGGGAAGCTCGACGATGCCAACCGGCTGCGCGTCCCCGACGATCTATCGGCCAAGATTGCGCCCTTTGCCGCCGACGCCAAGCTGGCCACGCGCAAGGCGGGCGAGACGGTGCTTCAGGTGGTGGCCAAGGAGGTGCCGTACCTCATGGGCGCCAGCGCCGATCTCTATGGCTCGACCTTCAACTACATCGCCGCCAGCACCGACTGGGACGAGGCGCACGCAGGTGGGCGCAACATCCGCATCGGCATCCGCGAGCACGCCATGGGCGCGATCATGAACGGCATCGCTTACCACGGCGGCGTGCGCCCCAGCGGCGCGACCTTCATGGTCTTCGCCGACTACATGCGGCCGAGCATTCGCCTGGCGGCCCTGGCGCGCTTGCCGGTGATCTACGTCTTCACCCACGATTCGGTGGGCGTGGGCGAAGACGGCCCCACCCATCAACCCATCGAGACGCTGATGGGGTTGCGCGCGATGGTCGGGCTCGACGTGATTCGCCCCGCCGATCCCGAAGANNCGGCAGGCGCGTGGCTCGCCGCGATCGAGCACAGCGAGGGCCCGACCGTCCTGGCACTCACGCGCCAGGCAGTCCCAATGCTTCCCGGCGCGGCGCCGGCCAAGCGCGAAGGCGTTCTGCGCGGTGGCTACGTCCTTTGGCCGGAGAGCGCACCGCTCGACTTGATCCTCATCGCCACCGGCAGTGAGGTGCAGCACGCGGTGGCGGCCGCGCGCGAGCTCGGCCCAGGCACACGGGTGGTGTCCCTCCCTTGCTTTTCGCGCTTCGAACGCCAAGCGGCCGACTACCGTGAGGCGGTGCTGCCGTCGTCGTGCGAGCGGCGCGTATCGATCGAGGCCGGCGTCACCTTCGGCTGGCGCACCTTCGTCGGCAGCCGTGGCCGCATGGTTGGAATCGACCGCTACGGCGCGAGCGCGCCGGGGAACGTGGTCATGGAAGCGTTCGGCATCACGAAAGCCGCGGTGATTGCGGCAGCGCGCGCCCTATGAGGGGGTTCGCGGGCCCCCGCTGCGAGCCTTCGTCCTGCCGGATACCCGACGCAGGGCCAACCCTGCCGCGTGATAAACGCACATGCCGGGCGCGCCTCCGCCGGGAGGCGTCGAGCTAGAGTCACCGGGGACCTGATGCCTTCCAGCTTGACTGTCGCAGGGACAGCCCTCGACTCATCCAATGTGACGGTCAGGGCACATCATTTCGACCGAAAAAGCCAGTCCTACTGGACCGAGGCCACATCCCATCGCGTGAGCCAGGACTGGCACGACCCGTGCACACCACGAATGCATGTCCGAGTCTGGAGCTGCACCATCGAAAGCCAATGTCTCCCTCAAACACCGTCTGCTGATTGGCGAGAGCAATCCGGCCCTGCGTGACTACCTGCTCGCGGTGCTCCGGGCTGACGGCCATGACGTGGTTGCGATGGCGATCGGCACCGATCTCCTCGATGCGCTCGCCGTCTCGCTTCACCCTGGGTCCGGGTCTGGGAATTTCGATTTCGTGATCACCGACGCGCGCATGCTGGGCAAGGCGGAAGCCCGGGTGTTCAGCGAGTTGGGGAACCGGGCAAAGGCACCGCCGTTCGTCTTCACCGTCTCCTAACGTCCAAGCCGTCACCGTCCGCCCCGGAGCGGGGTTTGGTCCCGGCACGCCGGTCGGTGCGTCCCCCTCGCGCCGTCTCCTGGTCCCGGGCAAGGCCGTGCTGTGGACCACGGCAGGCATCTCCACCGAGCCGGTGTGATCTGACGCATGGGCGGTGACATTCGGCTGACCGGCATGCGCGGCGGGCTTTTGGGCGACGGTGCGCTAGATTGAATCATGAGGTGACTCCATGTCCAATGCCAAGCCGGTCAAACTGAGTGAAGCCGAGATTGCCTCGGCGGTGTCCAAGCTCCCTGGTTGGAAGGTTGAAGATGGTAAGCTCCATCGTGAATACGCGTTCATCGACTTCGTTGCAGCCTTTGCTTTCATGTCTGGCGCGGCACTGGTCGCTCAGGCCATGGACCATCACCCCGAGTGGTTCAACGTCTGGAACAAGGTGCGCATCGATCTCGCGACCCATGACGCCGGCGGAATCACCGCACTCGACGTGAAATTGGCGTATTCGATGGAAGAGTTGGCGGAACGACAGCTCGGGAAATGAGACCCATCGAACGGCTGTTCGAGCGCGAGGGCCTCCCTCGATTTGCCCTGCCCGCGGCCTTGGCGAAGAGCTACGGCGGCGATTTCGGCCTCGCCCGGCCTTTGCTGTACGCGAACTTCGTCTCCTCGGCGGACGGCGTGGTGGCGCTTCCCGGCCTGGGCGAGTCGGGCGGCGTGGTCAGCGGAAACAGCGAGCCAGACCGATTTGTCATGGGGCTTTTGCGCGCCGTTGCCGACGCGGTTTTGATCGGCGCCGGCACATTTCGCGCGGCCGCGGGCGCTCTATGGCATCCCGAGAGTGCCTTCCCCGCAGCGCGGGAGCTGTTCGTGGAGCTGCGAGAACAGCTGGGTCTGCGCCCCCACCCGCTCTTGGTCGTGGTGACTGCGTCGGGCAACATCGATCCAGCGCAGCCCGCGCTCCGCGATTGTCTGATCGTCACGACGGCGCAGGGCGAGGCTCGCCTGCGAGCCAAGGTTCCCATCGGTACCAAGCTGCCAAGCGACCCAAGCATCGCCGCGCTCGATGCGCAGCGCTTCGAATGCCGCGTGCTGCTGGATCTTCTGCACGACCGGAAATTGCAAGTTGTCCTCACCGAAGGGGGCCCATCGCTGGTCGGTCAGCTACTCGATGCGGGCCTGCTCGATGAGCTGTTCATCACCACATCGCCGCGCCTCTTCGGGAGGCGGCCAAGCGACGGCCGCAAGTCACTCGTCGAAGGTGTGGATTTGGGTGGACTTCCTTTGGACCTCCTGAGCGTGCGACGCCACGACTCCCACCTGTTTTTGCGATATGCGCTTGGCAACGCTTGAGGTCGAACGAGTCGTTCGCCAATTCTGAGGCGATAGCGTATGATCGCGTGTAGCCGTTGCGCGCCATTTCATTTCACCTAGCATCAAGGAGCAGTAGCGTGCGTTCAAAGCGCCTCTACGTCATGGTCGGTGTGTTCTTGCTTTCCGACGGCGCTGCGCTCGCCGCCTGATGGGAAGGATGTGGTTGACGTGAACTCGGTTATCGGACATTCGATGGAGCGATGGCGCACGTGGAAGTCGAGGTTTGTTGGTCCTATGCACCTGCGAGGGGCAAGGACGGCAAAGGTCGGATAGGGACCTCAGGAAAAGGAGTAGAGGATTCTCAATGAAGGTTCATGGGGCTGAAGATGACTTTCCCGTCGTTTGCGTGGGCGGTTCGGCCGGTGGCCTCGACGCCTATACCCGGCTGCTGCAGCATCTGCCGGCCGATATGGGTGTTGCGATCGTCATCGTGAATCACCTGAGAACCGGGGGACTTTGCTCCACGAGATTCTCCCGCGCTACA
>PNBO01000390.1 GCA_003136095.1 Myxococcales bacterium
GATTTGTTGGATAGTACGAGTTCTACTTTACCTGGCACGCGAAGCCGGAGCAGTTCAGACCGGCGGCGTCGCTTCCGGTCCAGATCTGAAAGCCGGCGATTACATCGGTCAGATACCACGTGCTCGAGAACGCCTGACTGGTGTGGGCTGCGCTCATGTCGGCGCTGCCGTTCGAGACCGCGTCGGCGATGAAGTTCGCGAGATCGAATGCGAGGCCTTGTAGCGGCCCGTCCTGTGCGACGTAGCTTACAATGGGACGATTCGGGTCGTCGGTACCATTGGCTGTGGTGCCGTGGGGACCGACCCAGACCTCCCATGAATGTCCGGCGACGGTCGCTTGACGGACCACCGCGCCGGCCGGTTGTCTGTTGCTCGGTCTGTTGAGCCAGATCATGAGTGAGCCGGAGATCGCGTCGTCGTAGGCGCCCGCGACTGGACTTGCCTTGGCGAACCACACATCGTAGCTGGCCGCGAAGTCGCCGGCGGCAACGCCTCCCGACCAGTCGAAGCTCGTCATCGCTCGGCCAAGAGCGCTGATCCGAATCGGCAAATTCGAGTCATCCCAGGTAACGTAAGTGCCATTGGCGATCTTTCCATTGCCGCCGATGTAGATCGACGGGAAGGATGCGGGGACGTTCGAGCTGCTCGCACGCGATGCCGTGCTGCTGACCACCTCGAAGCTGGCGCCCGAAATGGTCAGCGTCTGCACGCTACCGGTCGGATTGGCGAAGTTGTTGTTCTGCACGATGTACTTGTGGCAGTCGGTCCCGCTGACCGCGTAGCGCTGCATGGAGCTGTCCTCGGTGGCGCTGCCGCCGATTGTCGCCTTGAGCATCCCGCAGGTTGCGTAGGGGGTTTCGCTGCGAAACATATCGAGGGAAACTCCNNCCGCCGGCATTGCCGCCAGCCTGGCCACCAGCATTGCCACCTGTTCCTCCGCCCGAGCCAAGCGGCCCTGCCCCGCCAACTCCGCCGCCCAACCCGCCCGAACTACCCGAGCCAGATTGTCCGCCACTGCCCAGGATGCCGCCCGACGCCGCATCGACCAGTCCACCCGTTCCACCGAAGCCACCGCTGCCGCCTGCTCCCGAGTCTCTGGCTGCACCGCCTCCACCGAGCGCGTCCGACTGGATCCCGCCCGACCCAGTCGCTCCGCCGCTGCCGGTCTGGCCGCCCTTGCCCGTCCCGTCCTCCCTCGCTGGAACGTCAGCAACCTGTCCGCTTCCGTCGACCTTGGAAGGCGAGCTCGAAGAGCACGCCACCAAACCGCCCATGAGAGTCAACCAAATCCGGCGTCGCGTTCGGTCCATGCCGCCTATGCTGTTCTGACCGCTTCTGGACTGGCAAGCTCGAATTGCAGTCCCCCGCTTTTTCGCCAGTTCGCAGTGCCTTCCAGCACTCACACCTTCTGCTGCTGCAGGAACACGTGGGAAGCAGCGCGGCTGCCGGGCATGTGCTTGGTGCAGGTGTAGCCCAGGGCTCGCAGATCGAGTCCGCCCAGCAGGTGCTCGCCTTGCCCGAGCACGACGGGCGAAATGGCGAGGTGAAGCTCGTCGATGAGGCGAGCCTGGAGATACTGCCCACCTGCGAACCAAGACATTCTTCAGTTTCGGAGTTGCACCTGCAACATCCGTGAAATTGCTAGAGAAAGTGTCCCCGGGCTCGGCGATAAGTTTCCGGACAGTACGGGGCCGATTATGTGACGGGCAAATACCTGACCCCATGGCCACTTGGCCCTTGGACTTCAAAACACAATTCCATCGCGACGGCGGATCCTTCCTTCTGGTGGTGCCGCGATGTTCGAAAAGTTGTTCACGTACCTCGCGAGTGGCCCTTCGCCCCTCGCGAGGGCGCAACCTACCTGGAGAAGCTCGCAAGCGAAGTGATGGAACACGAGACGCTGCTGTGGCGGGATCTGCATGCAAATGCCAGATAACATCCACCTACACGCTGAAACTGGCTCAAAACATCCCTTTACCCAGTTTCCTCATGGAATCTCCAATGGGGATGAACGTCGGGGATCACGGTAGGGCTCTTCGCCCCTGGATCAGGCGGATGACAACTGTCACGACGGCCAGAATGAGGAGAATGTGGACCAAGCCTCCCATGGTGTAGGAGGTGGCAAGTCCAAGTGCCCAAAGAACGAACAGAATCACAGCAATTGTCCAAAGCATGTTCATACCTTTCTCGAATGTTGGTCGGCTCCTCGCCTATCGGAAGTCGCCTCATGACGTGCTTCCCGGTACGGTCCATGGCTAAAGCAACATTCGGGCCATCGTGGATTGGTAGCAATCTCCGGTGCGGCGACCACGTTCCTGATACTTTGTGGACCGGCCCATAGATCAAAGTGACCGACCATGCACTCCATTTTGATTCCACCAGGCGGTCCTACGCCTGGGCCGTAATCGTTATGAACGCTCTCCGGGCGTGTTGGGCGTGGTAGTAGCCTGGTGCCCGAAGGCCAGAAAGGTGTTCCAGAGGGGCTGCGGAGGGCTGAATTCCGACGAGAACCCAGGCCCCTCGGGGTTGATTTCCCGTTTCAAGGCAGAGGTGGCCCTGTCCGCCGACGAACGGCGAACGGGGTGGCCTCGACGGTCCCGAGGTCGCCTACGCTTGGCCCGCGTCGGGCGGCTCGCTGTAGGGGCGGCGCAGGACGCGGCTCTGCCAGAACGGTGGTCCGTGGGCAGGGGCCATGGACGGCTCTTCCGTGGGCAGACCCAGGTGGCGCAGGTAGCGGGCGATGCTTTGGGGGTCCCGCACCAGCGCGATGATCTTCATCTTGCCCCGGCAGCGCGGACAGGTCTCGACGTCGATACCGAGCTGGCGCATGAGCAGGTGCCAGGGGATGTAGCCGCAGCGACGGGTGACCGGTCGTGGCTTGGGGTCCTTGGCCATGGGCAGGGAGTGGCAAGCGTCTTGTGCGCCTGGCGCGGGGGCGGCCTCGGGCGGTGGCGGCGGAACCACCAAGGGCCGCCATTTCGCGTGTGGCGCCAGAACCCCACCATAGCGGCAGCTCTTGTCGAAGGATAGCGGGGCGAGGGAGTGGAAGCACTCGTCCCGGTCGGCCGCTGCAACGCCGTGATCTCATGGCAGAATCGACGTGCCACGCTGGCGGGGAACTGCAGGAAAGGACGTGGCACACAGCGGTTTCTGCGCTTCCCTGACGGGGTTCGAGGGCTGGTACAACGAGGTCCGGCCGCACTCGTCGATGGGGGATGCGACGCCAGACGAAGTCTTTCATCGACGCCGTCTCGCAAACCGTCGCAGGCGCTTCGAGGCGAGACCCAGGTACCCGGCCAAGGGCGCCTGTGCGGCGCCATGGGTGCCAGCCCGAGCCAAGATTGGAGCTCGACTCGATCTGTTGGCCACGTCCTTCCGAGGCGCGCGGCACTTGGCGCAGGTCGAGATCCGGCGGGCAAACTGAGCGATGTGGCAGCAGCGCACTCGCCGGAAGGGGCGACGTCTGCCTGGCGTCTGAAAGAAGCATCGAGTGGCTCGCTTCAGGCATTTCCGAAACCTCCCATCCAAGGCCAAAGGCGTTCTCGGCGAGTCGATCTGACCTCGTACTGCGTGCCGAAATGTCGCTGTTTTCCGTTGGCGAATGTCGATGGACCACTACACCCCGACATGTTGCTTGAACGCTGGGACAAAAGCGCCAAGGTCAGCTACGACAGGCGCGTGCTAAACGAGCTTGTCTCGCTCCGTTTCGTCGAGGATCACCGCAACGTCGTGATCCTCGGTCCTGTCGGGGTGGGCAAGACTTTTCCGGGGAGTGGTGGCCAGAGGAAGCAACAGGTCATTACGGCTCGCTCTAAGTAGGCCGCCATGCCGATGTGTCAAGGGGACCAGGCCTGGTTCAGTGCGACCACGCGCTTCTGTGTGGGCAAATCGATTTGGTGGTGACAGCCCATCATATTGGTCGAACAAACGAATTCTCAAGCCTTCCCGCGTTGCGAGCCCAAAGGTGCTTGGTTTGCGCGGATGTCCCCAACCGACAGATACGACAGCGGAAACAATTTCTCTAGCAGGAATGCTGAGGCCGGCCGTGCTGAAACGCCCTCAACATCCCTGCCCATTTTCCGGATCGTTTGACTCGTCGCCACCCTCAGATGTCATTGTGACGCCGAACTCTTCCTCTGCTCCGCTCACGATGAACGGCCCACCGATCTCCTCGGTCTGCAAAGCCTTTCGGGCCTCTTGGCACGCTTCTCGCTGTACTTCGGTGAAACGAAAGGAACCTAACCATGTCACCGAATCCCAAAACGTTATTGATCCCGACAACTCCCGTACAGGGGCGAACTCCCGTACAGGGAGGGAGGAGTGGCCTTCGTGGTATGCACGTGCCCGCAGATTCGCGCCCCTTCGGACAGAACACCCTCCAGTTCTTCGAAGAAGGTGAACGTCACGAAAACACAGGATGGCAAGACACGGTGTTACCGGCCGACGAAGAGACCGACACCTACGTTCGAGGCGGTTCGTTCGACAAGATTCCGAGGCAAAAGAGCGCTCTGCTGACACTGGCGTTGCTAGGCTTTGGTCTCGTCGCAGGGGCTGCTCTGGGGGTTAGAGCCTTGGCCAGGGCCGGTAGGAAGGTGGACGCCGCTGCCGCCGCGTTGTCGCGCAGCCCTAACCCAGCCACGCTCGCGCCGCCCGCCGCTTCAGTGCCCGTTGGTACCGCGCTGCCCGTGGCCTCGCCCCCTCCGCCCCCCGCCGTACCGATTGCGAAGCTCATTGCCGATGAGGCTGCAGGCGCCGGCACGGTCGAGAGTGTTGGCGATGGCGACGCCATTCCCGCGACGGGCGACAACGTACCGAACTACGCAATCAAGCACGTCAAGAAGCTTTCCCAAGCGCCGCGCAAACTCCATAAGGCACTTGCAAAGAGCGAACCGATACAGGTCACCGGTTCGCAGGATGAGGTCGACCAGGAGGCCAATCCCGCCATGAACGGCGAGGTGGTCGAACCGCCGCCCTTAGGGAATCCGTCGCGCATCGAACCACCGCAGCAGCTCTCTCCGCCCCCGGAGGATCCTGTGCCGATGGAGCCCGCTTAAGCCGACCCGTTCGAGCCATAAAGGTACACTGGGCGCGGGCCTCGTGTCCGCCGCAAAAACTCGGTACAAAGTCGAACCAAGGCCCAGATATCTGCTGGAGACACGCAGGAATCGTCAAGTGGTACGGTTCGCGTCCCGATGCTCATAGAAATCCTCAAGACCGTCCTG
>PNBO01000157.1 GCA_003136095.1 Myxococcales bacterium
ATCACCCACGACAAGCTGCACGACAAGTGGGTCTACGATCCGGACGTCGCGCGCGGCAAGGCGGGGCTACACGCCTCGAACTTCCGCGGCAACATGGAGAAGCAGGCCGAGCGCCTGGCCGCCGGCATGGATCGCCCGCCCATCATCGTCAGCCCCTACGACGCCGAGCTGTACGGCCACTGGTGGTACGAGGGGCCAATCTTCCTGTCCGATCTCTTCCGCCAGCTCCACTTCGATCAAAGCGTGGTCGCGCCCATCACGCCCGGCGAATACCTCGACCGGCACGCCACCAACCAGCTCGCNNGAGCGCATGGTCGAGCTGGCGCGCAGCCACTGGGGCGCGTCGAACCCCCTGACCGTGCGCGCACTGAAACAGGCGGCGCGCGAGCTCATGCTGGCGCAAGCCAGCGACTGGACCTTCATCATGTCCACGGGGACAACCGTTCCCTACGCCACCCGTCGATTCAACGAACACATCATCCGCTTCTCCCGACTTTACGACGAATTGAAGCAGGGGCAGGTGGACGAGAAGTACCTGGCATCCGTTGAAGCACAAGACAACATCTTCCCGGACATCGACTACCGGATCTACGCGTCCTAAGCGCGGAGCCCAGACCGTGGCCGCGCGAACCCCGGCAGCGCCGACGCCGGCTATTCCCGCGACCACGGTGAGCGCCGATCGCATCACCGTGCAGTCTGGCGACGGCCGGCTGAAGGTGCTGTTCGTTGCCTCGGAAGTCGCGCCTTTCCGGAAGACCGGCGGGCTTGCGGACGTCGCGGGCGTCTTGCCGCGCGCCTTGCGCCAGCGCGGCATCGACATTCGCGTGGTAATGCCGCTCTACCAGGGCATTCAGTGGAACAACCTGGAGCAACTCGACGGCACCCTCGCCGTCCCCATGTACTTCGGGCATGCGCGCGCCGGCGTGCGCATGGGCCGCTTGCCGGGCACCGACCTGCCTGTCTACTTCATCGAGTACAACCGCTTCTTCGATCGCCCGTACGTCTATGGTCCGCCCGGCCAGGCCTATTCCGACAATCTGGAACGGTTCGCGTTCCTCTCGCGCGCCTCGCTCGAGCTGTGCAAGACCATCGGCTTCATTCCCGACGTGATCCACGCCAACGACTGGCAGACCGCGCTGGTTCCCGTGTACGTGAACACCGTCGAGTGGTCGAAGCCCCTGCACGGCGCGGGCACGGTCTTCACGATTCATAACCTGGCCTACCAGGGCAATTTCGAGAGCGGCGCCATGTTCATCACGGGGCTCGGCTTCGAGCACTACAATCCCTACGAGTTCGAGCACTTCGGTGACATGAACCTGATGAAGGCGGCGATCCGGCACGCCAATCTGCTGTCCACCGTCAGCCCCACCTACGCCCGCGAGATCCAGACCTCGGGCTATGGCTTCGGTCTCGACGGCGAGCTGGCTCTGCGCGGCCACGACCTGCGCGGCGTGCTCAACGGCATCGACACCCGCGACTGGGACCCGGCGCACGATCCCAACATCGCCGCGCCCTACAACGCCGCCGATTTTTCCGCCAAAGCCACCTGCAAGGCGGCCTTGCAGCAGCAACTCGGGCTGGCACTGCGGCCGAAGGTTCCGCTCTTCGGCGTGGTCGGCCGGCTCACCGCGCAGAAGGGCTTCGATGTGCTGGCCCACGCGCTGGAGCGGATATTCCACTGGGACGTGCAGATCGTCCTGCTCGGCAACGGCGACCACGAGGCGGAAGCCTTCTTCCGCTACCTGGCCAGCCGCCGCAGCGACAAGTTCCGCGCCTTCATCGGTTTCGACGAGGGCCTGGCGCACCGGATCGAAGCGGGCTCGGACTTTCTGCTCATGCCTTCGCGTTTCGAGCCCTGCGGCCTCAACCAGATGTACAGCCAGCGCTACGGCACCTTGCCCATCGTGCGCGGCACCGGCGGCCTGCTCGACACCGTGGTGAACTACGACCAGGCCACGGGCAACGGCACTGGCTTCATTTTCTGGGACCTCAATCCCGGCGCGATCGTCGACACCGTGGGCTGGGCGCTGTCGACCTATATCGATCGGCCCGCCCACATCACGGCCATGCGCAAGCGCGCCATGGAGCAAGACTTCTCCTGGGATCGCGCCGCCGCCGCCTACGAGCAACTGTACCGCGAGGCCTTCAAGATTCGCCGCGGGCAAGAGTTCAAGTAGGTTCTCGGCCACGGCCACGACGTCAGTGATGGGTCCCCGCCATCGCCGCCGCCCGCTTGCCCAGCTCCGTTCCCGGAGCCAGGGTGGCGATGCGATTCCACACCTCGCGCGCTTCGGTCGCTCGACCCAAACCAGCCAACGCCAGGGCGCGGTTGGTGAGCACGGCGGTGTCCGTTGGCGCGACGGCGAGGGCGCGGTCGAGGAGCGGCAGGGCCTGCGCGGCGTGGCCAGCGGTGACATCCAGCGACCCGATCCAAGCCGAAGCCGCGAGCTCGTGTTCCCGGCCGAGACATCCAGGCGCCGCGGCCAGCGCCGCCCGGTAGGCCGCCGTGGCCCGCTCGACCTTGCCTTGGTCGAGGTCGAAGTAGAGGTCGCCCAGGCGGACCTGCCATTCACAAGCCGGCACTGGCGAAAGCGCGGGCGGGGCTGCGATGGGCAAGGTGGTGGCGCCATCCTCGATGGTGAACGTGAAAGTGGCGGGGATCTCCCGGGCCGAGATCAGATCCTTCCACCTGGGCAGCCGGCGCACGAACACTCGGCTGTCCTTGGCGCGGAAGATCAGCGCCCACTGCTCGGGGTCCCAGAAGGCGACGCGCCGATTGATGCCGGCGTAGTCGAGCAGGGCACTCTGCACCCCCAGCTCGCTCATGGCCCGCGTCCATTCGTCGCGCGAGATATCCATGCGGCCGAGCAAGCGGTGGAAATTTTCGGGATAGGCGGGCAGGCGCGGATCGACGAAGACGCGGTAGCGGGGATATCCCTGCCAGAGCAGATAGGCGCCGGTCTCGAAATCGTTGTACATGAGCTCGCGCAGGCCGTGCGCCTCGACGAACCGGATGGCGTCGCGTGGCAACGCGCTCTCGTCGAGCCCGATGGTGACGAGGCGGCCGCCACGACCGGCTACGGCGATGCGCGGGCCGAGGGCGGCGAGCGCGAGCGCGGCCAGCAAGCCGGCGGCAAGGGCGCGTGGACGGCGAGCCACGAAACGGCCGGCGAGGTGTTCGAGCGCGGGCGCCGTGACCACGGCCATGACGATGGTCGCGTCGGCGGTGAAGCGGACGTGCCAGGCGGCGAGGCCAATCAGCCCGAGGGCCGGCAGGCATTCCCGCCACCTGCCCTGCCGCGATAGTGCCAGGGCGGCGAGCCCGCCGAGCGCGAAGAAGATGAAGCCCGCGTCCGAGCGCCAGGTCACGGCGCGGAATTCGTCCACCGGATGGAGGTCGAAGATGCCCACGTGAAAGGTCAGGTAGCGGAAGATGCCGGGTCCCACCGGCGTCGCGAGCAGCGCGGCCGTGGCAAGCAGCGCCGCCAGCGCGAAACGCAGAGCCGCGCGCGGTCCCGCCCGGTCGAGCAAGACGCCTATTCCCGCCAGCGCCAGCAGGATGACCGCCAGGAAAGCGCCGGCATGGAGGTTGGCCCAGAGCGCGACGAGCGGCGGGAGCAGCCAGGCGCGGCGGTGGCCACTTTCGACGAGCGGAAGCAAGGCCAGCACGGCGACCTCGCCGAGGAGCGAGAAGACGTGCGGTCGCTCGACGAGACGCTCGCGCATGCACAAGAACGCAAGGGCCAGCGCGAGGGTGGCCACCACCGGGCTCACTCCGCGGCGGCGGCAGACGCGATAGGCGAAGAGCGCCAGCGCCAGTACCAAGAGCGTCTTCACCAGTACCACAGAAGGGAAGCCCCCGAGTCGAAACACCGCGGCCGCCGCCGCGTCGAACAACCACGCGCTGTCGAGGTAGGGGGCGTCGGGAAAGGTAAACGAAAAAAGGTTGCGATGAACCAGGTGCCCCGAGCGCAGGAATTGCTCGCCCGCGGCCAGGCGAAAGAACAAATCGGTTTCCTGCACGGGGCCGAGGCACAGCCCGGCCACGAACACGAGCAGCCCCGCGAGGGCCATGCGCGTCGCTACTTCATCGACTTGGAAAGCGTGATGGCTTCGTTCTTGGTGCAGACCTTGATGGAGGCCGCGACGCTGACGAAGTACCCGCGCCCGGGCAGGTAGAGGCCCGTGCTGGAGGCGGCCATCGCAGCGGCCTTGGGCGACTTGGACTTGTCGGTCATCCAGACCTTGCCGACCTTCTTGTAGCTCAGGAACGGATCGGTGGGCTTGTCGAGCACTTGCTTGACCACGGGCGCGTAGACCTGCACGAAGCTGTCCTCGGCGTTCACCCCCTCGACCTTGAAGTGGTACTTGCAAGTCTCCTTCGAGCCGGCCTCGCCGAGGAAGGTCACGTCGGACTCGCCACAGGCCGCGTAGACCGCTTCCTTGGTGAGGTGCATGGTGACGTCCGGGCTGCAGCACTTGCCTTTTTCGCCGTAGGTCTTGCAGGTGCCAGCCGGCGTAGCCGGCGTGGGCGCCGCCGACGGCGCCGCGGCAGCCGGCGCGGGCGAAGCAGCGTGCGTCGCGCTCTGGCGGAGCAAGAGCGGCAGGGCGAGGGCGGCGGCGAAAATGGAGGTGGCGGCAAGGATGCGGGTGAGCTTCATGGCCGCCATCCTAGCACCACCGCCGCCAGGTGGAAGAAGGGAAGGCGCCATAACGCGTGGGGAGCCGCCGAGCTCTGCTCGTGCCGGCTTCGCCGGCACTTGGGACCGCACCCAACCCTCCCAGCCCCTCGCGGCCTACGGCCGCGACCCGGCGCGCTCCCCGTCGCGGGAGGGTTTGGGAACTCCTCCCAGGGTTCCCATCTATTTTGATCCGCGGCTTATCATCAGGTCCAGATCCTCGCGCAGGCTTTGCAGATCCTCTTCATGCTCGACCTCCTGCTCGAGGATGGTCAGCGCCATGTTGTAGGTCACCATGTCCTTGTCCTTGGTGGCGTCCATCAGCCCCTTGTAGCTCGAAATCGCGCATTGCTCGCCGGCGATGTTCTGGTCGAGCAGGGCCGCCACGTAGGGATCCGCGGGCGCATCGTACTTGCACGGGCTGAGATCGAACCACTCCTTGGGTGAGAGCACCGGCGTGCCACGGAGCTGGATGATGCGGTTCGAGACCAACACGGCGTGACTAAGCTCCTCATTCGCGTGCTGGGTCAGCTCCGCCGCCACCGCGTCCTTCATCGGTCCCTTGATGACCTTGGCGCCGAGCCAGTACTGGTAGTAGGCCAGCCATTCGCTTGCGTAGGCGGCGTTGAGCAGCTTGAGCAGATGATTGACGTCAATACCGACGATTTCGCGTCCTCGGGTTCCCATGCGGATCTCCTTGTGATGGTAGGGTGGACTACGCGGAAAGTTTCTTCGCGATCTGGGCGACGTGGCGGCCCTGGAAGCGCGCGGCCGCGAGCTCGTTTTCGCTCGGCATGCGCTCGCCCTTGCCCCCCGCGATGGTCGATGCGCCATAGGGAGAGCCGCCGGTGATTTCATCGATGCGCATCTGGCCGGCGAAGGCATACGGCAATCCGACCACGACCATGCCGTGGTGGAGCAGCGTCGTGTGGAAGCTGAGGATGGTGGATTCCTGGCCACCGTGCTGCGTGGCCGAGCTGGCAAACACGCTGCCAACCTTGCCGACCAGCTTGCCCTGCGTCCACAGCCCGCCCGTGGCGTCGAGGAACTGGCGCATCTGTCCCGTCATGTTGCCGAACCGGGTCGGCGTTCCGAAGATGATCGCATCGGCTTCCCCCAGATCGGCCACCGTGGCGATCGGGATATCGGCGAATGCCTTCTGCGCCTCCACGGCGCCCATGGCCGTCAGCACATCGAGCGGCAGCGTCTCGGGCACGCGCCTCAAGATGACATTGGCGCCTGCAACCTCGCGCGCGCCCTCGGCGACGGCCTGGGCCATGCGATAGATGTGTCCATAGGTCGAGTAGAAAACGACGAGAACCTTCATGGTTGGCTCCTTGGGCTTGGGTTCACAGCGGTCCGCCACGATAGCGCGGAAGGGGCGGGGATGCACGTCGCGCGCGAGAGCCATTGCGAGCGACCGGAATGTCGAATTCAGTGAAATTGTTCTTGTTCCATGTACTGAACATCTGTATAGCAATTGCCATGTTTTCCGTCGAGGAATTGGGTCGGGAGATTGCGAGTCTGTCGGCGCACCTCGCTGCGGCGACGCACAGGTTGCTCGAATGCATTCGCCAGTTCGACGAGGCGGTCGGGTGGTACGAACAGGGCGCGGTTTCCTGCGCGCACTGGCTCGCGTGGCGCGTGGGTGCACCGGCAGGGGTTGTTTTCGCCCAGAAATGAATTATCTGTGGCTCGCAATCCGTCACTGCATCACCCTTGGGGACCGCGTCCCCCGCATCGCCGCCAGCACGATCCTCGCGCACGCCTCGGCGTCGGACATGGGGTCATGGTGCCGGAGCGGGAGCCCA
The DNA here is from genome assembly GCA_003136095.1 of Myxococcales bacterium. Classification (GTDB taxonomy): domain Bacteria; phylum Myxococcota_A; class Polyangia; order Fen-1088; family Fen-1088; genus Fen-1118. Next base: position 6,491 of record PNBO01000157.1, read on the forward strand.
GTGGAGCTGGCCGGGTTCGATCTGGCGGTTGGTGAGCTGGCCGGTCGAGGCGGCGCGATAGCGGGCAGAGATGACGAGGCGCTCGCGGGTGGCGCGCTCGATGGTTTCGACGATGCGGCGGTGCTGGTTGTCGTCGATGGCGGCAAAGGCGCGGGTGGCGATCCAGGGCACGGACTCGACGGGGAAGAGGGCGGCCTGCCCGCCGGTCGCGGACACGCGATTCCACAGGGTGTCGAGGGCGCGGCCGAGGGAGGTGTGCTTCCAGCCGGCGGCTTGTTCGCGCGCGAGGTAGAGGGCGAGGCGCTCGTCGGGGCTGGGCGCGCCCGAGAAGGTCGTCACCTTGCCGTCGAGGCGGTAGCGCCCGCCTTCTTCTTCTACGATGGGGAAATGCGCGGCCTGCAGGGCCTCGATGTCACGGTACAGGGTGCGGAGGTTCCAGCCGTGCTTCTCGGCCAGGGACTTAAGCAGGACTCCCCGCCGCGACTCGGCCAGCGCCCGCTTCACGACTTCCAGTCGAACCGTTCTGTCGTTTCTCGCCATCGCGCCCAGGCGCGGTGTAACGCCGGTAGGAAAACCGGGGGTCGAAAAGCGGGACGCTCTTCCGCGCCGCTACGTCCGCCCCAGCGTCTTTTTCACCCGAAGTGTGTCTCGCAAGGTAGGAAGCTGGGCAAGATCCTTCGGCCGTCCCGCTGCCTCCTTGGATGCGATGACATCCTCGAGGCGGGCGACGAGGGCGGTCTGGCCGCCAAGCGAGACGGACAAGCTGCGGGCTCGCAGCGCCTGGAAGGTCAGGTTTCCGGAAAGTTGGTCGAAGAGGACGTCAATGGTCGCCGCGGGGAGATCGATACGCAGCGCCGAGGACAATTCCGTGATCGCGCGCGGCCGGCCGCCGAGGGCCGCTCCAAGAGCCTGGATCTTCCTTCGATTGGTCGGGGTGTCGCGTACGAGGAGATCGAGGTCTTGGGTGGTGACTGGCGAGCCCTGTAGGATTCCGGCGACGCTACCCACGACGATGGCCTCGAGCCTAACCTTCCTCAGGGCGTCGAGCACGGCGAGGACGAAGGCTTCGTCAGAACTCGCGTGAGCGCTGCTGGGCTTGGCCCAGTAGCGCTCTATCGCGGGAGATGTAAAGGACCCTCCCAGGGTCCTTTTCTTAATAGACATAGACACCGGGTTTGATCTCACGCAGGAAGAAGCGCCGGCCGGAGCCAAACGGCCGGGCCAGGCTGGTCAGGATCAGGTCGAGGTCGCCCGGGTCGATGTCGGGGAGCAGTTTGGCCAGGCGCTGCCTGTCCCGCGCGACATCGACGATGGGCAGCGCGGCCTCACGAACGTGCTTTCGTTTTCGAGCCTGGACCACGCTCGTATTCTAGCGTACCCGGGGCGCTACGGGGATTTCTACCCCCCGTACAGCTTCTCGAGGAACGCGTGCATGTCTTCGCGGCGGCCGGTGAGAAAGACGCGGCCGACTTGCGCGGCCAGACGGGCGAGGGGCGGGCCCGATTGCGAGACCTTCTCGAGCAGCGCCTTGGCCTCCTTGGCCTTGGCGCCGGTCTTGGACTCGCGCTTGGCATCGGGGAGCTGCGTGGCCTGCAGCACGAGGGCCTCGAGGGCCACCAGGCGCTTCACGCTGTCGTTCTCGGCGCCTTCGAGGATGGCGGCGACGTCGGCGGGGGTGCGCTCGGCGGCCCACACCGCGCCCAGGCCGCGAATCGCCGCGGAGTGCACGTCGTGCGCCGGATCGGCGAGCGCCTGTTCGAGCAGCGGCGTCGCGGCCTTGGGGTCGCGCTGGGCGATGCGGGCGATGGCGTCCGCCGCGGCGGCGCGCACCGATTCGCCGCGCTGGCGCAGGACCACGCCGAGCATGGCCGCGGCGGAATCGGCGGCGCCCGCCATCTCTCCTAGCGCGATGGCGCCGGCCCGTCGGGTCGCGGGATCGCCGGCGCGCAACATGCTCTCGAACACGGGCAGCACCTTGGCGGCGCCGGCGCCCGAGGCGGTGGCCAGGGCACGCACGGCCTCGGCCCGCACGAAGGCGTCGCGATCCTCGGCGCCGGCCTGCAGGATGTCGAGCAGGATGGGCTCCATCGCGGCCGCCGCCTTCATGGCTTCCAGGCGCATGCTCTCGTCGGAGTCGCGCGCGGCTTGGCGCAAAATCGCCGGCACCGCCAGGCGCGAGGCCACGCGCAGGGCGAGCTGGCGCTCTTCCAGATCGCCCTGGCCGAAGAACGCCGAAAGCTTCTTTTCCAGCTCGGCCGTTTGCTTGCCGGGGGCAACCTTGGCCTTGCCACACACCACCAGGGCCTCGGCGGCGGCCATGCGTACGGTGCGTTCGTGGTCATCGAGTAGGTTGACGAGGGGCTGGAGCACGATGTCGCGGGCCTCTTTGGCCAGCGCACCGAGCGAGGTCGCAACGGCCGCACGCACGGCCGGCTCGTCGGAGGACGCCAACTGCACCGCCATGCGGGCGGCGCCCTTGGGGTCGCCCTCGGTCAGGCTGCCCAGGCAGGAGGCCGCCTCGGTACGCACCTCGCGGTTGTCATCTTTCGAGGCGATGCGCAGGTAGGGGGACGTCGCCGCCGGCGCCTTCTTGGCCATCTCGCAGAAAGCATGTGCGGCGGCGACGCGCGTCGGGATCTCACCCTGCTTGAGCGCCCTGACCAGCGGGGGCAGCGCCGCGTTGGGGTGGGTTTGCCCGATCTGACCGAGCGCCTCGACGATGGCCTTGCGCGTGGCGGGGCGCACCTTGGGGAGGGCGTGTCCCAGGTCTTCGGCGATCAGCGCGGATTGGCTGCCCGCCGCCAAGCGGACGGCGGATTCGAGGGCGGCGCGGGCGACTTCGGGGCTCGGGTCGAGCAGGGCCCTGCGCACCAGCTCCGGCCCCTCGCGTTTCAGATAGCCGTAGGCGCGCGAGGCCTCGGCCCGGACGTCGGGCGATTGGTCGTAGAGAAAGACCTTCAAGGGCTTGCTCGCGTTGTCGGGTTGCTTGATGGCGACCACGCCCCACAAGGCCGCGGCGGTTACGCGGCCGGTGGGCGGTCCCTTGGTCGCGGTCGTGGCCAGCTCCTCGACCGCGGCCGGATCGATGAGACGCGCGTAGATGGGCAGCGCGGCCGCGCGCAGACGGGGTGGTGCGTCCGGGGCGACGGCCTTCTCCAGCACGGGGAGCAGCGAGGCCTGCGGCTCGCCGTTCTTGCGCAGGAAGGACAGGGCGGAGATGCGCGCCTCCTCGGAGGCGTGCTCGTCGGCCGCAATCTGCGCGAGCGCGGACATCGCCTCGCGCGGGATGCTGGCGGCGATCTGATCGAGGAGGGTCAGGGCGGTGCGCCGGGCCTGGCTGTCGGTGCTGTCGAGGGCGCGGCGGACGGCGTCGGTGGCGGCGGTAGGGGCGCGCGCGGCCAGATCCATGACGCCCTTTTCGGCCAGCCGGCGGAACGACGGATCCTTGTCGGCCAGTGCGATGGCGAGGATGCTCGCGGCGGTGGCGGCGTCGAGACGGGCGGCTTCGTGCAGGACGGTGCTGCGCACGGTGAACGACGGATCGGCCAGGGCGGTGCGCAGGATGCTGGCGTGGGTGCCTTTGCCCTGCCGGCGATCGATGGCGGCGGCGACCTCGACCCCACGGCGGCGCACGTCCGAGGATTGATCGTTGAGCGCGGCGGCCAGGATCTCGTCCTCGCCGGCCCCGCCGGTGCCGACCACGGCCAACGCCTCCAGGGCCTCACGCCGCAATCCTGGGTCCACGAAAGCCTGCTTGAGCGAGACGATGCCAGCGGGATCCCCGAGCAGGACCAGCGAGATGCCACGGGGAACCGGCCCCAGCCCGTCGAGCACGGTGCGCAGCCAGGTGGGAATCGGCGTGCTGCGGTTCTTGTCGAGGGTGCCCGAGGCGTGGCCCGAGGCGATGCGGCGAGAGAGATCGGTGGCGACACCGGTCGCGGCGAAGCCGGTGTCGGCGATCACGGCCCCGAAGCGCGGCTGCGCGGGCAGGAAATTCAAGAACGACAGACTGCTGCGCCCGCGCCGGACCACGACCCGGCTCGAGGGCGAATCCTGGGAGGGCTCGAAGGCCAGCGTGTAGGAGGTGCGCAGCTCGAACACGAGGCCGAAAAGCACGACCGCGATGACCCCGAGGGTCAGGCCAGCGCGCAGCACCACGCGGCGGATGCTGCGCCGGACTACGCTGGCCTCCTCGTCGCCGAGGTCATGCCCTACGTGGGCGCGCACCGAGCGGAGCTCGAGCAAGGTCAGCGCGCTGCCGGTGAGCATGCGGCGGCGGAGAACGCGGCGGGCTTGCTGCACGTGCGCGGTGGCGATGGCGCTCTGCTGGTGGATGCGGGGGATCAGACAGGAATGCGTCAGGACGAGACGGCGCTCGCTTTGCCCAGTCGTCTCGCGCAGGATCCCGCGTGCCACCAGCAGGCTCGCTGCCTTGTCCACGGTGGCTTCCGGCAGATGGCTTTTCGCCGCAAGCTCGGAGGCGGTGAGGCGGGCACGCTCGGCGGCCGAGAGCAGGATGCGCAGGGCAACGGCTTCGCCGGCGTCGACGATGGCCCGATGCAGAAAGCCGTGAAGAATGGTGGCGGCCCCGCCGTTGCGCTCATAGCGGCGCATGGTGGTCAGCCGCTGGTCGATGGCGGTGGTCGCCACAATCTGCAGGTCGGCGGGGAGGCAAAGGCCGTTCTTGCACAGGTCCGCGGCGATCAGCCCCGCCAGCCCGGCCTCGAAGAAGGTGCCGGTGTTGAGCGCGGTTTCCTCGAGAATCTCGGCGGCATGGGCCTCGTCGAGACCGGAGAGCTCGTACCAGCCGCCGGCGGCGGGTGCGATCCCGGCCAGCTCGTGCAAGAGCTCGAGACGGTGAAAGAATGACGATTCGATGGAGAGGAGGATGTGCAGTCGGCTGCCCGNNGCGACCGCCTGCTTGAGCAGGGCGGCGAGCCCATCAAGGGCGGCGATGGCCGCCTCGTCGGCGTCGCCGTCGAGCAGTTCCTCGAGGTGGTCGAGCACCAGCAGGGTACCGGCGGGTGAGCTACGCGCCACGCTGACCAGGTAGTCCGGCGCGCTTTCGCCCGGCGTGGGCGGCTCGCCCCGCACGCGGCCCAGCGCTTGCCACAGGTCCTGATCGAAGTTGGCGTAGCTGCCGAGGTAGACGCAGGCCACACCGCGCTCGGTGAGCGTGGGAAAGAGGCCGGCGCGCAGGAGCGAGGTCTTGCCGACGCCCGCCTCGCCGCACAGAGCGGTGACGCGGCTGGTCTCCTTGGTCACGAGGGCAAGCACGGCCTTGGTCTCTTCCGTGCGGCCGAAGAAGAGGCTGACGCTGCTCTCATCGTAGGGGACGAGGCCGCGAAACGGTCCCAGGGCGGGATGACCTGACGCAGACATCGGCAACAGCATAGCCGGGCCGGGCTGCGACGGGGCGGGAAACTTTGCTAGCCGTCCGCGGCCAGATCGGATTCGACCACCGCGGGATCGGTCTCGTAGTCGGAGATGACGATCTCGCGCATGGTCGCGTCGGTCGACGAGGGCGGGAAGAAGCCATCGACCAGGTCGGCGACCTCGTCGTGCGAGGTCCCCTTTTTCACAGTCGCGAGGGCGTAGACCACGTTGGCGTCATCGACGATGGACAGGAATCCCACGCGGCGGCCGTCCTCGACCGCCCACAGGTCCCAGACCTCGGACGACTTCGTGCGCGTGGTGCGCGTGGCGTAGAAGGTGCGCGGCTCGTGGCGAGTGATGGGCGTGATCTTGGGATCGCGGGGCATGGGCCGGGAAAGGTAGCATGGTTACCGCCACGGGGCGGGCAAGAGCGGCGGACGGACTATTTACGGAGGGGTGATCCCCTCCCCCCATCTGGCGAAACCAGATGGGTCCCCCCTTCCCCCGCCTCGGCCGCAGAGCCGGCCTCGCGGCTCGCGCCTTGCGCTCGCTGGCCGAGTGAGACTGGACCAACTATTTCCCAAGGCTTGAGTCTCGATGGGCCCCAGCTTCTCGCCAACGATTCCGTGCGCGTCGCTGGACGATGGGCTACCACGGGATAATGACGGAGGCGCGGGCACTGCTCGACGGAAGTAGAATGGGGGAGTGACCACGGGCGATCCCGGTAAGATGCCGGCCGGCGCGGATGCCAAGACCATCAAGCGCTGGCCCGGCTCACTTCGCGTCCTGGCGTGGGTCGCGTTGTGCTTGGTGTTGGTGGCGTTCTCCCTCGTTGTAGTTGTCCACACCTATGTCGCCTTGCGCGCGAAGATCGTGTTCGCCGAGCTGGAGCGGCGAACGGTGGCTTGGGAGAAGAGCGGTTTCTCGCGGCCGGTGTTGCGGGGAGTAGCCCGGCCAGGGAACGCGGCGGTTGCGCATTTCAAGGCCGTGGACAAGATCGATCCAACCTACGACGATCGCATCGGGTGGTCGTACGCTGCCATCACGGCGGGTACGCCGCCTCCGGCGGAGTTGCTCGCGCTCGCTGTCGAGAAGGCCGAGGGGCTCTCCGACTTGCGCGCGGCCACTCAGCACACGCAAGCCTGGAAGCCCTGGGATGTTTGTCCGGACCCGGTTACGTCGACTCCGTATCCGAAATCCTACCGTGCGATCGTCCTGCTCATGGTCCTGGCTTCTCTCGAACCAGGCGATGAATGCCTGCGGATTGCGGCCGACGGCCTGCGGACCATGTGGGACATCGCCCCGAGCGGCGGGAAGATCGGGCGGAGATTTGCGCGCCATGCGGCGTGGATGGTGCTGCCGTTCGCGACGGCCTGTCTCCGGCGAGCTCGACCGGAGGACGTCGCGCCCGCAGCAGCGGAATTCCGGGCCATCCTGCGTGATGCGCCGACTCTGGGAGAGGCGAATTACGCGGACTACCTCGCTCTAGCTTGGGCCTTGAAGCCTGGATTGAAGGATGAAGGCATCTTCCCGAGAACCGTCGCCAACATTCTTCTGGCTAAAGAGCGACGGGAGTTGGTCAATGCGCAGAGGATCATACTCGCACGAGCGGACCTGTTCAGGCGCATCACCCCCGACCGCTATCCGTGGATATGGCCGGAGATCGCCAGACAGGCTGCCGGGCCGCTTGCCGCCCCGAACAAGGAATTGGAAACGGCCCTCAGAGACCTTGAGAGATACGTCAACGAGGACAGGGAAGCGCAGGCGCTCATGCGCGCGATGGTGCTCGGGCTGGAGCTTCTCGGTGGCGCATCGGAAGCGTTGGCGGGCGATCCGCTGCTGCGAGACCCGTGGAGCGGCGGCCCGTTGCTCTGGCGTCGTGCGGCCGGCACCACGCCGGCCGTCGTTTACTCGGTCGGTCCAAACGGCAAGGACGATGGTCTCGCCGCGGCTTCGGACGATGTCGGCCTCACATTCCCCGCTGTTGGCCAGGATCTGGGACCTTGAGGCTGGGATCAGCTCCAACGCTTAACACCCATCCTATCCGTCTCTGCTTCTCCGTTCCTCCCTGTTTTTCCCTGACTTGACCAGCATTGGTCCTACCGCCAAGGTGCAGGCAAGAGCGGCGGACGTTCCAATGCGCGGCGCGTGCGCTGCAGCTCGATTTCACTGATGAGCAACGCGGGCGCCACGGTGGAGACCGGGACGTAGCCGGATTCGGCGCCGCAGAAACCGTTGAACACTGCGGTCTGGTCCGAGGCGGCGACGATGCGGTTGAGCGAGCCAATCGGGGTGCCCACGAACTCCACGCCGCGCACCAGGGTCTCCTCGCCGGTCTTGCCGTCGACGCGGTACACGACGCGCGGCATGCCCTTGAAGGCCTGGAAGTCGTAGGTCGTGGTGTTGGTCTGGCCGCCGCTGATGTCGGCGATGATGAGACCGAAGGCTTTCTTCTGGCGGTGGATCTCCTCGAGCAGCATTTCCTTGAGGATGACATAGGAGACCACCTTGTCGGAGCGGACGATGGTGCTGGCCATGCGTCCGATGGGATCGAGGGTGCCTTCGGCACGGCCGTGGCCATTCGATTCGAGCGAACCTTTCACGGGCGTGCGGCTCTTGAGGTAGTTGCGCAAAATGCCGTGGTCGACCAGGGTGACCGGGCGGGCGGCGACGCCTTCGTCGTCGAAGTGGTAGTGGCCGTTGAGCGAAACCTTGCCCACCTTGTCGAGAGTGGGATCGTCGAGCACGCTGACGAAGGCGGGCAGCACCGGCTTGCCGATCTGTCCCTTGAAGGTGGCGCCCTCCTTGTTGTCGTTCTGGCGCTCGCCCTCGAGNNCGCCGTAGAAGCTCTTGAAGTGGTTGACCAAGAGCCCGTCGGCCGCGCGCGCGGTGGCGAGCAGTTGCAGGGAGTAGATGAGGCGCTCGTTCACCAGTTCGGTGCCCTCGCTGGTCACCAGGTAGCGGGTCTGGTGGTCGGCCGACAGCTTGACCTGCGAATCGAAGATCTCGGGATAGGCCTTGAAGAGGGCCGAGATGCGGCGCAGACGCTCGCTCCACCCGGCGCGGTCGAGGCTCAGATTGATCGGCGGATCCACGGCGCGCGCGGTCTTCTCGCGCGAGAAGCTGGGCATCTTCTCGTCCTCGACCATCTTGGTCACGCGCGTTCCCCGCTTCTTGTGCAGGGCCGCCAGCGCCTGCTTGTAGCGCGCGTCGGTTTGCAACCACATGGTCGCGCGCATGGCATCCACGTCGTCGTCCATGGGGGCGAACACGGGTGGCTCGTAGCGATCGAAGTCGTCGATGTCGAAGAGCTTCTCGGCCGAGTCGTCGGCGGTGTTGTCGAACTGGTAGCTGCCCACGCGCACCTCGACCGAGCCCTGGCGCACGCGCTGGTAGTTGTCCTCGAAGAGGGCGCCGAAGCGGGCGGAGAGGTCGTAGTTGTCGTAGTCGCGGACGAGGTAGCGGATGAAGTAGGGGCCGTCCTCGCCGGGCACGCGCAGCCGCTTCATCGAGCGGCCCATCTCGTCCCTGAGCGCGCCCAGAACGATGAGTCTAGGATCCTTGTTCGGGGTGACCGCGGGCTTGGCGGGCGCGGCGGTGGCCGCCCCCTGGACGAAGATGAGGAGGGCGATGAGGAGCTTGATCGCGTGGGGAGCTCCCCGGCTTTGCCGGGGACGTACCATCGCGCGAGGCCGAGCGAAGCGAGCGGGGGGCAGGGTGGCGGGTAGGGGCCTCGGGTTTGGAAAACCTCCCAGGGTTTTCATGTCGATTGGTGCCATGGTTTGTGCTGAGTCTGACCGTTTTGCACGGGCAAAGAAAGCGCTATGGTTAGCCCCATGCCGAGGATCAACCCCCACTATCAGAAGCTTCGCGCCGGTTATTTATTCCCGGAAATCGGCAAGCGGGTGCGTAATTTCGCGACCGCCCATCCGGAGGCGCGCATCATTCGCCTCGGCATCGGCGACGTGGTGCTGCCCTTGCCGGCGCCCATCGTCGAGGCGATGAAGGCCGGCGCGGACGAAATGGGGAGCCAGGACACCTTCCGCGGTTACGGTCCCGAGCAAGGCTACGAGTTTCTGCTCGAAGCCATCGCTGGTGCCTACCACGCGCAGGGCGCGAACGTCGCGGCGGAGGAGATCTTCGTCTCCGATGGCTCGAAGTGCGACACCGCCAACATCCAGGAGATCTTCGCGCTCGACAACGTGGTCGCGCTGACCGATCCGGTCTATCCGGTGTACGTGGACACCAACGTGATGGCCGGCCGCACTGGCGAGGCCGACGACTGCGGCCGTTACGCCAACCTGGTCTACCTGCCGACCACGGCGGAGAATGGCTTCGATCCGGCGTTGCCGGTCGGGCACGTGGACATCATCTACCTGTGCTCGCCCAACAACCCGACCGGCGCCGTGATGGCGCGGGCCTCACTCGCGCGCTGGGTGGCCTACGCGCGCAAGGAGGGCGCGGTCATTCTCTTCGACGCGGCCTACGAGGCGTTCATCCGCGAGCCGGGGCTGGTCCACAGCATCTTCGAGATCCCGGGCAGCCGCGACGTCGCCATCGAATTCCGCAGCTTCTCCAAGACCGCGGGCTTCACGGGCACGCGTTGCGCGTTCACGGTGATTCCCCGCGAGCTGTGCGGCCACGACGCCAGCGGCGCGCCTGTGCCCTTGCGCGGTCTGTGGAACCGCCGCCACACCACCAAGTTCAACGGCGTCAGCTACCCGGTGCAACGGGCCGCCGTCGCGGTGTTCAGCCCCGAGGGCAGCCGGGCCGTGCAGGCCAACATCGACTACACCATGGAAAACGCGCGCATCATTCGCGAGGGCCTCGCCGCCGCCGGCTATCGCGTCTACGGCGGAGAAAACGCACCCTATATCTGGCTGCGCGTGCCCGCGGGGGTAACCTCCTGGGACTTCTTCGACCGCCTGCTCGCCGAGGCCCACGTGGTCGGCACCCCTGGCTCCGGCTTCGGCAATTGCGGCGAAGGCTATTTCCGCCTCTCCGCCTTCGGCCTGCGCGAGAACATCGAGGAGGCGATCGAACGCATCCGCCAGAAGATGCACCTGTAGAGGTGCCACTATTGCCTCATTGGTCGTGGCCGTGTTGAGGTCTCCCTTTAGAGCTTGGGAATCCGCAGGGTCTTGCTGATCATCAGGCTGCCCGAGAGGGCGAACATCAGGACCAGCGGGTGCAGGACCAAGCCAAGCTCGACCGAGCCGAAGTACAGCGCCGTTCCCAGCCGGTCTGTCCACGCCGCCACGGCCAATACCACGACCAGGCCGAGGCTCGACGGGATGGGCGTGCCCTCGAAATATTCCACCTTGTCGCCTCCCGCGGACAGGGCTTCGGCGGTCACGTTGTATCGCGCCAGCCGGCTGACCCCGCAGCCCACGAAGTAGATGAGCACGGCCGCGTCCCAACCGCCGCGCATGCCAGTCGCATAAGCCAGGGCCGCGGGCGCTACGCCGAACGAGATCACGTCGGCTAGCGAGTCCAGCTCACGTCCCAGCGTCGAGTGCGCGTGGCGCCAGCGCGCCACCCGGCCGTCCAGCGCATCGAAGACCAGGGCCAGCGGCACCAACGCGGCCGCCAGAGTGAAGAGGCCGAGCGAGGGCAAGACCAGGTAGGTCATGGCAGCGAACACCGACGCCATTCCGCAAGAGGCATTGGCCAGGGTGAACAAATCGGCCAGATGGAATCCGCGGATCATGGAGAAGTGTTGCGACCTTGCTTGAGGCTCGTTCATGTTGGCACACTTGTCCAGCTGGGTTGCGCAACGAACATCATCCCGTGATGAACGAGACGGTGGGGCCGCAGGTGATGAGGTCGCTGGTCCTGGGCGGTTTCATGTCGCCGTCGACGGTGGCGATGGTCGGCTCCTGGTAGTCGATGGTCAGATGGGGCACGACCGCGTCGAACGTCGCCGGCAGCGGCAGGCCGACCCACAGCGCGCCGAGGCTGACGGCGAGCCCCCAGAACGAGAGGTGCGTCGACCGGAGCATGAAGCACCCGGGTCGACTTCTCGCGTCGGGCATGGCCCGGCAACCGAGGCCGACCTGGTCGATCGAGGCGCAGAGGATCCCGGTGTGGGTCATGAAGGGCGCCACGGGTGGCTCGTTGCCATCCGGTAGCGTGATCTTGGCATGCACCGGCCGCGTCAGGATCTGCTTTGATTTCCTGAACGTCACGAGCGAGGCGATCTCGTTGCCGAGCGTCGCCAGAATCACCTTGATCGCCCGCTTCCGCCCGCGGTTCTTGCGATCCTCGTAGTACTTCTGGAGGAAGTTCACGGGAAGGCCCGTGCCGTAGAGAAACCCGTACTCGTCGTTGATCTTGAGCGGGCTCAGGTGGGTCACGTCGAGCGGACGATTCTCGCGGAGCTTGGCGGCCATGATCTCGGCCAGCTTCACCGCGGGGTGGCGGGTAAGGCCGATGGTCGTCGCGAGATTGTTCATGGTCCCGATCGGGATGATGAGAATCTGTGGCAGCGGCGTGCCCGGGGAGTGTTCGTGCTCGAGCAGCACCTTCGACAGCGTCTGATGGACGCTGCCGTCGCCGCCGGCGATGACGAGAATGTCAGGCCGGTCACGGCTAAGCTCCTTCGCCGTCTCTTCGAGCGCGATGAGCGTCTTTGGGTTGTAGGTCCAGTGCGGCGTGGTGAGGATCGATGCGACCACCTTGCCGAGACCGGCCCTGGGCGTGTTCTTGCCCGCGTTCGGGTTGGTCACGACAGCGACCATCTTCTTTTGCACGCTTGCCCCTTTCAGAAGGCGCCGATGAGCCCCAGGCCGTTCGCTCCAACGGGGGCGATCTGGACGTGGGTCTCCCCGCGACGGTAGTGAAGCCAGGGGACGGCGAGGCCGACAGCAGTGCCGGCCACGGCGGCGACGGCGACGTCGGTTGGGAAATGATGGCCGGACGCCACGCGCTCCACGGCGACGCTGCTGGTAATGAGTGCGCCGACGATCCAGGGCCACACCTGTTCGCCGTAGCGCTTGCGAATGGTGAGCGCCGCCACCACCAGACCGGTGGACACCGTGGCGACATGGCCGGCATAGAAAGAGACATAGCCTTCGCCCGAGTTGATGAAGGCAGGATCGCCGGCATAGCTGCGGGGCCGCGGGCGGGCCACGATGAAATTGGTTGCGTTCTGCAGCGCGGTGGTGACGGCCAACGCCTCGACGTACACCACCACATCCTCGCCCAGGGCGCGGCCAAACCCGAGGTCGAGGAGATCGACGAGGGGTAGCGCCACGAGCACGCTGTAGACCGTGGCATCGGCGGCGACGCTCGCGAACTGGCTGTGGTAGCCCACGGCCCACCGGTCGAGGCGGTTGATGCCAGCCGAATCGCAAGGACAGCTTTTTCGCATCAGCTTGTTCTCGAACAAAATGCGCGCCAGCCCCGCGGCGCCACCGACGACGATGATGGGAATATCCACGGCCAGGCGCACCTTGTACACCTCGGGTGCTTGCGGCTTGGGTGCTGGCGCCCAGTCCGCGGGCACTGGCTCCTGCACCGGTGTAGGTGGGCTGGTCGTGGCTTCGTCTTGGCCGGCGACGGCAACCACCAGCACTGCCAGCAAAGCGTTCACGCGACTTCTCCCATGTCAGTGCCGCTCATGGGTGTCTCAACCTCCGTACACTTCGAGCCCGATCGTGACCCGGTACTGCGAATAGGAAAACGGAACACCCTTGAGCTGCGGGGTTGGCATCGCGAAGTTCAGCGGGTTGATGATCAGAAAGAACATCCGGGACATCTTCCATTCGAGCCCGAGCGGGCTGAAGCCTGCGTAGATTCCCGTGCTGCCCTTGGGGGCGCCATACAAGTCGATGAGCAGGCGGGAAACCCCCAGATTGGCCGTGGTCCGCAGGTTGAACTGCTCGTAGGCGAGTGGCAGACGGAAGATGACGGTTCCGTATCCATTGAAGGCACCCGCGCGTACAGTCGAGGCACCGTTGACCGAAATCCAGGGGTTCCATTCCGCATCGAGGCCGAACGTCCAATGCTTGCTGAAACGGAGGCGAGCGCCGAGCGCAGCCGCGGCCGCTGCGTTGTTGACGGAGCCTGAACCGCCCAGATAGGCGCCCAAGGCGACCTGCGATGGATCTTTCGGCCCCGGCTCCTTCACCGGTGTGGTGACGGGCGGCGGTGGCTTGTGCTCGGCAGCCACCGCAGCGGTGTCAGGGGCCGGCTGACCGGGCTCTGGCTGGGCGAACGCATTGCTCTGGAAGGGGATTGCAATGAACAGGAGGACCATGCCGACGGTGCTGCTTCCCCCACGTCGTCGCCGCGCTCCTACCAGCAGCGTGAGCAGCCCGAGTATGACGGCCCATCCCCAACCCGAAGTTGGGTTCCCTGGGCCGCCCATGCTGCAGCCGAACTGGCTATTGCCATATTGGCGTTCGGCCGCCTGGCACCAATTGTTGTCGAACGTGCAACCCGGCGAGTAACTCAGATATGTGTCCAAAATCACCTCCACGGCAGCCATCTTCTGGTCGTTGGTTTGGTTGGGATCGAGCGTCGCGCGCAAGACCGCGGTGGCTGCTTCGGTCGCCAGCTCGCGGCGTCGTTGTCGCAAATCGTCGGGATCGTCACAGCGGTCGAGCTCGGTCGAATGGGGTGGCCCGTCGGTGGACTCGACGAGATCCCCATTGGCTTCGTTCACCCAGTCCAAATCGACGGTGATCTGCATCTCGTCGGGGCTGCGATAGGTATGGGTGAAGCTATCCTCGATGGCATGAATCGCCTGCCCAATGCGCACATAGTACGTTGGCAGCGAAGCGTTCACGCCATGGCGTAGCGACAAGTACAGCGGTAGCGAAGTTCTGTTGGCGAGGTCAGGCGTACCGGTGGCATCCAACCCGGCCAGAGCCTGACCAATTCGTTCGACGATAAAGGCGCGACAATCGACAACGGCCGTTGCCGTTCCACCCGGTTCCTCCTCGTGCGAGCGGCGAAGGCAATGCTCTTCCTGCGCGTTGGGATCGCCGTGTACCATCGCGAGCTGGCTGAGAGCCATCGAGTCTCGCCCTTTCAGATCGTTGTCGCGGACGCCCACCAGCAAGGTCGCCCCCCCCAGATCGGTCATGTCACTCGCAGGCGTGAACTCCAAATCGTCGATCAGTGCCCGCTCGTTTCTGTCCGCCGGAAGCGGCGCCGCACTGGTGAGCTCCAGGCGCACGGCTCGCAAAGCCTCCGTCGTTATCTTTTCGTGGCACCCAGCGGTAATCGCGCTGGAAATGGTGTAGGCGTGAGCCAACTTGGGCTCCGCGGTCAGCCAGCCCACGAAGAAAACTCCGGCCGTGAATACCGTGAGCACTCCTCCAGTCCTCATGTACGTCCGTGACCTCATGCGCTCTTCCTCTCTGAAGGATCGAATCGAATTGATTGAACGATCAGGTGTGCCGACGGCGTTGCATGACCCGATGCTCAGAGCACCACGAAATGCACGGCCAAAGTCCACAACCTGATCGCCACTCTTTCGAGCTCATGGACTCAGCAAGATGCGTGCCGCCGCCGTGACGCGCTCGTGGCTGGCCGCGAAAGAGAGGTCAGAATCGGGCAACGAGGGCGAGGCCGTGCTGCCCATCGCCTGCGACCGGTACGACGGAAACTGGCGAGGCATGCAGGGAGGGGACGAGGACGCCCACCGAGGTGCCGACAACCGCACCACCCACCACGTCGGTGATGAAATGCATGCCGCCGAGCACCCGCGCCGTGCCGACGAAGGTCGCTATCGCACCCCCCACGCCCGCCACGATCCACGTCAGCTTCGAGCCGGGGTGGAGCCGTCGCATGGTCACGAACGTGGATGTTGCGATCGCGAAACTGATGGTCGTGTGATTGCTCAAGAAGGACAGCCCGGCGTCGGCGCTGGTGCGTGCGGAAAGCGGCGCCTTGTCTCCATAGAGAAAGGGACGCGGCCGGCCCGCCGCGAGGGTCATGATGGAAGCAACCGCGGTTGCGGCGAGCGCCGACTCCGCGACGACGACGCTGTCGTTGAGGCCGGGAAGAAACCCCTCGTCCGCGAAGATCAAGGCCGCGGCCCCNNGCGTAGAGGCCGTAGTCCGAGGCGGTTTGCCAGCCGGGGCTCCAATAGCCCGCGGTCGTGCGATCGATCGCATTGAGATCGCCGGGGTCGCAAGGCAGAGCGCTCGCCGTCGATCCGCAGAACGCCGGCTGCGAGCGAAACAGCCGCGCCTCCGCGAACACGAGCCCGACCGCCAGAATCGGCAGATCGATCTCGGCATAGAGCTGGAACGCTGGCCGCAAGGGATTGCGCGGGCTTGGGACGATGGGTGTGAGCGCGGCGGCCTTGGCGGTCTTCTTGGCGTCGTCCACCTTTTGTGGCTGAGCATCGGGCGACGGTGTCGCGATGTTAGGAGCGGCCGCGGAATTCGGCGCGGTCTCGCCCGCGGTGGCCTCGGCGCGGGCGAGATCGACTGAGCCAACCCAGGTCAAGACTAGTGCGGAACAAACCGCCGAAGCTATGCGCGTCATGATGCCACGTGCAACCCTATCAAAGAAGGGTGTCGTCGGTAAGTGGCGGTAACCTCTGGACCTGGAAGGACAGGCCCGACCTCTTCATGATCCCATCGCATGTTCCTGCCGACGACTGCTTGCCCCGTGCCAACCCTCTCCTTCGTTGCGCGAAGCTATCTCGCCACCCCGTTTTCTCTCCACCGAGCGCCAAATCTCGAAGCCGAGGTTCGCCGCAGAAGATGCTCCGTGGACGTGCATTCGCGGATTCATTCGATTTGATGGATGGGTTGCTTCAATTTGATGGAGTGCAGCGGCTAGTGATCCCTAGACATCGTGGCGCAAAGCCGCCACTTGGGCGCTGCCTGCTATGCTCTGCGCAAATGGTTTGGGTGTGGAGCATGTTCGGTCTTGCGTTCGCCTTGGGCGCGAGTCCGGCGTTGGGCGGAGAATGCTCGGCGACTCTGGTCGGCGGGGAACCGGCGCTGCAGCACGTGCAGGCGCAGGCCCGTCTGGGTTTCATTCGCGAACGCCTGCACAGCGACGCCCACCATGCCCGCATATGGAGCTACTCTTGGGGCGCAATCTATTCCTCCCTCGCCGCCGGTCAATTCGTTGCCGCGCCTTTGGTGTCCCACGCTTCGGCATTGGATTGGTACGTGGGCGGCGGTGCCTCGCTGATTGGATTGGTTCCACTGGTGTTCACACCACTGAAAGTCATGGGTGATGACCAGCGGCTCGAGGCGTCTGAAGCGGAGGCACTCGGAACCGATCCATGTGGTTCGCTTGCCCGGGCTGAAGCATTGCTGATCCGCGACGCCGCCAATGAAGCAGAGGGGCGAAGTCTGCTCTTTCACGGAGGCAATGTTGTGGTCAACGCGGGAGTTTTCTTCGTCATCGGTGCGGGATTTGGGCACTGGACCAGTGCGACCATCAGTCTGCTGACTGGCATTGCAACCGGCGAAATCATGATCTTCACTCAGCCGGTCGGTGCTCTCAAGGCTTTGCCCGCGTACCGCCGCGGTGACCTGGGCTCGCCAACGGCCACGGTGCGAATTGCAGTCGTGCCGTTGGTTGCCAGGAACGCTTCGGGCGTCGTCTTGGTCCTGACGTTCTAGCCTACGGACGTATGTGACGATGGGAGTGGCGCTTTTCTAGCCGCAACACGAGCCTTTCTTTGTTTCCTTATGAAGCTTGTCGAGCTTCGTTCGAATAACTTCCTTGGAATCGCCCACCTTCTCTTCGATGACGCCGTAGAGCTTTTCGATGGAGCCTTCAGCCTTCTTGAAGTCGTTGTCCGTGAGAACGCCCCAAGTTTCCTTCGCCTTGCCCTTGATTTGATCCCATTTGCCTTTGGCTTGATCCTGGTTCATGTGACTGCCCTTTCTCGTGCCATTGTCTTTCCCTTGTGTTTCCTTTGCTGTCGCTAGCGTCGCCTACTCCAGTAGTAGCCGCCGCCACCGCCGAAGAGGAGGACCCCAAATGCGATCAAAATAATCAGTGTGCTCATGTGCATGATGTTTTTCCTTTTAGGCTCTTCGCGGAGCCGTCGCGCTGGGCGAGAGAGCAGAGCCTCTGCGTCCAGTACCGGGTACGAAATGCATCTTTCGCGCCGGCCGACGTGCCCAACCAATCCCAGTCCTTTCACCGACATGGGGCCATTCTCCGGTCAGAGTAGGTACTACGCCATCGGCAGGCCCCCATATTGATGACACCATCACGTCATATCGATGGAGGTCCTTTGACGCTGGAGGCCCCTTCGATAGATCTGGGCAGAAGCAGGTCAGAGATTTCCAGCTTCTTGCATCTGCATCCGGTAGCCGTCCTGCCGCTACGAATGAGGTGGCACGTTGTCTTGATTGAGCCAATCGACGAAGCGGAACCAAGCAGCCGTGCTCGCCCAGCGCGCGCACATGTTGGTCGATGGACTGGTTCTTGCGTGTTTCCAGGGTCGAGAAGCAACGCATACGTGCAATTCATGGAAATAGCGCCGCCCGCAGCAAGGGATTGCCGCGCGCCGAAAGGGTTGTGTCAAATGAGGAGACTATTGATTCTGCTGCTCCTGGTTGCGGTCGGACCGACTGGGTGTTTCTGGGGAGAGCGCGGACCCGGACGGTACGAAGGTCGCTCTCGAGGCGACGAGCATAGAGGATACCGTGAGGGCGAGCATCGTGAGGGCGANNTCGTGAGGGCGAGCATCGTGAGGGGGACCACGGTCGGGACAACCAGCATCACGAGGGCCGTTGACCACGCGTGACCCGCCCCGGCCGGCACTACGCGGGAGGTGGCGCCTGGGTGCCGGATCGAACGGCCTCGAGCTGGGCGGCGATGGCGGCACCGAAGAAGATCGCGACGGATGAGAGGAAGGTCCAGATCTGAAGCGCGACGACGCCCGCCAGCGACCCGTAGACGTCGCCAAACGATGAGCTGACTCGGAAGGCAACGCCGAACAGGACCGTCACGATCGTCCATCCCGCGACGCCTATCACGCCGCCGAACGCGAGCCACGACCAGTGCGGTTGCCGGCGGCGCGGTGCCCAGCGCAAGATTCCCCCGAACGCCGCGGCGGCGAGTCCCAGGGCAACCGGCCAACGGATCACGTGCCACGCGAGGTGCGTGGTATGGCCGCCAACATCTCCCGACAGACCGCGTCCCACGGTCAGCATCATGCCGGCGCCGATGAGGGCCGCGAGCACGACGACGGCGAGCAAGAGGGCGCGGGCGTACTTGTGGATGAACGGCCCGTCGTTCTCGACGCCGTAGAGGCGGTTGATCCCGCGCATGAGCTGCCCGGTAGCGGTCGTTGCCGTCACGAGGGTCCCAGCAAGCCCCACCAGCAGCGGCAGGAAGCGGTGCTCGAGGCCGACCTGTTGCGCCTGCGCGAAAACCCTGATGAGAAGACCTCCCGCCGGTCCAGGTATGGCGTTTTCGATGGCGCCCAGGACCGTGCGGTTGAAGCCGGCCTGCCCGAGCTCGACCGCGAGCCCCACGAGGGCGATCAAGCCCTGCACGAAGACGAGGGACGTGGCGAACGCGAGGGACCGCGAGTGGCTGAACCCGTCGGCGGCGCGCAGGCGGACGAAAGCATCACGCATCAGCTTAATCCGGCCCGTGGATGCAAGCGTCCGCCAGGCGTCGTCACCCTTTAGGTCCCAGGTCTCTCGCACGCAACTGGCGGTGCTCATCGAAGGCCACCATTGATGTAGCATGCCCAGGGGCGTTCTCGCGTCGCGATCTTTTTTGCGCCCGGCGAGACGGGGGCTCCGATGACGCCGGCATGGTGCTTGCGTGCTACTGTTCATCATGCGCGCTCTCCTCTGGCTCGGCGTCCTCGTGTCGCTTGTGGTCGCCGGCGCGGGGAGCGCAACGGCCGCGCCAGTCGATCTCAGCGCCGGAGAGCGCGAGATCGACGACGCGGTCTGCCAGGATTTCCGCCGGGCCGCCAAGTGGAACCTGGCCTGGACCGCCACGTTCGCCATCGCGGCGGCGGGTAGCGCCGGCATTGCCGTGTTTGCCTCGAATGAGTGGCTCGAGAATGACACCCGCGCGGGGTTGTACGTGACCGCCGCCAAGGCCACGGTCGGCGTGATTGCAAAGCTCGTGGATCCGCTCAGTATCAACGTGGAGGGGTTGTGCCACGATCGCCATCCCGCCTCCGCCGCGGCCCGGCACGCGTTGCTGCTCGAGGCCGCGCAGCGCGAGCGCAACACCTTGCTCCTGAACATCCTTGGCGGCCTCGCCGTCAACACCGCCGGCCTGCTTTACCTTGGCTACGGGCGCGGCGCGTGGGAGAGCGCATGGGTCTCGTTCGGCATCGGCACCGCGGTCGGCGTGGCGTCGACGCTCACCGCGCCGGTCCACTCGTGGTTTCTGGACCGCCGGCTGAATAGCCCTCAGCACATCGCCGCAGTGCCGATGATCGGCCGCGGTAGCGTTGGCGTGGCTCTCGCCGCGACGTGGTGACCGGCTTCGGGGCTAGAGCGCGACTTTGCGCAACCTCAGCGCATTCCCGATCACCGACACCGACGACAGACTCATCGCCGCGCTCGCGATCATCGGTGACAGCAGCACACCGAACACGGGATAGAGCGCGCCGGCGGCGATGGGGATAGTGAGCGCGTTGTAGAGGAAGGCGAAGAGCAGGTTGCCACGGATGTTGGCCACGATGGCGCGGCCCAGACGGCGGGCGCGCAGGATGGCGCCGAGGTCGCCCTTGACCAGGCTAATGCCCGCGCTCGCGATGGCCACATCCGTGCCGTTGCCCATGGCCAGGCCGACATCGGCCTCGGCCAGCGCCGCGGCATCGTTGATGCCATCGCCGGCCATGGCGACGATGCGGCCCTCGCCACGCAGGCGTTTGATGGCTTCGCCCTTTTGCATGGGAGAGACCCCCGCCACGACCTCCTCGATCCCGAGGCGCGCTGCGATGGCGCCCGCGGCGGCTGCTGTGTCGCCGGTGAGCATGACGATGCGCAGGCCTTCGGCGCGCAATTCGGCCAGGGCGGCGGCCGCGCCCGGTTTCACGGTATCGGCGAGATCGAGCAGCCCCGCGAGCTTGCCGCCGGCCGCGACCAGGACCTGGGCGTGGCCGAGGCTGGCCTGCCGTTCGATGTTCGCTGCGAAGGGAGCGGTGTCGATGCCCGCTTGCTGCGCGTGCGCCTGATTGCCGACCAGCATGGCCCGTCCGTCAACCTTGCCCGTCACGCCGAGGCCGGGCTGGTTGCGGAAGTCCCTGGGCTCGACCAAGGATAGCTTTCGTTCGAGCGCGGCCGCGACGATCGCCCTGGCCAGCGGATGCTCGCTGCTCCGCTCGAGGCTGGCGGCAAACCGCAAAACCTCGGCCTCGGCGAAGCCCTCGGCCGTGGTGACCCCGACCAGGCGCGGGCTCCCGGTGGTCAGGGTGCCGGTCTTGTCGAGGACCAGGGTATCGACGCGAGCCATGCCCTCGATGGCCTCGGCATTGCGCACCAGCACGCCCGCGCTCGCGCCGCGGCCGACGCCGACCATGACCGACATGGGCGTGGCCAGGCCGAGGGCGCAGGGGCAGGCCACGATGAGCACCGCGACCGCCGCGACCAGCGCATGCGCCAGGCGTGGCTCAGGCCCGGCGGCCGACCAGCCGGCGAAGGCGACCATGGACACCAGGACCACGGCGGGCACGAACCAGCGCGAGACCCGATCGGCCAGCCGTTGCATGGGCGCGCGGCTGCGCTGGGCCGCGGTCACGGCGCGCACGATCTGGGCCAGCATGGTGCCGGCGCCGACCCGCTCGGCGCGCATGACGAAGCCGCCGTCGCCGTTCTGCGTGCCGCCGGTGACCCGGCTGCCTTCGCCCTTGTCCGCGGGCATGGGCTCGCCGGTGATGGCTGATTCGTCGACGGTGCTGCGGCCGCTTTCCACGACGCCGTCGACCGGAATGCGCTCGCCGGGCAGCACGCGCAATCGGTCGCCCTCGCGCACGAGCCCGATGGCGAGATCGGCGTCGCGCCCGTCGCTGGCGACGAGGTGTGCGTTCGCCGGCACCAGGCGGAGCAAGGCGCGGATGGCGCCGCCGGTGGCGCGGCGGGCGCGGCCTTCCAGGACCTGGCCCAAGAGGACCAGCGCGGTGATCACGGCCGCGGCCTCGAAGTAGAGGGGTGGCGGCTCGCCGGGCTTGCTCCAGTTCGCGGGCAGAACGCCCGGGGCAAGCGCAGCGACCGAGCTGGTGGCGAACGCCGCCAGCACGCCCATGCCGATGAGCGTGAACATGTTGGGGCTCTTGTTGCGCACGGAATGCCATGCGCGTACGAGCAACGGCCAGCCGGCCCAGAACACCGCGGGGCCGGCCAGCAGCATCTCGAGCACGGCGAGCAGGCGGGGCGGCAAGAGGTGCATGGCCGCGTGGCCCGCGAACATCTCGGCCATGCCGTAGAGGAAAAGCGGCGCCGCGAGTGCGAGCGCGACCCAGAATCGCCTGGTTATGCTCGCCAGCTCGGGATCGGGTTTCTCGTCGAGAGTGATGGACTCGGGCTCGAGCGCCATGCCGCACTTGGGGCAGGCCGCGGGCACGGGGCTCGATACCTCGGGATCCATCGGGCAGACGTAGCGCGGGCCGCTGGGCGTGGGGGAAGGCGCGGGCGCCGCCGGCGCCATCGGCCGCATCATGCGCGGCTTACCGAGGGAAACCAGACCGCCGTCCATGCCGGCCAGACGGTAGTCGGGCGCCAGGTAGCGGGCCGGATCAGCGATGAAGCGCGCGCGGCAAGACGGGGCGCAGAAGTAGTAGGTCGTGCCCTGGTGGTCGTATGTTCCCTTGGCGCGCTCGGGATCGACCATCATCCCGCACACCGGATCCTTGTGAGTCACGTGGGTGAGAGCCAGAACTTGGCACGAGGGTGCGCGCGAAGAAAGGCCTACCTTGTCGTCGGGCGTGGCTTGGCTGGGATCGTGGATTTCGTGACCAAGGCTCTTGTATAGTAGGCATTCCCAAGTCCCAAGGTAGTAAAGGCAGCAGATGATCTACGCCGAACGATGCTCGATGTTCCTTGTGCTGATTGCCGCTGGTTTGACGCTCAGCTGTGCCTCGGCGCCTCCGTCCGACAAGTGGTCGACGCCACCCGCCCCCGGCTCCGCACCGCCGGGATCTCCGGTGGCTTTGCACGGGCAGCTCGCGGTCGCGGGCGTCCCCACGGTGGCCGCCGACGGGTCGTCCACCGTGGTCTACCAGCTGGTCGACCAGAACGGCCTGCCCGTCCAGCTCAAGGGTGTGAGCAGCTCGGGGCTCAACTATGAAAGCCAACCCTTCGCGGAGAACAAACAAGCGCTAACCTGGATGCGCGATAACTGGAAGCTGTCGGTCATTCGCGCGGCCATGACCATCAACTCGCAGACGGGGGGGCCCACGGACCTTCTGTCAATCACGCAACCAAAGGCCGAGATTATCGTCCAGCACGCCATTGAGCTCGGGGTGTATGTCATGGTCGACTGGCACACCGAGGATGCCATCAATCATCAGGACGCCGCCATCGCATACTACACGCAAATGGCAACCACCTATGGAGCGTACCCCAACGTTATCTGGGAGCCTTTCAACGAGCCGGCAGGCAACCCGCGCTACTCCTGGGCGCAGATCAAGGCCTATCACCAGGCGGTGGCGGACGCGGTCCGGTCCGTGGATCCCGACAACCTGATGGTGCTGGGAACACCGTCCTGGTCGCAGAACGTCGATCAGGCGGCGGCCGATCCTGTGGTTGGGACCAACCTGCTCTACACGCTGCACTGGTACTCGTGCACGCAAGGACAATCAATTCGCAGCAAGGGTGACACCGCCGTCGCGGGCGGCTTGGCGCTTTTCGTGAGCGAGTTCGGCGCCACCTTTTCCGATGGCGGCCTTTCCAGCAATGGCCACAACTACGTCTGCGAGGATGAAGCCAACCTCTGGCTGAGCTGGATGGCCAAATACGGCATCAGTGGCGTGGCATGGAAGCTCGACGCGCACTCGGATTCGAGCTCCATCCTCACGGCCACCGCGACCGTCGGCGGGCCGTGGACCGGTGACAAGCTAAGCAGCGACGCCGGCGGTGCCCTCTTCACGGGCACGTTGCCGGGCGGGGTCTCAGGGACGGCGATCCAGGGAGGGCACGGTCAGTTCGTCGTGACCTGGTTGCAGCAGTAGCGCCCGCCGGTTAGTTGCTAACACTCGTCCAGCGCTGTTTGCGTAGCCCGTTCGGCGCGTTCACCGGTGGATCGAAGTTCGATTCGTAGAAGGTCGGCGGCTCGAAGGTCTTGCCCGAGTCGATGCGCTTCTGCTCCTTGCGTAGGGCGCGCAATACGATGCGGCCGAGGATCGGCGTCACCAAGCGCGAGAAGAGGCCGAACTCGCTGTGAATTTCGCGCAGGACCGCGTCGAGCTTGGCGACGAGCTGTGGATTGTCCGCGAACCAGCGCTTGGCGGCCCACAACGCGCCCGCGTAGGCGGTGCTGAAGCCCTGCACCTCCCACTGAAATCGCCGCCGGATGCGACCATCGGGATGGTGCTTGTGCTTCATGTAGCCGTGCAGGGCCGTGCGCACCATGCGCAGGAGGCTGGGGCCGTTGACCCGGAAGTCCTCGTGAAAGGCGCGCAGGAGCATGTCGGTTTCCTGTCCGGCGGGGATCCCAGGATGGTGGTAGTTGAACTTGTGCTGCCCGTGCATGTCGCCTTCGGGCATTTCCTGGGCATCCAGCATCGCGCCCTTGGCGGTCATCTCGCGCCACAGGGGCGTGCCGGCCATGGGCATGTAGAGCATGAACTGGTGGAAGTCGGTCTCGTGGCTGACGGCGTGTTCGATAGCGCGGTCGATGTTTTCCGGAGTGTGATTCTCCAGCCCGATGATGGTCGAGCCGAGCACGCGCGTGCCTTGCTCCTGCAGCTCGCGCACCAGCTTGTGCGTGTCCACGCCCACCGTCTTCTCGTACTGGCTGCCCTTGCCCTCGAGGCCGATCCACAGCCACGACAACCCCAGCTCGACCAGCTCGTCCGCCGTGTACTGTCGCAGGGCATTCGCCGAGCTGAAGATGTAGAGAGCCCAGGCCTTGTCGTGCTCGCGCATGAGCTCGAGCAGGCGCAGGGCGCGCGGACGGCTCAACAGGAAGTTCTCGTCCATGATGAAGAAGGCCTGTACACGCATCTCCTTCTCCATCTTGGACATGATGTCGAAGAGCTGATCGCCGGTCTCCCAGAAGGTGACCGAGTTGCCCTTGCCCCCGAACAGCGCGGAGGTGCAGCAGAAGTTGCAGCCCATGGGGCAGCCCACCGAGGGAATCAGCACGGCCGAGCCGAACTTCTTGCCGTTGGGAAAGTCGAAGCCCATGACCCGGCCGCCGACGCCGGAGTGGACCAGGGGATGCTTCAAGGGGCGGTTCTCGTCCTCGCCCAGGAAGCGGCGGAACCAGCGCACGCCGTCGCCGCGCACGATGTAGTCGACGTCGACGCGCTGATCGAAATCCGGGATGCCGGCAACATGGCCGCCCACCACCAGAACCGCCTTGGGCTGGTACTGGCGGACCAGGGCGCACATCTTCTCGATCTTGCCGGAATTGGCCACGATGCCGGACAGGCCGATGATGTCGTAGGTGTTTTCGCGTAGCTCGGCGGTGAAGCGCTCGAGGGTGGGAAAATCGAGGACCGTGCAGGGCGCCTCCATGTTGGCCTGCATGAGCATGAGGCCCCAGCTGCGGTGAAACATGCGTACCGAGAACGGTCCTTGCACGCGCGTGACCTGGTTGTGCCACAGCTCCATGGGGTTGATCTTACGGCTGCCATATTCGTCGTCCCGGGCGTAGGGACCGAAGACGCTCGAGAGGAGGACACGTGCTTTGGTGCCAAGCGGGTGACGCGCGACGAGCGCACCGGGGGCCACAGGGTCGCTTGAAACGATGACATCGAGACGGGCTGACATGGACTTCTGGGCCTTCCTTTTCGCGCTCGGGACCGTGCTTCGAACACCAAGAACGGGCGTTGTGCAAGAGAAGGCGAGAGAATCGGCAGCTACTCGTGAGCGCGCAAGGGTGACCCGAGGTCGGCTAATTCAAATCCGTCTCTTGGGCCCGATTGTAGCGCTCCGGAGCGTCGATGGACAGGGGAAGGTCGCCCATCAAAGGCGCGCCGCGTCCTTCGGGCCGTCGTCGAGGCCGCGTCCTGTCAGATCGCGTGGGGAGCCGGCGAGCATTGCTCACGGCCTGCTGGCCTGCGGACCATCGCGGGAGGGTTTGGCGAGGCCGAGCGCAGCGAGGGGGAGGCAGGGCGGGTGGGGTGGCAGGTGCCGAGTGCAGAGCTAACCCTCCCAGGGTTCCCATTTAAGTCGAGAACTTGTAAATGATCGTTTGCTTGTACGTTTCGCCTGGGCTAAGTGAGGCCGAGGGAAAGCCCGGCTGGTTGGGCGTATCGGGGTAGCACTGGGGTTCGATACACAGGGCGGCGCGTTTCGTGTAGCGCCAGGCGCGCTTGCCGGTGATGGTTCCGTCCAGGTAGTTGCCGGTGTAGAGCTGCGTGCCCGGCGCGGTGGCGAGCACTTCCATCACCCGCCCCGACCTCGCCTCGCACACGCGGCCGACCAAGCCGAGCTCGCCTGCCGGCTTGTCGATGACCCAGTTGTGGTCGTAGCCGCCGCCCCGGCGAAGCTGCTCGTCGTCGGCGTCGATGCGCGCGCCGACCGCCGTGGGCTTGGTGAAGTCGAAGGGCGTGCCCGCGACCGGGCGGAGCTCGCCGGTGGGGATGAGCGAGGCGTCGACGGGCGTGAAGCGTTTGGCGTTGAGCAGGACCTCGTGGCCGAGGATGTCGCCTCCGCCCGCGAGGTTGAAGTAGGAATGGTGGGTCAGGCAGACCACGGTCTTCTTGTCCGTGGTGGCCGAGAAATCGACGCGCAGGCCGTTGTCTTCCGTCACCGTGTAGCGCGCGGTCACGGTCAGGTTGCCGGGAAAGCCCTCTTCACCATCCCGGCTTAGATACGTAAGATCGAGCGCGGGACCAAGCTCGCTCTCGACGGGTCGGGCCGCCCACGCCACCTTGTCGAAGCCCTTGAGGCCGCCATGAAGCGAATTGGCGCCGTTGTTGGCGGCCAGCTTGTACTCCTTGCCGTCGAGCGAGAAGCGGGCGTTGGCGATGCGGTTGCCGTAGCGGCCGATCAGGCAGCCGAAATAGGGGCTTTTCTCCGGGTAGTCCTCGAGGTTGTCGTGGCCCAGCACCACGTCGTCGAACTTGCCGCGCGCATCCGCCACGAGGAGCGACATCACGGTGCCGCCGTAGCTCGCGATGCGGGCTGCCATGCCCGCTTGGTTGCGCAGTGAATAGACCTCGCCCAGGCTGCTCTTGCTGACCAGGCGAACAGAAGCGTTGTTCTTGCCGTCGACCATGGCGGCGAGAATGAAGCACCTAAGGTGGCGCCGTCAACTGGGATGCTGTGCGTGCACCGGCAAGCGTGCCTCGATCCGCGCTACCTTCCATCTGGCAGGCGGGCGGCGTAGCCCCATTGCCAGGCTGCCTCTTCGCCCTGGCCGAGTTGATCGAGAAGGCCTGCCAGGGAGGCGTGCGCCGTCCGAGAGTGGGGGCTCAGCCGCAGGGCCTCGCGCCAGGCGCGCACGGCACCTTCGCGATCGCCCTGGGCAGCCAGGACGTCCGCGGCGATGGCGTAGAGGACCGGCGAGTCGGGATCGAGCGCGATGCCTTGCCTGGCCTGGTTGAGGGCTTCGTCCGGACGGCCGTGACGGCGGAGCACCGACGCCAGCAGGAAGTGGCGGCTGGCGAGATCCAGTCGGCCATCCGCGAGCTCCAGCCAGGGCTGCACCACCTCGGGCGATGCCTGCTGCCCGATCAGCAACTCTGCGAGAGCGAGGCGCGGCAACCAATCGTGCGGGGCCTGCGCCGCCGCGTGGGCGAGCTGGGCGGCGGCCGCGGTTGGCTCGCCGGCGGCGGCCGCGCGCATCCCACGCGCGGTCATCGCGTGGGGGGATTCCGCGTCGATCCAGAGTGCCGCAAAGGCGAGGAGCGCCCAGGTCACGATGGCCGTGTGCACGAGGGGCGCCGAGCAGCGCCGCCGCAAAGCCGGCAGGTCCAGACCGACCGCGACACACACACAGAGCGGGACCAGGGCAATCATGCCGTGGAATGCCTTCGCATGCGCGTAGGTGGGCGCGCGAAGGGAAACGGAGACGATCCCGGCAACGACCAGAGCCGAGAGAGTGGCGAGGAGCGTCCCCACCAGGTTCGGCCGGCGGAGCCAGGCAACCAGATTGGCGAACCCTCCGGCGAGCAAGGCGGCGGTTGGAACCAGGGCCACCAGGTAGGCCATGGACATCCGATCGTGGGGCCAGGCCGGTGCCGCGCCGATGTTGGGAGAGCCGGAGGCGAGGGCTTCACCCCACAGCGTGGAGTAGAGCCCATCCGCGAGCCCGGCAAAGCCGGCGAACATGGGCGCCACCAGCGCGCGGCCGAAGCGCGCGTAGTCGTGCCAGGTGTGGTACCCAGGATCCTGCCACCAGTCCATGCCCAGCGTGTTGTCCCAATTGCTCGCCAGGGGACTGCCGAAATTGGCCCACAGCCGCAGGTAGTACCAACCGCAGATGAGCAGGGCGGCCAGCACGGCGGTTCCCAGCTTGGCGAGACTTCGCGGCAGGAGTGGCCGAGGCCGCGTGGCGGCATGCACGGCAAGGGTAGCCAGCAACGCCAGCGCGAGGAGCAACGCGGAGACCTTGGCGAGGAGAGCGAGGCCTACGCATGCCCCGAGCAGAAGGTAGCGCGACAGGGGTGGGTCGTCCTGATCGAGGAGCCACAGGGCAGCGAGCAGCGTGGTGCTCGCCAAGGTCACGAGGAGCATCTCGTTGGTTGGGAATTGATAAAGGTAGAGTTGGCACGGCAGAAAGGCCGCGAGGAGGGTGCCCAGAACCTGTCGCCTTTCATTCTGGGGAAACAGACGGCGCAGGCAAGCGGCGACGAGGAAGAGATTGCACACTCCGCAGAGAAGCCCGAGCAACCGGAGGGCGAGCACCCCGCTTGCATCCTGGGTGGTTGCCCCCACGAGCTTGAGCAGCCCCGACGCCAGCAAGTAATAGAGGGGGGGCTGATAGGTCTGCCAGCCTCGATCGGCCGACGGCAGCGCGCCGTGGTCGAGGATGTACTCGACGTAGGCCAGGTGGTGCCGCGCATCGAAACCAGCGACGGGGTCCAGGCTGCGGTGGTTGTTGAGAAACAAGGCGGTCCACAGCAGCGCGGCCAGCAGCGCCACGCCGTACGCGGTTCGCGCCGGGGGCAGGAGCGAGGGCCACCGACGCCGCAAGAACCCGGCCGCCACTACCACCGCCGCCGCCAGCATGGCCAGGCCGAGGAGCGTGGGCCAGCGGGCCGCGAGCGCTTCGCCGGGCGCCCGGACCAAGCCGTCGGGGTCGAAGCGATGACCTTGCATGGGCGCGGAGGCGAGCGCGGCCGGCCGCCATGTCGCGCCTGCCCCGGACGCGTCCCAGCGACGATCCGTGGCGAGCGGGCCGGTGGGCAGCTCCAGATCCAGCCACAAGGCCGGCGGCCCATTCTCGTTGCCGACGCGGACCTCGAGCTGGTTCGCGCCGGTTTGCAGCCATCCGGCCACGTCGAACTCGCTGGTGGCCTTCCACGATTGGCCGGGGGCACTGGTCGCGACCACGTGGCCGTTGAGCTTGAGCTCGAATCGGCGAAAGGCCCGCACTCGCAAGCGGGCCCGCACCACCGGCGTCGCCAGGGAGAAGGAGCGGCGAAAGAAGCTGTCGAGCTCGACCATGGCATGGGCCGTGGTTTCGGACGGGACCGGATAGAGGATCCACTCTGCGGGCCCGCGAGCGGACAGAAACGCGACGCCCGCATCGTGCCGGGCCTCCCACACGATCCCGGCTGCCACCGCCACGAACGCGGCTGCCGCCAGCCACAAGACGTGACGGCGAGCCCGCTGTCCGAGAGGTTGCATGCCTGAAAGGAGCATACATCAGGGTTGCCAGGGGCGCGTCGAGGTCGGCGGAATCCTCGCCCATTCAGATGTGCTGGTGGGCGCCGCGTTCGGCTCTGGCCTCGGCGCCTTGGTGCCCTACCTGCACGGCGGTCCCAAAGTGCACCTGGGCAAACTGGAGTGGCTGGCCATCGTGCTGGGGCCGCTGGTAGGCGTAGCCGTCGGAGAGCTGCTGCCGGTAGGCAGCTAGTCCGGCCAAACCATTCCCAGGAAGACGGGCTCGGGTATCAGCGAGACGCCGAAGCGGTCGAGCACCGTCTGGTGCACGTGCAGGGCGAGGCGGAGGAGATCCTTCGTCGTGCCGCCGCCGTGGTGCACCAGCGCGAGCGCGTGTCGCGACGAGATCCCCACCGGGCCCATGCGGAAGCCCTTGGCGAGTCCCGCGTGCTCGATGAGCCAACCGGCCGCCAGCTTCACACGACCGTCGGGCAGCGGGAAACGTGGCATGTCCTCGGGCAGGCCGCCGGCAGCGGCGGCGGTGACGACAGGGTTCGTGAAGAACGAGCCCGCGCTGCGACGGTTGGGATCGGCCTCGTCGAGGACCATGGATTTCTTGCGGCGCAGGGCCAGCACGGCTTCCCGGACGTTGGCCAGGCCGGGGCGGCCGGCCAACGCGGCGTCTAGCTCCGCGTAGCGCACCAATGGCGGACCGTTCTTTGCCAGGGCCAGGGTGACCGACAGAATCGCGAAGCGCTCGGGCTCGCGCTTGAAGATGCTGTCGCGGTAGCCGAAGCCGCACGCGCCAGCGTCGAGCTCGTGCGTGTCCAGGCATTGGCGATCCAGAACCCGCACGCGGCGAATCGCCGAAGCGATCTCCTGCCCGTAGGCGCCGATGTTCTGCACCGGCGCCGCGCCCGTGCTGCCGGGGATGCCTGACAGACACTCGATGCCCGCGGCCTCGCGCGCGACCGCCTCGGCGACCACGTCGTCCCAGGCCTCGCCGGCTTCCACCTCGACGCGGGTCTCGCCGGAGTCGTCGCACCACCGCCGGCCGCGCGTGCGCAGGCGCAGGACGAGACCAGCGAAGCCCTCGTCGGCGACGACCACATTCGAGCCGCCGCCTAGAGTGAAGACGGGGAGCTTCTTGTCCTTCGCCCACGTAAGGGCGGGGGTCATCTCGGCGGCAAACGCGATCTCCGCGAAGAAGCGCGCCGCCCCGCCCAGACCGAGCGTGGTCAGAGGAGCCAGCGGGACGTTTTCGACGATGACCGGCAGCACGTCGACCCGAGGTTACACCGTTCAAGGTGCGCGTCGCTGTGAAAGCAGCCAGTGCAAAACCTCGGCGTCCCGATATGCGACGGTCCACACGTCGTGGCCACGGCCGACGACCTCGGTGTAGCGGGGGTTGCCGCCAGCTTGGCGCAGGGCCTGGATCATCTTGCGTGAGCTGCGCACGGGGACGGTCGGATCCTGGTCGCCGTGGAAGGCCCACACAGGGACGTCGCGAATCACGGGGGCGGACGACGGATCGCCGCCTCCACATAGGGCCAGCGCGCCCGCGAACATCGTCGGGTAGCGGGCGACGATGTCCCACGTCCCGAACCCACCCATGGAGAGGCCGGTGACGAGAAGACGATGCGGATCCACGGGGAATTTCGCCTGCAGCGACGCGAGCAGTTTGAGAGCCGCGGCCATCGGCTTGCTGATGGGGGTGTGCGCGAGAGCGTAGGTGCCGTCGGCCCAGGGTGCGTTCACCCACTGCATGTCCAGCGGGCACTGGGGATAGACGACGATGGTGGGGTTTTCCGCTTGCGCTGCGAGCCCGATCAAGCCGAGGGCGTCGTTGCCGAGCTGGGCCTGGTTCTCGCTGCCACGCTCGCCCGCCCCGTGCAGGAAGAGGAGCAACCCGCAGGGCGTTTCCGCCGTGCAGGACGGGGGGACGAACAGGCGGTAGGGTAGGGCGAGTCCGCTGTCAGGGTCCGTGAAGACTTGGGCTTTCAGGTCGGTCATGGCGTTCCTTGCGTCGGCGGGAGGCTCGGCCGGCCCCCGCGCGGTGGAGGTGGAGAGGCAAGCGAATGTCGGGAGCGCGCTCAGCAAGAGCGGCAGCAACCGGCGGGCGGTGGAAATGGCGCCGAAGGGGAGCATCGGGCAGGATCGATTCCTTGGCGCCCTTTCTAGCCCAAGAGGGTCTCGATCTCACGTTCCCGCCCCGACCGCGCAACGGGCCGGCTCGGCCGTGCATCAAACTGGGCGTGGAGCAAATGATGACTTCCTTGGCTGTGGGCTCGATGGATCTCCGCGCCTTCCGCCCGATTTCCTGGAATACTCCGTGATCGCAATCCACAGAGAGCGTATATGGCCACACCCACCGACCGACCCGACCTCGCCTCCGACATTGACCCGCAGGAAACGCGCGAGTGGATTGAGTCTCTCGCCTCGACGCTCGAGCGCGAGGGCGTGGAGCGCGCCCACTTTCTCCTCGAGCAGCTCGTCGATCACGCGCGGCGCTCGGGCGCGCACCTGCCCTTCGAGGCCACCACCTCGTACGTCAACACCATCCCGGTGACCCAGCAGCCACGGGTACCTGGCGATCCAGGGATCGAGCGCCGCATCCGCTCGCTGATTCGCTGGAACGCGCTGGCCATGGTGGTGAACGCGAATCGCAGCTCGTCCGAGCTGGGCGGACACATTGCCAGCTTCGCCTCGGCGGCCACGCTCTACGACGTGGGCTTCAACCACTTTTTCCGTGGCCCCGAGGCGGAACATGGGAGCGATCTGGTCTATTTTCAGGGCCACTCGGCGCCCGGCATCTACGCGCGGGCCTTCCTCGAGGGCCGTATCAGCGAGGAGCAATTGCGCGCCTTCCGTCAGGAAGTCGATGGCCAGGGGCTGTCCTCCTATCCGCACCCCTACCTGATGCCGGATTTCTGGCAGTTCTCGACGGTGTCCATGGGGCTGACGTCGATGATGGCCATCTACCAGGCGCGTTTCATGCGCTACCTCGAGCACCGCGGGATCCTCGACACCAGCGGGCGCAAGGTGTGGGCCTTTCTCGGCGACGGTGAGATGGACGAGCCCGAGTCCCAGGGCGCGATTTCGCTGCCCGCGCGCGAGCGCCTCGACAACCTGGTGTTCGTGGTCAACTGCAACCTGCAGCGCCTGGACGGCCCCGTGCGCGGCGACGGGAAGATCGTGCAGGAGCTCGAGGCGGGTTTCCGCGGCGCGGGCTGGAACGTCATCAAGGTGTTGTGGGGCTCGTACTGGGATCCACTGCTCCAGCGCGACACCAAGGGGCTCTTGCGCCAGCGCATGATGGAATGCGTGGACGGCGAATACCAGGCCTACAAGGCCAAGGGCGGCGCCTTCACGCGCGACCATTTTTTCGGCAAGTACCCCGAGCTGGCGGCGATGGTCGCCAACATGAGCGACGAGGAGATCTGGTGGCTCAACCGCGGCGGCCACGATCCCAACAAGGTCTATGCGGCGTACCAGGCGGCGATGGATCACAAGGGCCAGCCCACGGTCATTTTGGCCAAGACCATCAAGGGCTACGGCATGGGCGAGGCGGGCGAGGGCCAGAATCCGACCCACCAGGCGAAAAAGATGGGCGAAGAGGCGTTGCGGGCGTTTCGCGATCGCTTCAACATTCCCATCGGCGACGACCAGATTGGCGCGGCGCCGTTCTACCGGCCGCCCGACAGCAGCAAGGAAATCCAGTACCTGCTGGCGCGGCGCAAGGCCCTGGGCGGCTTTCTGCCGGCGCGCCGGCGCGCGGCCCCGCCTCTCACCGTGCCGGGCCTGGAGGCTTTCGAGACGCAGCTCAAGGGCAGCGGCGAGCACGAGATGTCGACGACCATGGCCTTCGTGCGCATCCTCACCCAGCTCGTGCGCGACCGGAACGTCGGCAAGTTCATCGTGCCCATTGTTCCGGACGAGGCGCGTACCTTCGGCATGGAGGGGTTGTTCCGGCAGATCGGCATCTACTCGTCGGTGGGGCAGCTTTACGAGCCGGTCGACGCCGAGCAACTCATGTCCTACAAGGAGATGAAGAACGGGCAGATCCTCGAGGAAGGCATCACCGAGGCCGGCGCGATGTCGTCGTTCATCGCCGCGGGCACGGCCCATAGCACGCACGGGGTCAACATGATCCCCTTCTATTGCTACTACTCGATGTTCGGGTTCCAGCGCACCGGCGACTTTGCCTGGGCCGCGGGAGACATGCGCACGCGCGGTTTCCTCATGGGCGGCACCGCAGGGCGCACCACCTTGTCGGGCGAAGGCTTGCAGCATCAGGACGGCCACAACCTGATCACGGCGTCGACGATTCCCAACTGCGTTTCGTACGATCCAACGTATGCCTACGAGCTGGCGGTCATCATCCAGGACGGCATGCGCCGCATGGTTGCCGATCAGGAGGACGTCTTTTACTACGTCACCATGATGAACGAGAACTGGCGTCACCCGGCCATGCCCGAGGGCGCGAGAGAAGGAATCCTCAAGGGGATGTACCTGTTGCGACAGGGCACAGAGAAGAAGGCGCCACGTGTACAGCTCGTGGGCTCGGGCGCCATCTTGCGCGAGGTGATGGCCGGGGCGGACCTGCTGGCGCAGGACTTTGGCGTGACCGCCGACATCTGGAGCGCGACGAGCATGAGCGAGCTCCGGCGCGACGGCATCGCCGCCGAGCGCTGGTCCATGCTCCACCCCGAACAGCCGCGGCGGCGGAGCTACGTCGAGACCTGCCTGGCCGGGCAGCCCGGGCCGGTGGTGGCCGCGACCGACTACATGCGCCTCCACGCCGACCAGATTCGCGCCTACCTTGCCGGCAAGCACTACGTGGTTCTGGGCACCGACGGTTTCGGCCGCAGCGATACGCGGAAGAAGCTGCGCCATTTCTTCGAAGTCGATCGGCGCTACGTCGCGGTCGCCGCGCTCAAGGCACTCGCGGACACCGGCGAGCTGCCGCCGGGCAAAGTTCGCGAGGCCCTGGAGAAGTATGCGATAGATCCCGAGAAGCCCAATCCCGTCACCGTGTGAAGGACGCCGAAACGTGGCCAAGCAAATGGAAATCACCGTGCCCGACCTGGGCGATTTTCATGACGTGGCCGTCATCGAGATCGCGGTCAAGGCGGGCGAGGCCGTGCGCAAGGAGCAGCCGCTGCTCACGCTCGAAACCGACAAGGCGACCATGGACGTGCCCTCGCCCTACGACGGTACGATCAAGGAGATGCTGGTCGCCGTGGGCGCCAAGGTTTCCAAGGGCTCGCGCATCGCCGTGATGGAGCTGGCGGAGGCGGCGTTGGGGGCGCCCGCGGCTTTCAAGCCAGCCTCCGTCTCCGCGCCCTCGCGACCGCCCTCCGCGCCCTCGCCACCGGCCAGCCCGGAGACTGCACCACCGATCGTCGAGGTGGCGCCCGACCTCTCCGGCGAGCCGCGCAAACCAGGCTCGCACAAGACGCCCGCGCCCGAGGAGCTCGCCCAGTCCGCGCCGCCGCCGCCGCTCGCCGTGCTGAAGACCAAGGCGCACGCCAGTCCTTCCATCCGGCGTCTTGGGCGCGAGCTGGGCGTGGATCTGAGCCTGGTCAAGGGCACCGGGCGCAGCGGCAGAATTCTCGAACAGGACATCAAGAACTACGTCAAGGAGAACGTGGGCAAGGGCGCGCCAACCGCGGGTGGGTTTGTCTTGCCCGAGCTGCCTTTTGTCGATTTTGCCCGCTTCGGGCTCATCGAAGCGCAACCACGTTCACGCATCAAGCGCGTGAGCGCGACCCATCTGCATGGCGCCTGGCTGCGCGTGGTGCATGTCACCCAGCACGACGAGGCCGACATCACCGACTTGGAGAACTTTCGCAAGTCGGAATCCGTCGAGGCCAAGAAGCGCAACCTGAAGCTGACCATGTTGCCCTTCATCATGAAGGCCGTGGTTGTGACGCTGAAGGCTTTCCCGACCTTCAATGCCTCGCTGGATCCCTCGGGCGAGAACCTGATCCTCAAGCGCTACTACCACCTCGGCGTGGCCGTCGACACGCCGGAGGGACTGGTGGTGCCCGTCATCCGCGACGTGGACCGCAAGGGCGTCTACGACCTGGCGGCGGAGCTGTCCTCGGTCAGCGACAAGGCGCGCGCGCACAAGCTCCTGCCCGGTGACATGCAAGGCGGGAGTTTCACGGTGTCGAGCTTGGGCGGCATCGGCGGCACGCTCTTTACCCCCATTGTCAACGCACCCGAGGTCGCCATTCTCGGCGTCTCGCGCGCGAGCATGAAGCCCGTGTTCGAGAATGGCGCCTTCGTGCCGCGCCTGATGCTGCCGTTGTCGCTTTCCTACGATCATCGCGTGAACGACGGCGCCGAGGCCGCGCGCTTCACGACGTACCTGCGCCAGTTGCTCTCGGACATCAAGAGATTGTTGCTCTAGGAGGTCGCCATGTCCGCCACCCCTTCCCGCATGGTTTCGCTTGGCACCAAGATGCCGAGCTTTTCGTTGCCCGACACAGTCAGCGGCAAGACCATCGATGCCTCCTCGCTGGCGGGCCGGCCGAGCGTCGTCATCTTCATTTGCAATCACTGTCCCTTCGTCAAGCACATCCGGGTCGGGCTGGCCGCGTTCGGCCGCTTCTGCCGCGAGCGGAACGTGCCCATGGTCGCCATCAGCTCGAACGACGCCGCCAGCTATCCCGCCGACGGGCCCGACGCCATGGTCGCGGAAGTGGTACAGGCCGGCTACGTGTTTCCCTACCTCTATGACGAGTCGCAGGCCGTGGCTAAGGCCTTCGACGCCCGCTGCACGCCGGATCTCTTCATTTTCGATCGCGACGGCAAGTTGGCCTATCGCGGGCAGTTCGACGACGCGCGGCCCAGCAATCAGATCCCGGTCACCGGCCGCGACGCCCGCGCCGCCGTCGAGGCGTTGCTGGACGGCCAGCCGCCCGCCACCGAGCAGAAAGCCAGCATCGGCTGCAACATCAAGTGGAAAGCCCCACTTCCAGCCTCGCCCCGCGCAGCGGGCGAGGGCGCGGCGAAGCCGCGGGGGATGGGGTAGGGCGGGGTGGACCCGAAGTGCCCCGGGCTGAGAGGCCGCCGCCCGGAGGGCGGCGGGTGAGG
>PNBO01000422.1 GCA_003136095.1 Myxococcales bacterium
CCCTTTCACAGCGTTCTGGACGTCCGCAACCGCCCCTTCGACCTGGCCTGCACGTTCGTCGTCTTGGCCCTCTGGAGCCTCTGAAGTGTCCGGACCAGAGCTACAGCAGCTTTCGAGCCACTGATCGGATGCAAGCAAGTTCAGGTAGTTGCATCCCCGACAACGCCGAGGAATGGCCGGCTCAATCAAGATGACCTACTCCAAAGCGGCGAGCTCACGCCGATCTGGGTGCCCAGTCCGGAGCACGAAGCCCTGCGCGATCTCGTCCGCCAGCGTGGCGCATCGACGGCCGCGGTCCCCCGATGAGATGCTCCATGGTGAGGCTTCTCCAGCCAAAATGATGTGTCTTCACCATCAAATTGGATGAGGAGCTCGGAGCATTGGTCGTCGATGCTGCCAGAAACCGAATAGGCATGCTCCTTGCTCAGTGATGACAGCATGCAAAGACTCGCTCGTGTTGTCAGTATCGTGGTGTTTGGTTCTTCCCTCATGGCATTTACCGCAATCAAGGTGGGTGCGGTAGACATGCCGGCACTAGGGCTTGAACCTGCGCCGTTTCCCGCGCCCGGAAATCCCGGCTTTCCCGCCCCTGTGCCACCGAAACCGGCGCCGATTTTTCCAGGCCCCGGAGGCAGCGGCAATGCCGCTGGCGGGACCGGAAACGCACCAGGCGGAGCGCCCGGTGGCGGAATGGCCGGCGTCCCCGGTGGCGGCACGGGCGGCGTAAGCGGGGGCGGTATTCACTAGTGGCGAGCGTGCCCATCCTATCCTTGAGGTCATCCGACTCATGCGAAAATCAGGTTTTGGTCCTTGCGAAGTTGCGCAAACGCGTCTTGGGGAAAGGCGAAGATGGGTCGGAAGAGCCGATTCATGAGCGCCAGGAGTTGGCGGCACCGGTAGGCGTCGTGATGGGACTCGCCCTTGAGCTCGGATGTGTGCCAGCTTCGCTCGTCGGAAATACGCATTTCGACGGGGAGCGTGTGCTGCTCGGTCTGGGTGGGCATCGCGTCTCGGGCCCGGTAAGCCGGCGTGCCGGGAACGAGGATCTCGTTCGATTCGGTGTGACGGTGTACGGGTAGCGAAAAGTTGAGCTTGCACTGGAACTTGCGATGACCTTGCGCGGAATCCGCATTCATGTGCTTGTTCACGTTGAGTGCGTCGAAGAACTGGCGGCTCTCGGCGCGCAGCCGCGCAAGCGGCATCCGCTTGCTGCTGCCTTTGCTGCGGGCCAGGCTGATGGCCAGCCGGCGCACGGATTCGAGCATGTCGGTGGGGCTCGTGAAGAGCGTCTGCGTGATGGAGTGCGAGACGGTGTTCTCCTGCAGGATCACGCCGCGCTTCTGCAAAGCATGAAAGAGCGTCAAGGTGTCTTCGCGGCTCTTCAGCAAGAAAGTGATGGCGAGAATGTCGCGGATGTCGTGCGCTTCGCCCTCGACGCTCTTGCCGAGCTTGGTGAACATGCTTTCTGGACTCTTGAGTCGCGCCTTGACTTCGACGATGTCGACCTCGACGCCGTCGCCGCTGTTGAAGACCAGGCAAGCACGAGCCGGATCGAAGGTCATCGATTCGCGCAGCTTGTGGAAGAAGACCGAGACTTTCACGAAGGCGCGCCGAGTCGGCTCGTCCATCGGCAACTTCCTCGGCGAATCCCAGTTGAAGTTGAAGAGATTGTCGAGGCTTTCGCCTTGCGACTCCAGGAACTGGCCGAGCCGGGCGTAGTCGTGGATGTCTTGACTGTCTTCCTCGATCGACTTGATGACGTGGCCCATCTTGAGCATGGCGCACGCCATGCGCTGCCACGCGCTCGGTATGACGAGGTCGCGCCCGCGGTAGCCGCGAAAGAGGCCCGGGTACTTGCGCGACGAGGCCAGGAGAAACAGATGGCGCGGATCAGCGTCGACCAAGCGGCGGAAGCCGCGGTCCGCGAGCGTGGCTCGCAGGGTTCGAATCGTGCGCATGGCACTCCGGTAGT
Organism: Myxococcales bacterium; assembly: GCA_003136095.1. Lineage (GTDB taxonomy): Bacteria > Myxococcota_A > Polyangia > Fen-1088 > Fen-1088 > Fen-1118. Next base: position 1,973 of record PNBO01000422.1, read on the forward strand.
GAGCTTGGTTCGTGGATCGTAACGCGGCCAGGTTGGCCAGCGCGTGTTCGACGAAGGGCAAGAGCCAGTCGAGAAAAAACTGGCGCACCTCGCGGCCATAGGCCTGCGCCCGCGCCTTTTCGCTCGGCCGCAGGTGGTCCACGTCGAGCGTGTCGAAGCCCCGGTTTCCCAGCATGCGCGTGGCCTGCCCCAGCGCGACCCGGTAGCCATCGGAGCGCAGGAGCAGGTAGGGCGTCATCTCCTCCCGATCGAGGATCGAGCCAAAGATCTCGTGATAAAGCTCGTGCCGCGGGGGCGTGGTTTTCTTCGTGATCGTNNACGTCGACCTCGACCTTGAGGTCATGGCGGCCGCCACCGAAGACCACGCCGCGCAGTGGAGTCACATCGCCGAAATCACGGCCGATGGCCAGCGTGATGTGCTGGTTGCCGACGACAAGTTGTTGGTGGGGTCCAGGTCGATGAAGCCCTAGCGCCGGGAGCCGAGCGAGAGCAGGCAAGCGATCATTTTGGCGACATTTATCTCTTCGATATCCCGGAGAAGCTGGGTGTGGCCCAGGGCAAGGCGCTTGAGCGGAGCGTTTCCGAGGAAACGCGGGGCTACGGCTCGGCNNTCGAAGCCGCGGCGGAACCAGCGCATGCGTTGCTCGCTCGTGCCGTGGGTGTATCGGGTGGCGTCCTGGCTGCCCAGGGCATCGTCACCGATGGCGTGCGCGGCGTTCACCGCCTCTTTCAGATCCTCGTCGTTGATCGCCAACGACGCGCGCGCGGTATGTCCCCACACGCCCGCGAAGCAGTCGGCCTGGAGCTCGACCCGCACCGAGAGCTGATTCTTCGTCTCGCCAGGCGCGGNNGTGCTGGACGTGATGCCCCACTTCGTGCGCGATGACGTACGCCTGCGCGAAATCGCCTGGCGCACGCAAGCGCCGCTCCATCACCTGGTAGAAGCCGGGATCGATGTACAGCGTGCGGTCGGCCGAGCAGTAGAACGGCCCCACCGCCGACGTCGCCTCGCCGCAGCCGGTGCTCACCGCGGTCGCGAAGACCGCCAAGGTCGGGTTTGCGTAGGCGGTCGGGGCGCGTCCATAGCGGGGCAGCTCGCCCGCGCGGAACTTGGCCGACCACACGTCCTCGGTCGATGCGAGCACGACCCGGGAGAAGTCGCAGGCCTTGCCGTTGCCGGGGCTCATCTGGCAGACGCTGCCGCCGGCGCGGCCATCATTCTCGGGACCACCGCCGCCGAATAGCTGTTGTTTCACCGACCCGGGCAGCAGGTAGTAGACCGCGCCCACCACGGCCGCAACCACCAGCGTTCCCTTCCAACCGAGGAGCCGGATCAGCCCGAATAATAGCTGGATGGGCAGTGCCGCTCCGGCTCGGCTGGAGCCGCTGCCCTGTCCGCGGTCTTCGAAATTGTCCGAGCGCCTTTGTCCTTCGATGTCCATGACGAGCCGATCCTAGCGCGGAAACGCCCGAGTACCCGTGGAAGCGTCGGTTACCGGATCGGATCGGCCCCGCTGGCCGTGACGTACCTTTTCTTGGCAAAGTGGGTCTGGAGAGCTGGCGACGGTCGTTCGTGCCACGATCGCGAACGGCGCGCTCTCGGGGCTGGCGACGGCGGCGAACACGATCATGCTGATTGCTGTCACGTGCTGACAGTTCCGCACGCGGAGAAAGACGGCTCGAACTATTGGCGAACAGTGCAGCCCAAGCAGCGTCCTAGAGATTTATCAGTTACCGCGCGTGCTCTTCCTTGAAGTTGGAGCACGCGCTTGGCCTGACGTCAGCGCGGCCAGGATGGCCAGCAGGAGCCTGACAGTCTGGCGCTGTCCTGATATCCTGGCTGGGTGGCGTGCCAGTACTGCGGCGGATCTCACTCCTTGGAAAACGGTGGCTGTCCGGCCCTGGGCCCTTGGGCCGTGGGACAGCCGCTGCCGTCGCTCGCGCCGGGACAGATCCTGGAGGGCAAGTACAAGATC
>PNBO01000123.1 GCA_003136095.1 Myxococcales bacterium
CCACCCGACCGGCCCTCCCCGCCTCGCCCCATCCGTGGTCTAATGCGGCCGTCTCATGACCAGAAACATCTTGAGGTTCCAATTTGGAACATCAAGGCCTCGGGCTTGGCGATTCGTCGCGGACTTGAGGTCACAATTTGTGACATTAAACGGGAAAGGGTGCGCGAATGCCTGAGAGCAGCCTCGTGCCAGTCGGGCGCATCGAGCAGGTGATCCTTGTCCTACGTGGACATCGGGTCATGATGGACGCAGATCTCGCGCAGCTTTATGGCGTTGAAACGCGGGCGCTCATTCAAGCCGTCAAGCGCAACATCGACCGCTTCCCTGCGGACTTCATGTTCCAGCTCACCATCGAGGAGGCAGGTTCAAGATCACAATCTGTGATCTTGAACGGGCAGGCTCTCGGAACAGCCGGTGCTTCAAGATCACAGATTGGCACCTTAAAGCGAGGCAAGAACATCAAGTACCTGCCCTACGCCTTCACCGAGCAGGGCGTGGCCATGCTGTCGAGCGTGCTGCGCAGCCAGCGCGCCGTGCAGGTGAACATCGAGATCATGCGCGCCTTCGTGCGCCTCCGCCAGATGCTCCAGCAAAACGCCGACCTGGCCCGCAAGCTCGCGCTTTTGGAAAAGAAGTACGACGCCCAATTCCGCGCCGTCTTCGACGCCATCCGCGAGCTGATGAAGCCACCGGAGAAGCCGAGGCGGAGGATTGGATTTGGGAGGGGAGGGGCGTGAGGGACGGTAGGTAGCAAAGGGTCGCCCTTGGCGAACCTTGCCCGCCTGGACCAGGTGATCGAGCGCGTGCAGCGTCTCCTCCACCGGCGTCAGCACGTCGAAGGCATGGATCTGGTAGACGTCGCCCCCAACTCGAACATGGTGAGCCCCGCCTCGAGGCACACATCGACCAGCCGCGTGGCCCCCGCCACGTCGCTCGCCCCCCAAGCCTTGAAGAACTCCGTCCCGCCGCCAAACGTCCCCGTCCCCAAGCAAAGCAGCGGGATCTTGAAACCGGACCGGGCGAGTTGTCGAGATTCCATCGTGGGCTCGGTTTAGCTGGAAAGTGGCGGGGGTGCATCTACTGCTGGCGGCGTGGGCGGCCGGAGAAGGGTTGAACGGGACCTAATAGAAGAGGATGGGTTCTCGGCCCGGTCGAGGGATTTACGTAGAACCACCGCCTATATTTTCCAAATGTACGATTACCCTTGCTATTTGTACGTGCTGGGTTGATGCTCTTACGAGATGGGTCGCAGGGAAGATGCCAGGCAGCGGTTTCTTCGGTTGGCGAACGCCCGCGTGAACAAGGCGTTGAAGGCTATCGCGCTTGTGGGAAATCTCTCAAACCGCTCCAACTACTCCTATTCCGACAGGGACGTCGCGCGGATTCTCTCGGCCGTCGAGGGAGCTGTGCGCAACTGCAAATGGCGCTTCGATTCTGCTGGGCCCACGAAGGGCCCGGACTTCAAGCTCGACGGATGAGGCTCACGCAATGGCTCCGAAGGCGGCTTCCTTATCGAATCACGAGATCGTGACTCTCGCTGTTTACCTCCTCGGCGGCGACGCGAAGGAAGTTGACACCGAGGACGTTGCGATGAAGGCAAACGAACTTTCGCCCGCTCGGTTCACCTGGAGAAAATATCCGGGCCAGATCGACCTCGAGATCATCCGCGTGTACCTCTCAGATGCAAAGAAGAAGAAGAACGGATGCTACCTGAGTGGCACCGGGTCATCGGGCTGGCTACTGACGGAAGCGGGCCTCACATTCGCGCGAAAGAACGCCGATAGCGCGGTCATCGGGGCGGTTCCCGCCCGGAGGCTCAACAACGACGAGAGGCGCCGGCGAAGGGTGGAACAGGCGAGGTTCGCCGCATCCGATGCATGTCAGCAGTACCTTGCTGGAGCGAGGGCGCAGGTCAGCAGGCATGCGGCGGAGTCGGCCTTTCGACTGAACGCCTACGTCGTCGGTGATGCTCGCCAGAGGAAGGTGCAGCGGATCGTCAATGTCCTGGGAGATGACGCTGAGGTCGGCGAGGCTGTTCGATTCCTTGCCAGAATTGTTCTCGAGGAGGGCCTTCGATGACGAGAGATGCTAGGCAATTTCGCCTTAGAACCCACGTGTCGCGCGATTTCCTGCAGAGTGCTGCGCTCTTCAGGAACGCACACTTGGTCGTCTGGGAATATGTGTCGAATGGGCTTCAATATGTCGACGGTCGTACGCCGCCGGTCGTGCGTGTGCGGTTGGAAGAAAACAGGAAGAAGATATCCATCAAGGACAACGGCCGAGGGATGGACGCGGCCGACCTGGAAAACTTCTTCGTAATGCACGGTGAGAACCTCGAACGCAAGGCCGGCCGAATCGGTCGTGGAATGTTCGGTACAGGCAAGTCGGCGGCATTTGGCATCGCTGACAGACTTGTGTTGAGCACGACAAAGGATGGAAAGCGGACAAAGGTCTCCCTTTGCCGCGCAGATATCGAGGCCATGTCAGACGGTTCCGAGATACCGGTCAAGACTATCGAGAGGGAGGTCCCAGTTGCCGAACAAAACGGGACGTTGGTGGAGATAGAACAGATAGCGCTGCCCAAGCTGGATCAGAGACCCGTTATTGTCTGGATCGAGAAGCACCTCGCGCACTGGCCACACCACGTGACCGTCTGGGTGAACAATCACCAATGCCAGTACGTCCCCCCGACCGCGATTCGCACCGTGAGTTCCGTTCCAGAGGGTGAGTTCGCCACCAAGCTCGGACCGTGCACCCTTACCCTGAGTGTGGCCGCGAGGCCTCTGTCCGACAACGAGCGAGGCGTTTCCATCTTCTCCAACGGTGTGTGGCACGAAACCACGCTCGCCGGCGCTGCGGAGAAAGAGATGTCCAACTACATTTTCGGAGAGATCGACATTCCCAAACTCGACAAGGACAAGTCACCCGTAGCGCCTTTCGATATGAGTCGGTCCATGCAGCTGAATCCGGCCAACGAAGTTGTCCAGGCCGCATTCGCTTTCATCAACATCCACTTCGAAAAGCTGCGGAAGGAATTGGCCGCCGAGGAGAAGACTCGCCGGGCCTCGGAGGAGGCAAAACAACTTGCCAGGCAGGCCGATGAGATTGCCAAGCTCATCAACGATGACTTCTCAGAGTTTCGCACGCTTGTCACGAAAGTTCGTGCCAAGGCTCGGGGCGCCGTTGACCTAGGAGAGAGTGAACCGACAGGGACTACAGCCGACGATGACTTCATCTTCGGAAATCAGGAGCCCGCAGAGACCATCCGACCTACTGGCGAGCCCGGGGCAACTGGCGACGGCGGCGCGAACGGAGACCAACCGAGGAACTTGAATCCGGAGGTCGCGCCCGGGGGACAGAACGACCCCAAGAAGGGCAAGACGGTGGGGGGGAAGGAAGGCGGTCGACGCAAACCCCAGGGCGGGTTTAGCATCCATTTCCGCCCGGTGGGTGCGGAACGGGACCGCGCCGAATACCAAGCAGACGGGCGCCAAATCCTCATCAATCTCGATCACCCACAATTCAAGGCGGCTTTGGGCTCCGGTGACGTCCATGACCCTGTCTTTCTCCGGCTCGCGTATGAGGTGGCGTTCTCTGAGTACGCGCTCGCCTTGGCTTTCGAACTCGACAGCCGTGGCCACTTCGCTGAAATCAATGACGCACTCTATGAGGTTCGCACGACGCTCAACCGCGTTGCGCGCCGGGCGGCCACACTCTACGAAGCATCGCGCTGATTCCACCAGTGGTTACGAATGCATTTGGAGACACATCGAGTGCCGACGTCGGCGGTCCCACAAGCGAACGCGCTCTCGTCGCTTCGCTCGGTCGTCGCCGCGGTGGCGGCAGGGTCAGGCACGACAAAGCAGATCGGACGCCACGCGAAGCTAAGTCCACGGCATGCTCGCTACTATCTTCTCGCAGCTCGAACGCTAGGATGGCTCAAGTTCGACGGCCCGCTACCCAGCGTGACGGACAAAGGTCAGCGCCTGTTGATGGCCAGAAGAGGTAGCCTCGAGGAGTGCGACGAGATCGCCACGGCAATAGTTGAAAGCACCGTCTTGCAGGCGGTAGTTGCCGGGTTTCTCGAGAAGGATCTCGATCACGAGGCCTTAACGGAGCGCCTCAAGGCGAGCACCGGGCTGTCAGGCAGTACGGCCCGCAGACGCGCGGCCTGCTTGGCCGGATGGCGAACACAGCTGGTGACTCGAGGGTGGAGCCCGGATAGGTTGGCCATTCAGCGGCCACAGGAGTCGACACCCTGCTCTGTTCTCCAGCTTTCTTGTCGCGCCCAACATGTGCTGGACCGTCTCGGGATAGTCACGGTCGAGGGGCTCGCCCATGTGTCGCAGCAGGACTTGGAACAGGTGCAAAACTGCGGCCGGAAGACGGTGCATGAAATCGTGTCATGGGCGAATCGCCACCGCGTCGCACTCAACGGTGAAGATCAGGCCCATGATGGGCCCGTCGCTATGCTCAGTTCTATTGACTCGATCGAGGCGATGCCCATCCAGATGCTGCTCACGGTCTCGGACCTAGGTCTCTCTGTGCGTGCCGCACGATGTTTGGAGAAGAGGGGCGTCGTCCGTATCGGAGATCTCGTTGGCCTGACCGAGCAGGAACTGCTGGCTCTGAAGAACTGCGGTCGCAGGACGGTCAAGGAGATCAAGGCGCTGCTCAAGGGTCTTAGTCTATCGTTGGGGATGAAGGTGCCGGTCTGGAAGACGGCCGACGTGGCTCTCCTTGCTCGGAGACATTCACTGGCCCTGGCACGGATTCGAGAGAGACAGTTCAAGAATCTCTACAACATAGACTCGAGTCGCGGGCTCGAGACTGAGATCAGCTCCGCTCTGCGTGCTGTGCTCAAGCCGCGGGATCTTCCCAAGGCAGAGCTCTGGATCGGTTTGGACCTCAGCACGCTTCCTACCCTGCAAGATATAGGAGACGTAGCTGATGTATCGAGAGAGCGAATCCGGCAGATCATCGAGAAGGCAAGAGCAAGAATCGAGCTGGCACGGCTGCCTATGCCCCGCCTTGGCGCTGCTTTCCGACTCCTCGGAGGCACACTCGCGCTGACCGAACCCCAGGCTCAACACCTGTTGATTTCCGAGGGAGTCACGGAGCGCAAGGTCTCCATGCGCGGTGTGTTGCGCGCGGCGGAATTCTTTGGCATTCCGTCCCATCTGCAACACGCGAAGATTGGCGGAGGCGAATTCGTCGGGACAGCCGCGGCTCTGAACGCCGTCAGATCAGCCATCCGTGCAGGACGCCATGCGGTGGAACATTGGGGGTGTTCGACGATCGACGACGTCTGCGCCCAGGTGAGCAACGCGACCGACGAGACGGTCACGCCAGAGGCAGCAAGACACGCTATCGAAACCCAGCCGGGGTTTCGTTGGCTCGACGAAGAGTCTCAATGGTTCTGGCTCGACGATGTGCCGCGGAATCGCGTGCTGAACAAGATTGACAAGATTCTGGCGGTAGCGCCCAACGTGGATTTGATTGACCTTCGAGCCGGCATCGCCCGGCACTATCGGATGGAAGGCTTCGCGCCACCTAGTCGAGTACTTCGAGCACTGTGCGAACAGATCGGGGATTGTGACGTCGTGAACGGCCGAACCGTTGTCGACACGCGGCCACGGGATCCAACGACTGAACTGTCGGACCAGGAGCGCATGATGATCGAGGTCTTCCAAAGGCACGGTCCAGCATTGTCCTACGCTGATGCAATCCGCCTCTGCAGCGACGCGGGGCTGAATGAGAGCACCACGAGCATCTATCTCGCGAATAACCCAGTCCTTCGACGGGTCACTACGGGCGTGTACACCCTCGTCGGTGCCGCAGTGACGCCAGGCGAGATCGAGAGTGTGGCGAAAACGGTTAGCCGAGGTCGCAAGAGGCAAGTCCTGCAGGACCACGGCTGGCGTCCAGACGGCAGTGGAGTGTGGGCAACCTACAGGATCTCCCAAGGCATGCTCCGGAGCGGTGTCCTCGGCATCCCTGCTGGAATCGCCAAGTACCTTCATCGTCAGAGCTACGAACTCCATGGGGCGGATGATGCGAGTATCGGTCGAGTCCGGATTGGCGGTAACAGCATGTGGGGCTTTATTCCGTTCTTTCGCCGTCGTGGCGGTGACGTCGGAGATTTTCTCCGGCTCACGTTCAGCCTCAACCAGCCCATCGCGCGTGTTGAGGTTGCGCAGGAACCGTTCGACGACAGCGTTCTTGATGCAGATGAGAAGTCCACCACATCGGGTGCTTGACCGTGTTTCACAGCGCGACTACAGACCGATGCCGGAAGTTGGGGTCATGCCGAAAGGCACGCGGCGACGTCCGGGGCGGCAGCGCCGCGTTTGCGAGTGCCTGACCGGCTCTAGGGGCAACGAGGAACTTTAGCGCACGGGCCCCTTCGACCAAAACCCGGGCAGGCCGACGAGGCAACCCGGCGCCTGCGAATTCGAACATCACTGCGAAGCAGCAATTCCCATTGCATCCACCACTGAACACGTGTATAGTCTCGCCCATGCTCACCGTCGAGGAATTAGGGCAGGAGATTGCGGAGTTGGCGGTGCATCTGGATGCGGCCACGCACCGGTTGCTCGAATGCGTTCGCCAATTCAATGCGGAATGTGGTTGGGCCGCGCAAGGGGCCGTGTCGTGCGCGCATTGGTTGGCTTGGCGAATTGGGCTCGACCCGGCAACGGCGCGCGAGAAGGTGCGGGTGGCGCGCGCGCTCGGCACGTTGCCGGCCATCGACGCCGCCTTGAAGGCGGGCAAGCTGTCGTACGCGAAGGTGCGCGCCCTGAGCCGGGTGGCGACCCCGGAGACCGAGGCGAAGTTGCTCGAGGTCGCGCTTTACGCCACGGGCGCGCAGCTCGAGCGACTGTGCCGCGGCTACCGGACCGCGCTGACCGCGGAGAATGTCCTGCCGCCGCCCGAGCGCTCGGTGCGCCGCCGGGAGTTGCCGGGCGGCATGGTCAAGCTCGAGATCGTGCTTTCGGCCGACGAGGCGGATCTGGTCGAAGGGGCGATTGAGCGGGCTCGCGAGGTGGCGCAGGCAGGGGCGAAGGTGGACGTTTCCGCGGAAACGCCCTCCCCCGCCGCGACGCCCGCGCCAGATCTCCCGCGGCCCTCGCGCGCGGACGCGGTGGTCGCGCTGGCGGAAAGCTATCTGGCGAGCAACGTGGGCAGCGGCAACGGCGGCGAGCGCTTTACGGTCATGGTTCACGTCGACCAGGATCCCCTGGCGCCGGATGGCGTGCTGGCGGGAACCCTGGACGACGGCACCCGCGTTTCCGCGGAAGCGCTTCGGCGAGTTGCGTGCGACTGCGGGCTGGTTGCGGTCAGCGGCGACGGCGACAAGCTCAACATCGGGCGTCGTTCACGGTCCATTCCCCCGGCAATACGCCGCGCCCTCATGCTGCGCGACCGCGGTTGCGCCTTTCCCGGCTGCACCCACGACCGATTCTTGCACGGCCACCACATCCGGCACTGGCTGCACGGCGGTGAAACCAGCGTCGAGAACCTTTCCCTCCTCTGCACACACCACCACCGCCTGGTCCACGAGGGCGGCTGGTCGCTCGCGCGGACGGCCGAGGGCGAATTGTGCTTCCGCGCGCCGGACGGAAAGCAACTGTCCGCGGTCCCCGCCCGCGAGGCGACCGAGGACGCGCTCACCTTCCTGCATGAGTGGGCGGACGAGCGCGAACTCCATCTCGGGGCGGACACGAACACGCCACTGTGGGACGGGACGCGGCCGGATTACGACTGGGCGGTGGCGGCGCTGGCGGGTGCGGGAGAGTAACGGACGGGTGCCGAAGGACGTGCGCTGATGGCCCAGGGATCCGGAATCTAGTGGACGGGGGTGAGCGTGGACTTGAGGTCACAATTTGTGACCTTAAACAGGAAAGGTGGCGAGCATGCCTGACGATAGCCTCATGCCCATCGAACGCATCGATCGTGCGATCCTGATGATTCGCGGCCACAAGGTCATGCTCGACGCGGATCTCGCCAGTCTGTACGGCGTAGAGGCCAAGGTGCTGAACCAGGCCGTGAAGCGCAATGTCGAGCGTTTCCCAGCGGACTTCATGTTTCAGCTTACCGCGGAGGAGGTCGACCGTTTGAGGTCACAATTTGTGACCTCAAGTTCGTGGGGAGGACGCCGCTACCTCCCCTACGTCTTCACCGAGCAGGGCGTGGCCATGCTGTCGAGCGTGCTGCACAGCCCGCGCGCCGTGCAGGTGAACATCGAGATCATGCGCGCCTTCGTGCGTCTCCGTCAGATGCTACAGCAAAACGCCGACCTGGCCCGCAAGCTCGCCCTGCTAGAAAAGAAGTACGACGCCCAATTCCGCGCCGTCTTCGACGCCATCCGCGCGCTGATGAAGCCGCCGGAGAAGACGAGGCGGAGGATTGGGTTTGGGAGTGGGGAGTAACATGATGGCTCAGCGGGGCGCCGAGAAGTCGCGATCGGACAACCAAGTTTCCGCTCGGGTTCCCGGCCCTACTTCCCCTTCACCATCAGCCGCGTCGGGCCGCTGACGGTCCAGTAGACGTTGCAGGCGTCGACGGCGAGGCCCGAGATTCCGGACGCGCCGGACCACACCGTCTCGGTGGGGCCAGCGCCGGTCTTGGGGGCGCGGCGGATGCTGGTTTGGTCGGATTGGTCGACCCAGTAGACGTGCTTGTCGTCGATGGAATGGCTGTCGAACAGGATAGGATTGGCGTCGGCGACGACCATTCGACTGTCGCCGCCGGTCTTGGGCAGGGCCAGGATCCCCGGGGAGGTGCTCCCGGTGGCGACGGCGTAAAGACTCTGGTCGTCGACGGCGGCCAGGCTGGGCGCGTCCGGGAAGGCGTCGACCGATTCGTAGATTTGGTAAATCGGCCCGCTCGGGCTGGCCATCGAAATGAACGACGCGTGCAGGTCGGTGCCGACCTCGGACCAGTAGAAGTGGTCCGCATCGATCAACAGAGACAGAACCCTGCCCCAGCTCAGAGTGGTCTGCGTGGTAAGGGCGACGGGATCCCATCGCTTGATGATCGATGCCCCGCTGATGTCCGTCAGCATGGACCAGTAGACCTCGCCACTCGGATTGGCGACCACCGACTCGATCGAGACGGCCGCCTCGACGACCTCGCTGTCGACGATGGAGACCTGCCCGGTCGCCAGATCCAGGCGAGCCACGTCGGTGTAGTCGAAGCTCCACCCGTCCGTGGTCGGCTCCACCTTGCCTTGGATGTAGAAGAGCGCGCCGGGAGCGGCGACGATCTGATTGGGCAGGTAGCCGCCGAGCGGAAAGGTGGTCTTCTCGCCCGTGGTCAGCGACACGGCGACGATGGCGCCGGTGGGGGCTACCGTGCCGGTGCCACCGTTGGTCATGCCCGCGAAAATACGGTCGCCCTGCACCACGAGCGCGGACGGCAGGGCCTGGCCGTCGATCTCGGCGAGGGTCTTGGCCACCGTCACCGCTCCCGGACAGGCGGAGCCGGCCTCGGACGGGGTCTCGAGCCCGCCTTCCCAGCCGATCTCCGGTATGACCGGCCGGTCACCGGGCCCCTCCAACGGTGCTTCTCGAGCCGCCTCGGAGCCGCCTTCGAGCACGAACACCGGCACGTCGGGTCCCTCGACGGCCGTTTCCCGCGCGACCTCGGGGCCGCTTTCTGGCCCGGGCTCGAGCCCGACCTCGCGCGCCGGCTCGAGCCCGACTTCGCGCGCTGGCTCGAGCCCGACCTCGCGCGCCGGCTCCGGCCCGCTTTCCGGTCCACTCTCCGGGCCCGCTTCGGGGACGACCGCGATGGCCCGATCGGGGCTCGCCTCCGGCCCCGCGGACGACGACCCACCATCGACAGCGCGCACGTGTAGCCCGCTCCCGCTGCACCCAGCGATCGCCAAGACCACGGCAAGAGCGCCAACCGCATGNNCGGCTGTGATCCCGCGCTCGTCCCGGACGCCTGTTACTTGGCCGAGGCTGCTTCACCCCAACCGGCTCGTCGGCGATTGCCGGAAGCCGCGGGCCTTGGCCCGGTCAATTCAGTCAGCGTTGACCGCTGCGACCATCGCTGGTTGTGGGAAGCGTAGCGGCGCCAGGAAGAGCGGTCCGTCAGCGATCTCCGCGGCCGTTCGGACGGCGCGGAGCGGCCCTCGCGCGCGGACGCGGTGGTCGCGCTGGCGGAAAGCTATCTGGCGGGCAATGTGGGCAGCGGCAACGGCGGTGAGCGCTTTGCGGTCATGGTTCACGTCGACCAGGATCCCCTGGCGCCGGATGGCGTGCTGGCGGGAAGCCTGGATGACGGCACCCGCGTTTCCGCGGAAACGCTTCGGCGGGTTGCGTGCGACTGCGGGCTGATTGCGGTCAGCGGCGATGGCGAGAAGCTCAACATCGGGCATCGTTCCCGCTCGATTCCTCCGGCGATTCGCCGGGCACTGCAGCGACCGCGTGTGGAGCCTGCCGGCTTTGCCGGCAGCGCAACGTCGCGGGAGGGTTTGGGAACCCTTACAGGGTTCCCATCACAATCGACCACGGTTGCGCCTTCCCCGGCTGCACCCACGACCGATTCCTGCACGGCCACCACATCCGGCACTGGCTGCACGGGGGCGTTACTAGCGTCGACAACCTGTGCCTGCTCTGCACGTTCCACCACCATCTGATCCACGAGGGCGGCTGGTCGCTCGCGCGAACGGCCG
>PNBO01000009.1 GCA_003136095.1 Myxococcales bacterium
AACGCCTTGCCGTTCAGCGGTGTGGGCGCCGCCACGCAGGCGCTCCGATTCTACGCCGATGCCTCTGCGGCGACCACATCCGCTGCAACGGCTTGTTCGACAGCTTTCGCCTCGGGAATCATCTTTTCCATAACGAGCGCTGGCAATTGTGCTTCGAACGACTTGGTCATCCGCGGCCGTAGGGCGCCGTTCCACTATCGAGCGGCGGGATTTCGCAAATGGTGTCCGAGTAGTAGACGGTGATCGTCGGGTTTCCAGGCGAGGAGCAGTCCAGCGAGCAGTACGCGATTCCCTGGGAGTATTTCAGGGTAGAGTTGGTGTCGGACAGGGCCCCGCACAGGCTACGACACGCGTCCGGAAAACTCCGGGGAGAGTAGAGCGGGTACTGGTCGAGACATTCATCATACAGGCTCGACCAGCGAGAGTCGTTGGGTGCGAAAGTGATAGTCAAGCTCTTGATCTCAACCCCAGGGCACATGCTGGGCACCTGGGAGTCGGGGGGCAAGAAGAGGGTCGTGCTGCACGCATTGCTTGAATCGCCCCCAGGACCGATTGCCTCGGAGCCGTCGAGGGTCGCACCATCTTGGGCTCCGACCGCGGTTTCGAGAGCCGAAGCGACGTCGAGTGTCCCGACAACGGCAGAGCCACCATCGTCGGTGTCTGGCGCGGGCGCATCTTCCGCGGGTCCGGCCAAGTCAACGGTGGGCGCATCTCCGGCGTCTCGGTCGACAGTGCCACCCCCGACCTGCGCATCTGGTGCCTTCTTAGAAAGTGGTTCAGAACCACAGGCCCAAAGGGCTGCCACGGAAGCGACGATCCAGTGGAAACATTGGCGCGAAGGCAAGGTCATTTGCACTTTTCCCAGCGTACAACTGTTTGCCGCTCAGACCAAGCCGGCTTCGGGTGCCCGTGTTATGGCGCTCACACGCTTGGCCAACATGCCTGTCAACGCCTTGCCGTTAAGCTGCGAGCGGCCGTCTGCGGCCGATCGAGCTTCATCGGCAGGTTAGCCCGCCCTTCCTGCGTGGGCGCTTCAAGTACGCGGCGGGAATCTCGTCACCTGCAACGGGCGCCACCTTCGGAAGCCGCGCTAGCACGGCGTCGAACTTGTCCCGCGATGCGCGGCTGGCTCGATTCAACAAGTACTCTTGGGTCATCAACGCGGCTACCTTCTCTGCAGCAGCCGAGCTGATCAATTGGTTCAACGAAACGCCCTCGTTCTCTGCAAGATCGGACAGTTTGCGATGAAGCGATACGGGAAGTCTGAGACTGAGCGTGGACATGGCCTATCTCCGTGAAAGTTGAAGCAGGAAGGAACCTGGCGTAAGGACTTGAATACCAAGGTTGGCGGTGGCAGAGAAATCCCTCAGGTTGTGCGTGATGATCGCGTCGGCGCGACTCGCTACCGCAAGCTCCGCCACCATATCGTCGTTCGGATCTCGAAGCAGCGGACGCCACAGGAAGAAGATGTCCTGTTTGTGCGCAACGAGACACAGGTAGTCAACGAAGGCGGTGGCGTCGGCCGCCCGGCGGGCCGAGGAAAGGTGGCGCAGCAATGCGGACTCATACTCGACGACCAGGGGAACAGACACGGCGATCTCGAACCTTCTCCGTCGGAGAAGGCGGATGATCTCAAATGATGCGCCTAGGCTGGACCGCCAGGCCGCGACAAGCACGCAAGTATCAAGAACCACACGCACCACGTGATGGTATCACAGGAGATACTATTTGCGACGATTTCCCGCGGTCGGGCTAACGCTTTGCCGTTCAGCGGTCTGNNGGTCTGGGCGCCGCCAAGCCGGCGCCACGATTCTACGCCGATGCCGCTGCGGCGACCAGATCCGCTGCAACGGCTTGTTCGACAGCATCAACGTCGGATGAACTTGGGCACCTTGCGGCTGGTTCGCGCAAATGTTCCTGTCGCGTAGACGCCGTGCCCGAATCCGCATTCCTGCCACGAGCCCGCGCTTTGCCGAACAACCACCCGTCTCGCATCGAACGAGAACTCTATTCGGCAGAGCCCATCGAATTCCTTGGTCTCAAATGTCGCCTTTCCATCCTTCACGGAGAGGTGACCTTCCATGCCGCCCGACGCGTGGGCCGGCGGACCATCCCAGAGGTCGAACTGAAACTCGACGTCGCCGTTGCCGTGGTCGATCGTGCGCAGTTCTCTGGACGACTTCTTGCCGCCCGGATCTCGCCACGTACCGGACCAAGATCCGTCCGAAACCGCCGTCGCGTTGCTTGCGAGACACAGAAAGATCAGGAGCGCGATTGATGTACGCATGTCTGTCGAACGGCTTGCCGTTCAGCGGCGAAGCCGTGCAACGGCGGTGGAAAATATACAGGAGCCCGGAGCCGCTGGGAGCCTCTAAGTTCAACCACGATTTCCGCGGCTTCGTCCGCTGCAACGGCTTTATGGGTGTTCAACGTGATCGAGGCCGAATCATGCGCCAAACGGACCATCCGATGGCCGCCAACCCGGCGCCGAGAGCCATCTGCATTCCCGGCGGTGGCAGCAGGCCACTCAATGCGAGGAAAGGAAGAGCGCTGTCCCCAGCAGCCTCGCCAGCGATCTTCCGCCAACTTTGGCGGAGCACAATTCCTGAGATGACCCTTGTGCCTACAAGGGCCGTCCCAACTCCGAGTACGATCCACAGGGTCATTGCCGACAATCCGTCGA
>PNBO01000323.1:0-1763 GCA_003136095.1 Myxococcales bacterium
GCCAGTTCCGCGAGCTGCGAACGCTCGCCCTTGGTCAGGTTCACGTGGGCGTAGATGCTCTGTCCCTGCATCCTGTCGATGAGGTAGGAAAGACCGTTCGAGCGGCTGTTCAAGTAGGGATGGTCGATCTGGAAAATGTCGCCGGTGAAGACCAGCTTGGTGCCGTCGCCCGCGCGGGTGATGATGGTCTTCACCTCGTGCGGGGTCAGGTTCTGCGCCTCGTCGACGATGAAGTAGATGTTGACCAGGCTGCGGCCACGAATGTAGGCGAGCGGCGCGATGACCAGCTTCTCTTCCTCGCGCATCTCGCGGATACGCTTGTGGCGCGCGTCGGTCACCCCCCACTGGTTCTGGATGACGCCCAGATTGTCGTAGAGCGGCTGCATGTACGGGTCGAGCTTGGACTGGATGTCGCCGGGCAGAAAGCCGATGTCTTTGTTCGAGAGCGGCACCACCGGCCGCGCCATGAAGATCTGGCGGTACTCCTTCTTGTGCTCCAGCGCCGCGGCGAGGGCGAGCAAGGTCTTGCCCGTGCCCGCCTTGCCCGAGATGCTGACCAGCTTGACCTCGGGATTCGAGAGCGCGTTGAGCGCGAAGGCCTGTTCGGCGTTGCGCGGGGTGATGCCGTAGGCGGAAACCTTGTCCACGCGGCGGAGCACCGACCGNNGAGGTCGCTGGGGCTGATGGTGAAGGGCTGCGTGTACATGCGGTCGACCAGCGGCTCGTCGACGTGTTCCCGAAGCCGGATCCCAGTGTAGAGCGAGGCGATGTCCTTGACGTTGTCGTTGCGATAATCCTGCGCCATGAGGCCCAGGGCCTTGGCCTTCAGGCGCAGATTGACGTCCTTGCTGACCAGGATGACCTCCCGTCGCGGGAATGCACGCAACAGCTGGTAGGCGACGTTCAAGATCTCGTGGTCGGGCGTGCGCTTCTCGAAGGCCAGGCGCAGATCGTCGTGGTACTCGCCGCCGACCTTGACGATGATGTTGCCGAGGTCCTTGCCGATCCGCACGCCCTTGCCGAAGAGCGGTTGCTGCGCCAGCGCGTCGACGGCGCGCAGGAACTCGCGCGCGTGAAAGTTGGTCGACTCGTTCCCCTTCTTGAAGCCATCCAGCTCCTCGAGCACCGTCATGGGAATGACAATGTCGTGCTCCGCGAACTGATAGATGCACTTGCTGTCGTGAAGGATGACGTTGGTGTCGAGCACGAACATCTTCAGCTTCCGAGCAACTGCCATCGTGTGGGAGCTCCTTTCGCGTTCACCTACGATGATGAAGACATCCCGCCCGTCGCGCAAGTTCCTGCGCGCAACTATTCAGTGCCAATTCCCGACGGAATCGCGTACGATCCCGACGACGGCGTCGCACCAGGCGAAGCTGGTGTTGAGCG
This sequence comes from Myxococcales bacterium, assembly GCA_003136095.1. Taxonomy (GTDB): domain Bacteria; phylum Myxococcota_A; class Polyangia; order Fen-1088; family Fen-1088; genus Fen-1118. The sequence continues at coordinate 1,390 of PNBO01000323.1, forward strand.
ACGGCACCAGGGTCAGCCGCTCGCCACCCGCGGCGAGAAATTGTTCCTTACCGCGGATTCCGATCTCCTCGAGCGTCTCCAGGCAATCGGCGACGAAGGCAGGACAGAAGACCGCCAGGCGCTTCTTGCCCTGAGCTGCAAGCTGGGCGATGGCCGCGTCGGTGTAGGGGTGGATCCATGGGTCGCGCCCGAGGCGGGACTGGAAGCTGACGCTCCATCCGCCGTCGGCCAGCTCGAGCCGCGCCGCCAAGGCGCGCGCGGTGGCGAAACACTGTGCCCGGTAGCAGTTGCGGTTGGCCTCGCCCATCCGCTCGCAGCAGTCCGCCGTCGCCAGACAGTAACGGCCGGTCTCGTCGGTCTTGCGCAGGTGGCGT
>PNBO01000323.1:1829-5935 GCA_003136095.1 Myxococcales bacterium
GACGCGTACTGCGGATAGAGCGGAAAGACGACCACGCGCCCCGCGCCGGCCTGGCGCAGCTTTTCGAGCGCGGCCGCGATCGACGGCCGCCCGTAGCGCATGCCGAGCTCGACCGCCCAGCCGGAACCCAGGCGCGCGCGCACGGCCGCCGCGAGATCCTCGCCGTGCCCGAGCAGGGGCGACCCNNGACGAGGTTGAGCAGCAGCCAGCGCCCGACGGGGTTGATGTCCAGCACCCGCGGGTCGGAGAGGAATTCCCGGAGATAGCGGCGCACGGCGCCCGGCGTGGGCTGGTCCGGAGTACCGAGATTGCACAGGAGCAGGCCCGTCATCGAGATGGACTATGGCACGGGCGAGACCCCTGGTACATGCCAGGCAAGGGCCCGTAGCCCGCGCCGGACGGGGCTGGTCTCGGGGGAGCTAGGACACCGAACGGTTTGAAAGCCGGGCAATTTCCGGATCTTCCACCACAGAGAGCGCAGAGAGCGCAGAGGTGAACGAGAATGGAAGGGTTCGGATCCGGATCTGGAACCTCCATTATTCGTAGAAAGGACGCTGAGAGGGTCCTTTCCGTCCCCCGCGATGCGTACCATCAGGCAGAGCCCGCTGGCACGCACGCGGTCTTCCTCCGTCTCTGTGCCTCTGCGCTCTCTGTGGTGAAAACCCTGAATTCGTTGCGCACGCAAACCGTTCGGGGCTCTAGGGCTTTCCGTTGTCCGGCCGGCAGCGCTCGCCCGCGGGATAGTCAGGATGGTAGTGGTGGGGCCTGGGCCGGGTCACGCAGCGCAAGCATTGCGCCCGCTCGCCTTCCTTTTCCGTGCCGGGCAACCGCTCACACTGGGCGGGCGTGCGCGATTCATGTCCGTTCGAATGAGCGAGCGCCACGCTGGCAAAACCCGCGAAAATGGCTAGCGCCAAGCCGAGAGACAACAAAATGGTACGAGCATGCACGGCAAACCTCCTGCTTCAATGCGAGTTGGACGTTCGCCGTTGCGGCTTATTCACGACAATCCGCCCTCACACCCTCGCAGTCGCGCGGTGGGCTAGAACTGCGCGAAGAATTTGGCGATCTCGGTGCCGGCGAAGCTGGGAATCGCGTGCCCCTCGCCGGTCACCGGGCACCAGATCACCGGGTAGTTGCCCGCGGTGCANNGCGACGATCATGTCGCGCGCGGTGATGTCGCCGGAGATCGCTACGGTGGTGTCGGCATCTCCGTGCGTGATCCAGGCCGCGATGGGCTTGGCCACGCAGTTGCGCGTGCCGCCGAACATGCTGCCCGACATCGAACCGATGGCCCGGAACACGTCGGGCATCTGGCAGGCGATGGTCTCGGACATCATGCCCCCGTAGCTCATCCCGCTGGAGAAGTAGCGGGCCTTGTCGACGCAGAGATTGGTTTCCAACCAGGTGAGCATGGCCTTGACGAAGTTGATGTCCTGCCCGCCGGTGTTGGGCCAGCCGTACTGATTGCCCGCATCGGAGCCCGTGTCGAGCCCCTGCGGGACGACGAAGACCGCATTCGGCAGACCGGGCTGGACGCCATAGAGCGCATAGCCGCCGCCGTACTGGGATCCGGTCGGCAGCAACGAGGACGCGGTACCGCCGAGGCCGTGGAAGGCGAACACGACCGNNCCGGTCGTGGTGTTGTTGCATGCGGCCGGCAAGGCCTGGCCGCACCCCGAGGTGCTGGCCGGCGGAGCCGCGTCCGTGATTGCACCCCCGCTGCCCGTCGCGCCGCCGCTCCTCGTCGCGCCGCCGCTGCCGGTCGCACCCCCGCTGGCCGTCACGCCGCCGCTGCCTCCGCCCGTTCCGGGCGAACCGCCGCTTGCACCGCCAGTGCTCGTTGTGCCGCCGCTGCCCTTGGCGGAGCCGTTCGAGCTGCTGCATGCCATCGGAACCGCGAACAGCAACAAAACCGCGACTGAACCGAGCGATTGACAGATCTTCATGGTGCACCCCTCGAAAGGTAGGGGCGCCCCGGTTGCTTGAACCGTCAAGTCAAGTTCGCTTCCGCGGAGCATCGCGGCGAGATGAGGCTGAAATGTAAACCCTGAGAGGGTTTCCAAGCCTTCCCGCGATGATACGCGACCGGCAGAGCCGGCCGGCTTCCCACGCGACTGGGTCGGCTGCTCAATTACCGCGTCGCTTCTGGCGATCGCGCGGCCGCCTCTGGCCGCCAGCAGCGGGACGAGGGAAGCTCAGTCTGTGCGTACCTTCGCGCGCATCGCTCTTCCCCTGGCTCTCGTTGCTGGTAGCGTGCTCGGGGTGTGGCTTTCGTTGCCCAGGTTGTCGGCGATGGCGCTCATCGTCCGCGTGGCCAAGCAGGAAGGGATCCTGGCGCGTGGCGCGCGGCTTTTCGCCGGTGAGATCCACGAGGGACCGATCATCGCCCTGCCCACGCGCCACGCCCCCATGGACACCCGCCTCTATCGCCCGGCCAAGCCCGCGCGACGAACCGCGATCCTCGTGCCCGGCCTGCACATGGATGGCGTCAGGGAGGAGCGGCTCGTCGGGTTGGCCCGGGAGCTGGCCGCCGCCGGCCTCCAGGTGCTGACCGTCGCGCCGCCCGATCTGGCCCGCTATCACGTAACGGCCGACAGCGCGGATCAACTGGAGGACGCCATCGCCTGGGCTGCCGCGCGGCAGGAGCTGGCTCCCGACGGACGCGTGGGCGTGATGGGCATCAGCTTCGCCGGTGGTCTGGCGCTGGTCGCCGCGGGCCGGCCCGCGGTGCGCGAGCGGGTGGCCTTCGTGCTGTCCTTCGGCGGCCACGCCGATCTCGCGCGCGTGCTGCGCTATCTCTGTCTGGGCGAGGCCGGCCAAGTCGATGCGCGGGCTTCTGCCCTGGCCACCGGCGGCGAGCACATCCGCGTGCCCCGGCCGCACGACTACGGCGGAGTCGTGACGTTGCTCAACCTCGCGGCGCGCGCAGTGCCGGCCCCGCAGGCAGCGCCGCTCGAGGCGGCGATCACCGTGTTCCTGGAAGCCTCCAGCATCGACCGCCTCGATCCGCCCCGGGCCGTGGCGCACTTCGCGCGGGCACGGCAGCTTGGCGAAGCCCTGCCCGAGCCGGCGCGCACCTTGATGAGGCAAGTCAGCGAGCGCGACGTCGCGGGACTCGGGAAGTCCCTCGCGCCTCTGCTCGCGGATCTCGACCTGCCGCCGGCGCTTTCCCCGGAATCGTCGCCGCCGCCGACGGCACCGGTCTTTCTCCTGCACGGCGCCGACGATTCCGTGGTCCCGGCGTCGGAGATGCTGTTTCTGGTGCGCCGGCTGCAGGCCACGACGAAAGTCCGCGCCTTCGCCAGTGAGCTCATCACCCACGCCGAGGCGAATCGGGGCGCCGCTCTGGGGGAGATGTGGCGTCTCGCCGGCTTCTGGCGGGACCTGCTAGCCCTGTAGTATCAGTCGCGCAGGTAGTGGCAGGTGTAGCCGTCGGGGTGCTTCTGCAGATAGTCCTGGTGGTATCCCTCGGCGGGATAGAATGCCCCGGCGGGCACGATCTGCGTGACCACCTTGGCCGGCCACTTGCCCGACTTGTCCACCTCGGCCTTCACCCGTTCGGCGACCCGCCGCTGTTCCTCGTCGTGGAAGAAGATGGCGGAGCGGTACTGCGTGCCCACGTCGTTCCCTTGGCGATTGAGCGTGGTCGGATCGTGCAGGCGGAAAAAGTGGCGCAGGATGCTCTCGTAGGTGACGACCTTGGGGTCGAACACGATCTCCACGGCCTCGGTGTGTCCCGTTCGCCCGGTGTGTACCTGATCGTAGACGGGCTGGTCGGTGGTGCCGCCCGTGTAGCCGACGCTGGTCTCGAGCACGCCGGGCAGCTTGCGGATCAACTCCTGCACGCCCCAGAAGCATCCGCCCGAGAGCGTGGCCACGGACTTGCTGGCCGCCTTGTCCGCGGCCTTGGCCGGAGCAACTCCCAGCAGGGGCAGGTACTGCCCGTAGCCTTCGGCCGCCATCGTCTCGACGGGCACGAAGCGCAGCGATGCCGAATTGATACAGTACCGCTGCCGGGTCGGCCCCGGGCCGTCGTCAAAGACATGCCCGAGGTGCGAGTCGCCCAGTTTGGACCGTACCTCGACGCGCGACATTCCGATCGA
>PNBO01000439.1 GCA_003136095.1 Myxococcales bacterium
GCCGATGCCGCCCACCTGCGCCGCCAGCGCGTCCGACAGGTAGTCGCCGTTCAGATTCAGGGTCGCGATGACGTCGAACTCATCGGGGCTGGTCAGCACCTGCTGCAAGGTGATGTCCGCGATGGAATCCTTGAGCAGGAGCTGCCCGGACGGTGGCTTGCCGCCGCAGTCGTCCCATCCGATCACGCGGCCGGCGTACTCGCGCTTGGCCAGCGCGTAGCCCCAGTCGCGGAAGGCACCNNATTTCATGATGTTGCCCTTGTGGACCATGGTCACGCTCTTGCGTCCGTGCTCGATGGCGTAGTCGAAGGCCGCGCGCAGGAGACGCTCCGAGCCTTCGCGCGACACCGGCTTGATGCCGATGCCCGAGGTGGCGGGAAAACGGATCTTCTTCACGCCCATTTCGCCCTGCAGGAAGGCGATGAGCTTCTTCGCCGGTTCTGATTCCGCGGGCCACTCGATGCCGGCGTAGATGTCNNGAAGATCACCATGTCGACCTTCTCGGGGCGCTTGACCGGCGAGGGCACGCCGCGGAAGTAGCGCACCGGGCGCAGGCAAACATACAAGTCCAGTACTTGCCGGATGGCGACGTTGAGCGAGGAGATGCCGCCGCCGATAGGCGTGGTCAGCGGGCCCTTGATGCCGACCAGGTAGGTCTTGAAGGCCTGCAAGGTCTCGTCGGGCAGCCAGGTGTCGAAGAGCTTCTTCGCCTTCTCGCCGGCGTAGACCTCGGCCCACGCGATCCGCTTTCCGCCCGCGAATTCCTTGTCGACCGCGGCGTCGAGCACGCGCACCGACGCGCGCCAAATGTCGGGCCCGGTACCGTCGCCCTCGATGAAGGGAATGACGGGGTGGTCGGGTACCTGCAAGGCGCCCTGGCCGGTCATGGTGATGGGCTCGCCGCCGACGGGAATCATCGGCTCGGGAGAGGTGGGGGTGGTCATCGTGGGCGGGAGTGTAGCAGAAGGCGCGTGATCAGGTTCGCGATTCAGGAACGAAGAGACCGCTTTTGCTCCGCCCGTGCTGCCTCGCCTCGCGTAAATAGGAGTGCTATGGTATGAAAAACTGCAGGCGGTACCGCCGTCCCGCCGGCCCCCGGAATTCGAGGTGAATCCATGACCGTTGCAGAGGCAATCAAGACCGGAATTCTGTACGAGAAGAAGGTGCACGCGACCTACCTGGCCGCCGTGAAACGGGCCGAGGATCCGATTGCCCGGAAGGTCTTCGTCACCCTGGCCGATGAGGAACAGGGCCACGTCAACTACCTGGAAAGCCGGCTCTCCGAGTGGCAGAAGGACGGGCGACTCGCGGGCGAGAAATTGCGCACGGTGCTACCCGCCGCGGAGCGCATTCGAGGCGGGCTCAAGCGCCTGCGCTCCCAAGTGGCCCAGCGCAAGGGGAGCCATGCCGCCGAGTTGGAGTCGCTGCGGCAGGCGCTGGCGGCCGAGGAAGAGACCTCGGCCTTCTACCGCCAAATGGTGCGCGAGCTGCCGCCGGCGGGGCAGGAGCTGTTCGCGCGCTTTCTCGAGATCGAAGACGGACACGCGGCGGTGGTACAGGCCGAAATCGACAGCGTGAACAAGATGGGGTTTTGGTTCGATCTCAAGGAGTTCGATCTGGAGCTGGGCTAGCCGCCCATGCGCGATGGGAAACGGGATTGACGCAATCTTGGATTGTGTCCGCTGGGGTTCCCAACGCCACCGGGCGCGCCGACAGTGGAACGTGAGAAGTTCCACGATCTAGCGGATTCTGTGGTAAAAAGGACTCATTAGTCCCTTTTGACCGCGACACCGAAAGGCCGTCATGTCAGCCGTACTTCAGCAGTCCGATTACGCGATTCGTTGCCTCCTCTTTCTCGTCGAACATCGCGGTCGGCTCGCCACCAAGACCGAGATCGCCAAGGCGGTCGATGCGCCTGATCTGTTCGTGGCCAAAATTCTGCAGCGGCTGGTCAAGGCCAACGTGCTGGTTTCCGTGCGCGGAATTCACGGCGGCTTCTCCCTGGCCCGCGAGCCTTCGGCGATCTCGCTGCTCGACGTGCTGGGCGCTTCGCAGGCCTCGCTGGCCTTCCGGCCCTGCGTGCTCAATCCGAAGGCGTGTCCCTTGCAGCCCACCTGCCCGTCGCGGCCGGTCTGGGTGAAGATCTACGAGAACACCATCCAGGATCTGCGCCGAACGACCTTCGACAAGCTGTCGCGGGAGCACAAGGTCCGTCAGCGGGCCTGCGCCCGGCGGCTGGGCTTGCGCAAATAGGTTCCGCCCTGGGGCGAACACGCGCGGTCTTCGCGGTGTGCCTTGCGCGGGAATCCATCCCACCGATCCCTAAATCAAACTGGACAAGTCCTGTTTATGCTGCTATGCGATAGGCGCAGCGAGGTTTGAGGCGCACGATGAAGATTCATGAATACCAGGCAAAGTCCCTCCTGACCCAATTCGGCCTTCCCGTCCCCATGGGAATTCCCGTGCTGGCGGCGGGCGGGGCGGCGGCCGCCGCGGAGAGTATCATCCAGTCGACCCAGAACCAGACCGTGGTCGTGAAGGCGCAGATTCACGCCGGCGGCCGCGGCAAGGGCGGCGGGGTCAAGGTGGTCAAGGGCCTGGCGGCGGTGCGGGAAGCCGAGGCCAGCCTTTTCGGGCACAAGCTGGTCACCCATCAGACAGGTCCCGAGGGCCGCATCGTCAAGCGGCTGCTCGTCGAGCAGGGCGTGGCCATTGCGCGCGAGCTGTACGCGTCGGTGTTGGTGGATCGGACGAAGAGCCGAGTGGTCGTGATGGCCTCGGCCGCGGGCGGCATGGAAATCGAGGAGGTGGCGGCCAAGACCCCCGAGGCCATCCTGCTCGAACATGTGGACCCGGCGGTCGGATTCGCGCCATACCAGGCGCGCAACCTGGCGTACGCTCTGGGCCTGCGGGGCGAGGTGGCCAAGAACGCGGTTCCCTTCCTGCGCAAGCTGTACGAGGCCTTCGTGGCGCTGGACGCGTCGCTGGTCGAGATCAACCCGCTGGTCGTCACCGCCGACAACCGCGTGCTGGCGCTCGACTGCAAGATGACCTTCGACGACAACGCCGTCGACAAGCACCCGGAGGTCGCGGCCATGCGCGACCTCGACGAGGAAGAGGCGACGGAAACCAAGGCGCGCGCCTTCGACCTCAACTTCATCAAGCTCGACGGCAGCATCGGCTGCATGGTCAACGGCGCCGGGCTGGCCATGGCCACCATGGACATCATCAAGTACTTCGGCGGCAGCCCCGCCAACTTCCTCGACGTGGGCGGCGGCGCCTCGAAGGACAAGGTCACCGCGGCCTTCAAGATCCTGACCGCGGATCCGGCGGTGAAGGGCATCTTCGTCAACATCTTCGGCGGCATCATGCAGTGCGACGTCATCGCGGGCGGCGTGATCGCCGCGGTGGCCGAAATCGGCCTGCGCGTGCCGCTGGTGGTGCGGCTGGCGGGCACCAACGTGGAGATCGGTACCAAGCTGCTCGCCGAATCCGGGCTGCCCATCACCACCGCGACCGACATGGCCGATGGCGCGCGCAAGGTGGTCGAGCTGACCTCGGGAAAGCACAATTAGTCATGGCCATTCTCGCCGACAAGCAAACCCGAGTCGTCGTCCAGGGCCTTACCGGCGCGGCCGGAACCTTCCATGCCAAGCAGATGCGCGACTACGGCACCGCCGTGGTGGCCGGCGTGACGCCGGGCAAGGGCGGTACGAAGCACGAGGACTTCCCCATCTTCGACACCGTGGCGCAGGCGGTGGCCGCGACTGGCGCCAACGCCAGCGTGATCTTCGTGCCGCCCCACGGTGCCGCCGACGGTATCCTGGAAGCGGCCAGCGCCGGCATCGACCTCATCGTGTGCATCACCGAGGGGATTCCGGTGCTCGACATGGTGCGGGTTCGGCGCGCGATCGAGGGGAAGCCGTGCCGGCTGGTGGGGCCGAACTGTCCCGGCGTCATCACGCCGGGCGCGGCCAAGCTGGGCATCATGCCCGGCTACATCCACAAGCCCGGAGGGGTGGGCATCGTCTCGCGCTCGGGGACCCTGACCTACGAGGCCGCCTTCCAGATCACGGAGCTCGGCCTGGGACAGAGCACGGCGGTCGGCATCGGCGGTGACCCGGTCAAGGGCCTCGATTTCATCGACTGTCTCGCCATGTTCGAGGCCGACGCGCAAACCCGGGCCATCCTGCTCATCGGCGAGATCGGCGGCAGCTCCGAGGAGGACGCCGCGGCCTTCATCAAGGCCAACGTCAAGAAGCCGGTGGCCGCCTTCGTCGCCGGCCTGACGGCGCCGCCCGGCCGCCGCATGGGCCACGCCGGCGCCATTATCAGTGGCGGCAAGGGCAAGGCCACCGACAAGATCGCCGCGCTCAAGGAAGCCGGCATCGCCATCGCGCCCACGCCCGCCGCTCTCGGCAAGACCGTCGCGGCGATCATCCGCTAGGGTTTTCACCACAGAGGACACGGAGGACACAGAGGCCGGAAGAGGCCGGAAGAGAAAGGGTTCGGATCCGAATCCGGAAACCCTTCCCCTCCGATCTCTGTGAACTCTGTGTCCTCTGTGGTTCAATCCGTTTCGCGACTGCATGGACCAAGCTTTCGACTTCGCCGTTCCCTTTCTCCGCCGCGTGTTCGCCGAGAAACCTTGGGCGCTGCTGGCCTGGCCGGCCGTCGCCATGGTCGTGGGAACACTCGCGCGGTGGATTCTCGGGAAGAACAGCCAGCGCCTGGCGATCGTGCCACGCACGACGGGCGGGCTCGTGGGCATCGCCACCGGGCCGTTCGTGCACGCCAACTTCGCCCACCTCATCGCCAACCTGCCTCCTTTCCTGGTACTGGGCGCCCTAGTGCTCCGCCTGGGCAGCCGACGCTTCGCTGAAACCGCCGCCATCGTGGCGCTGGGCAGCGGCGTCCTGGTGTGGCTGCTCGGGCGCCGGGGCGCGCACATGGGCGCCAGCGGCGTCGTCTTCGGGTTCTTCGGTTACCTCATCGGCCTGGCCTATTTCACGCGGGCAACGTCGGATCTGCTCGTGGCCGCCGCCGTGCTCGTGGTCTATGGCG
>PNBO01000292.1 GCA_003136095.1 Myxococcales bacterium
TAGTAGCGCGTGCGGATCTGGTTGCTATCGAGAACAGGCTGGCGTGAGCGCGAGGCCACCCCTCCCACGACGCCCAGAACCTGTTCGATCTGCTCATTGTGAACCGGAGCATTCGGGAAGAACGCGCCGGTGGCTTGAATATAGACCGGGTTACCCAACAGACATCCTCAGGGCTTCAGTCCGAGTTTTCGGATCCAGGATGGATGATTGCGAACACTCGATTCGAAGATCCTTATACAGGGCGACCCGCAGATGATCAACACCACGAGACTCATTCGGAAAAGAACGAGCAGCAGATCCTGGCCCAACCCGGGTTTGGGAAACAGTCTTAGGATGAGACGCGACCAGGGCCGAAAAAACAAGTCGTGTCCGATTCGATCCATCATCAGAAGTGAGACACGGTTGAGATTCGAGCCGAGCACGGGAAGGCGCGCGGGATCGCCATTCGAGGCCGCCCAGGCATGCGCGATGCCGGCTGCTGTCGCCTCGATCTGTGCAAAGTCGGAATCGGAAAGTCCGGCTGCAGGAAAAAACCAGAACGCATTCTTCCGGCCAGTGAGCATCCAGCGCGGCGTCGTGACAAACGAAGCCCACAGCGGAGTGAGCTCGCAGGCGGCGAGCTGTCCGGCAAAGTAGCCGCCAAGTGCGGCGATGCGGTCCTTCATCCAGATACCGGCCGAAAGCGGCAGGTTCCGGCAGGTCGCCACGGTGATGACGGTCTTCCCCTGCAAGCCGCGCGCCTCTTCCGATAGCAGGAATCCCTGCATCGGAAGTGCCGGCGAGAGGAACCAGACGGGATAGGCGAGCAGCACGAGGTCGTAGTCGACCCAGCGTAGGTTGAGGGGCCGTGTTCGCGGTGCGACGCTTTGCACACACCGGGGAAACGCGCGGAAGAAGTTTCGCATGCTCCACGGAAACTTGAAGGGCTCGTCGGGCTCGATGCGTCGCAGATCGGTGGCCACTGCGCGTCCGAGTCCGCGCGCGAGATGTTCGACAGCTCTTTCGGTTTGGCCTGCCTGCGAGTAATAAACGATCAGCGCCTTCTTCATGCCGGTCTTCCGCACTCTAGCGAACCTTCGTTTGTTTTGACAGTGCGTCTATGCGAGGCTCGCCGGGAATGAAGGTTGCAAGAACCCCAGTCTGGATCACCGGAATCGGTTGCGTTTCGGCGGCAGGAATTGGCCGCAATGATGCGATGAAACGTCTGGTGGGCGAGGCGGTTTCCGGTGCGTGCGAAAACCTGCTCGATCCGGGCGAGAGCCGTTTCTTCAAGCTGCGGCTCGAAGAGAAGTGGCGCGCGCGTTTTCCTCGTTTCCATGAGGGTGAGGCACCCAGCCTGCTTGCGCTTCTCGCGATCGAAGACGCACTCGATTCGGCGGGCCTTGAGGCGGCCGACTTGCGCCGGCTTCGCGTCGGAATCTGCCTTGGCTCGACCACGGGTGGCGCCAANNTACCAGGAGGAGTTCGCGACCGCGTACAACACGGGAAAGCTGCCGGATCCCGCGCCACTGATGGAATCTTTCCGGAACAACTCGGCGCAGTTCCTCGCCCGCGAACTTGGCTTGCGCGGTCCGGTGCAGCTCGTGAACAACGCGTGCACCTCGGGTGCCGACGCCATCGGCATCGGCGCGAGCTGGCTCGACGCCGGCCTCTGCGATGTGGTCCTGTGTGGCGGCACCGAGATCATCCTCATGAAGATGTATTACGGCTTCAAGTCGCTGATGCTCTGTTCAGACCGTCCCTGCCGGCCGTTTGACCGCAACCGCGACGGACTGACGCTCGGCGAGGGCGCCGGCGTCGTCATTCTCGAGAAGGCCGGTTCGCCGCGCAGGCCGCTGGCCGCGATGCTTGGCTATGGCTGTGGAAGCGACGCTCATCATCCGACGACACCACACCCAGAAGCCAGGGGATTGGCGCTGGCCACACGCATCGCGCTTGCTCAGGCTGGAGCTGCCGCCGGGGCGGTCGACTTCATCAACGTGCACGGAACGGCCACACGACACAACGATCTTGCCGAAGGCGGGTTCATCGCTGCAAACTTTCCGCGCGCCCGCGTCGTGGCCACCAAGGGAGTGACCGGTCACACGCTGGGAGCTGCGGGTGGTCTCGAGGCGGTCTTTACCGTGCTTTCGCTCTCCAAGGGGCGCCTGCCCGTTTCACGGGGATTTAGCGAAGCCGATCCTGAAATCGGTGTCGAGCCCACGCGTGCCATCGAAGAGGGACCCTACGGGTGCGCCCTTTCGTTTTCTCTTGGATTTGGCGGGGTCAACTCGGTGCTATGCCTCGGGCGGACGCCATGATCGCGGGCGTTCGGATCGGCGGAATCGGGCATCTTTCGGCGCTGGGTCAGGGCAAGGCAGCACTGGAGCAGGCGCTGGCCGGAGCCAGACTGCCGCAAGTTGTCTACAAGAACGTCGTCACCGCGCGTGGAGTGGTCGAGGTTCCGGTCTATCAGGCTCCCGAGGTGGTTTTGCCGCCCGAAGTTCCCGCGTCCGTCAGACGCCGCATGCCGCGCATCTCACGCATGTTTCACGCCACGGTGCTCGACGCGATGGCCGATGCTTTCGGGCCGGGCGCGCCCTTGCCCGATCCCGAGCGGATCGGCCTCGTGGTAGGTACGGGGCTGGGCTGCCTCGATTCGGCGAATACGTTCCACAGGCGCGTGATTCTCGAGGGCGCCGCCGGTTCGTCGCCCACGCTTTTCGCGAGCTCTGTGCAGAATGCCATGGCCGCGCATCTTACGATTTCCTGCGGTTTGCGCGGGCCGACGTGCACGGTAACAACGATGGAGCAGTCGACCTTCGGGGCTTTTCGCGTCGCCGTCGACTGGATCGGCAATGACTCGGCCGATCATGTCGTGTTGGCGATCGGCGATGCTCTCGTCGACTTCAATGCCTATGTTGTTGCCCACAAGCCCGAGATCCCGCGCGAGCTCAGCCCGCGCGCACCCGGGTGCACCGTCGTGGCAGGTGAGGGAGTCGCGGTTTTCGTCCTCTCGCGCGACGGAACGCTGGGAAAGAGCGGCACCTGCGGGATCGAGGACGTGCAGCTTTGTCCGGAGCGCTGTCCCGATGTGCCTCGCGTGTCCGTAGCAGCATTCGGTGCCCCCGGTCAGTGGGCCCGCTATCAGCGGTGGATCGGGCGCCCCGGTGACGAAATCGACTGCCACGCACAGTTTTTTGGAAGCTTCGTCACCGGCTCGGCGATCGAGACTGCGATCGCCGCACTGAGGGTTTCACGTGACGGTCTGCGGACGGCCTGCGTGCAGCTCACCGATCACGGCGAGGCCCAGGCGCTTGTGCTGGGTCCGTAGGNNGCCAAGGGACTACAACTTGACCTTGCCGCCCGGATCCGAGCGCAGCAGGCGGGCTCGCCGAGCCTCGATTTCCTCGCCTACCTTCTGCGACGGAGCGAGGGCGAGGCGCAGCCACGATCCCTCCCGCGCCCCCGGCGGCAGGAGAGCCCGGGGCAGGACGTGGCGCTGCTCGCCGAGCAAGACCCGAACCTCATCGTCCTCGATGGCATCGACGAAAAGCAGCACGCCTTCTTCCGTCATGGCAGTCGCACCTCCTGATGCTGTGGGTGATTCGCGGTCGCCCAGGTCACGGTCTCCGCATCGAGCTCCAGGTGAATCGTCCCCTCGCGTCCGGTTTCGAGCACCTGCGCGTTCGCCGCGCGCAGGCGTTCGAGGGTTTCCGGGTGGGGATGCTTGGGTGCGTCCGGCCAGTTGCTGATGACCGCCAGGCGCGGCGCGACCGCGGCCAGGAATGGCGCCGTCGAGGAGGTCCGGCTGCCGTGGTGGCCGACCTTGAGCACCGTCGAGCGCAGAGAGAAGCCACGGCCGAGCAACCACGCTTCCTCGGGCGCGTTGGCATCGCCCGCGAAGAGCACGCTCGCCTTCCCCACCGAGAGCCGCGAAACCACGCTGCTGGCGTTCGCGCCCTCGGGGCCATCCTCGAGGAAGGGGCGCGGCGGCCCGAGCAGCGTCAGGACCGCGCCCGCCCCCAGGTCGATCTGCCGCCCGGCCTCGGCCTGCAAGAGCGGGATTCCGCGCCTTTCCAGGATCTCGAGCAGGTGCGCGTAGATGCGGCTCTCGTGATGATAGCCGCTGTCCATGTACTGGCGGGCGCCGCACGCCTCGGCCACCCGAGAAAGTCCACCCACGTGATCCGAGTGGGGATGGGTGAGCAGGATCAGGTCGAGGGGACAGGCCGAGCGCGCCCGCAGCACCGCCAGAATCGCCGGCGCCGCCTCGGCCTCGCCACCGTCGATGAGCAGGTGCTTGCCGGCCGCCGAGGTGACCAGGATGGAGTCGCCGTGCCCGACGGCGATGATATCCACCGAGGCCAAGACGGGGCGCGGCGGCGCGGGCAGGGGACTGCGGGCGCAAGCCAGGCAGAGCGCTCCGGCAAGCAGCGCCCACGGCAAGCGGCGAAGCCACGGCCCATCCATGCGACCAGATTGACATGGAAACCCTTGAAGGGTTTCCAAACCTTCCCGCGATGGTTCGCGGCCGGCAAAGCCGGCCGGCTTCCCACGCGACGAGGCAGGAAAGCCCGACGAGCAAAGTCCTATACCGATGCGACATGCCGATCTATCGGCCGGCCGGTGCAGAAGTTGCGTGCGCGTTGCCAGTTGACTGCCAGAGGGAATCCTCACCATGATGCCTCCGTGTCCTATCTCGTCCTTGCCCGCAAGTATCGGCCGCAGCGCTTCGACGACCTCATTGGCCAGGAGCACGTCGCTCGCACGCTGACCAACGCCATCGCCCTCGGGCGCGTCCATCACGCCTTCCTCTTCACCGGCGCACGTGGCATCGGCAAGACCAGCGCGGCCCGCATCTTGGCCAAGGCCCTGTGCTGCGAGAAGGGCCCCACCGCCAACCCCTGCGGCACCTGCTCCATCTGCCGGTCCATCGCCAGCGGCCAGTCGGTCGACGTGCTCGAGATCGACGGCGCCTCCAACACCGGCGTGGACGACGTGCGCACCCTGCGCGAGGGGGTGCGCTACGTGCCGGCCGAGGCGCGCAAGAAGGTCTACATCATCGACGAAGTCCACATGCTTTCCACCAGCGCCTTCAACGCGCTCTTGAAGACGCTGGAAGAGCCGCCCGAGCACGTGGTCTTCATCTTCGCCACCACCGAGGCGCACAAGATCCCGGCCACCATCCTCTCGCGCTGCCAGCGCTACGACTTCAAGCTGCTCTCCACGCGCGCCCTCGCCACGCACCTGGCGCACATTCTCGCCGCCGAGAAGATCGACTGCGAGCCCGAGGCAGTGCGGTTGCTCGCGCGTGAGGCTGCCGGCTCCGTGCGTGACGGTCTGTCCCTGCTCGACCAAGTCCTGGCCTACGCCGGCCAGGAAACCATCACGCGCGAGCGCGTGGCCGAGGTACTCGGCGTCGCGGATCGCACTCTGCTCTTTGCCCTGGCCGGCGCCGTTTTAGCCCGCGACGCCGCGGTCGCCCTGCGCGGTTTGGCCGAGGCCGTGGATCGCGGGGTGGATCTGGTGCAACTCGCGCGCAGTTTCCTGGGGCTGCTGCACGACCTCGAGGTCGTGGCCCTGGTTCCCGACGCGGCGGAGGTGCTCGACGCCAGCGCCGAGGAAATCGCCGAGGCCAAACAACTCGCCGACCAGGCGCCGCGCGGTCTGGTCACCGCGCTTTTCGAGCGCTGGGCCCGCGCGGTCGAGGACGCCGCTCGCTCGCAAACGCCCCGTCTCATCATCGAGATGGCGCTGCTCGACCTGTGCTTCGCCGAGCCGCTCCTGCCGCTCGGCGATCTTCTCGAACGCCTCGGCAAGCTGGAGAGCCGCCTGGCCTCTGCCGGTCCGTCGACCCCAGCCTCCCGCCCGGGAGAGCCCCGGCCGCGTCTCGCCAGCGTGCCCATGGGGCCGACCCCCGTTCCATCCCCCATGCCGCCCGCCACCGCCGCCAAGAGCGCGCCACCGGCCCGGCCGGAATCCCCCTTGCCGCCCGAAACCGACATCGCCTCCGTCTGGCGACGCGCCTGCGAAGCATTCGGCCACCGGCCCGGCATCGCGGCCGCTCTCGATCACGCGGAGGTCGCCTCCTGGGAGGGCGGGCAAATCACCTTGGTATTCGACCAGAAGCTCGCCCTCGACCAGACCGCGAAGAGCAGGACCGAGATCGAGCGGGTGATCTCGCAAATCGTCGGGTCGCCGACCCGCGTCGTCCTCCAGGTGGGAACGACCGAGACCGGTACGGCTCTGCTCCGCTCCGGGGTGGGCCGCGAGGCCGAGGCCGCGCTCGTCGAGCAGCGCCAGCGCGAGAGTGAGGCCCGCCAGCATCCCATGATCCGCAAGGCGCAAGAGCTCTTCGGCACCGCTCCCAAGGAGATCAAAACCCAGTGAGCAACGCAGGGCCCATCGGGCGGCTGGTGGCGGAGTTGGCGAAGTTGCCGGGGGTGGGCGAGAAGACCGCCGCGCGGCTGGCCTTTCACATCCTGCGCGCCCCGGCCGAGGATGCCGTGGCCCTCGCCTCCGCCATCACCGACCTGCGCGCCAAGATCCGGTTGTGCAGCCGCTGCTGGGATTTCACCGAGGAGGATCCCTGCGAGATCTGCCGCGACCAGCGCCGTGAGCCGAGTCTGCTCTGCGTGGTGGCCCACCCGCAAGACGTCATCGCCATCGAACGCACGGGCGGATACCGGGGCCGCTACCACGTCCTGCACGGCGTGCTGTCGCCGCTCGACGGCATCGGGCCCGAGGACCTGCGCATCGCCGAGCTGATCCGGCGCTGCGGGGAGGGCGACCTGCGCGAGGTCATCGTGGCGACCAACCCCAGTGTCGAAGGCGAAACCACGGCCATCTATCTCGCCAAGCTCATCCGTCCGCTCGGTATTCGCACGAGCCGCATCGCCACCGGGGTTCCCATGGGCGGCGAGCTGGAATACGCCGACCGCCTGACCCTGGCGCGGGCCATCGACGGCAGGCGCGAGTTGTAGACCTCGATGCCGCCACGTGCCATTCAGCCTCCGCGCCGACCCGCCGATCCTTATACTCGCGTGGCGTGCCGCCGGCTTTGCCGGGGGCGCACCGTCGCGGGAGGGCATGGGAACCCTCTCAGCGTGCCCATGTCAGAGACCCGTGTGCCGTCCTCGAAAAACTGTTAAGCTAGGCCGCACGAAAGAATCACACCTTGAAATCAACGTCCTTCATCAACTTGCAAGCCGACGGCCGCCGATGCCAGCAAAGTCCATTCCCAGCGCGATGGCCCCGGTAGGGCATCAAGGAGCGGAAACAGCCCGATGAGTGGCCCAGATGTCATGTTCCCCGAAGAGCAGCGGCAGATCACCAACGTCTGCGTGCGGCTGCATCGGGATTCCAATGCCAAAGCCGTCCTCCTCATCGGCCGCGACGGCCAGGCCATCGCCGAAGCTGGCGAGGTCAGCGAGATCGACGTGACATCGCTGTCCTCGCTGACCGCGGGCAACGTCGCGGCCACCGGCGGGATCTCGAAGATCCTGCGCGAGAAGGACTTCACCAGCCAGTTCCACGAGGGCGAGAAGACCCACGTTCACATCACGCTGGTCGCCGGGCGCGGCATCCTGGTCGTGCTCTTCGACGAGCGCTCGTCGCTGGGGCTGGTCCGCCTGCGGGTGCGCAAGGCGACGGAGGAGATGGCCAGACTATTCGAGCAGGTCGCGCGCAAGGCGGCCACGCAAACCGGGCCGTCGATCTTGAACGAGATCACCGACGCCGACATCGACAAACTCTTCAATGATTGAGCGCCCCGGTAGATGAGTTTCATCAACTACTCCTCCCGCGAAATCAACTGCAAGCTGGTGTATTACGGTCCCGGACTCGGGGGCAAGACCACGAACCTGCAGTTCATCTACGCGCGCACCAGCCCCGAGGCCAAGGGCAAGATGATCTCACTGGCGACGGAGACCGAGCGCACGCTGTTCTTCGACTTCCTGCCCCTGTCGCTGGGCGAGATCCGCGGTTTCAAGACGCGGTTCCATCTCTATACGGTTCCCGGACAGGTCTTCTACGACGCCAGCCGCAAGTTGATCTTGAAGGGCGTCGACGGCGTGGTCTTCGTCGCCGACTCGCAGACCGAGCGCATGGAGGCAAACATCGAGTCGCTCGAGAACCTGCGCCAGAACCTCACCGAGCAGGGCTACAACCTCGACAAGCTGCCCTACATCATCCAGTACAACAAGCGCGACCTGCCGAACGCCGCGCCTTTGGATGAGCTACGCCAGCTCTTGAACCCCACGCTCGTGCCGGAATTCGAGGCCTGCGCCACCACGGGCATCGGGGTCTTCGAAACCCTGAAGGCCATCGCCAAGGCGGTGCTCACGGAGCTCCGGCGTGGCGGCGGCGGTTAGCCTTCCGGGGAGCCAGCCGGCCCCATGAGGCTCGAGCCTTCTCCCATCCGGCGCGCTGCCGTCTTCGCATGCCTCGTGCTGGCGCTGGCTGCTCCCGCGCGCGCCGCCGAGGAGAACGAAGCCGCCTTGAGCAAGATCGTCGAGCTCAACAAGAAGGCGCTAGTCGCCTACGACTCGCTCGAGATGGAGACCGCCTCCGCGCTCCTGCATCAGGCACTCAACGTCTGCAAGAAAGAGGGCCTCGAACACCATCCCGCGGCGGCCCGAACCCACCTCCATCTCGGTGTCGTGTACATCAGCGGGCTCAAGTTCCCGGAACTGGGGCTGGCCGAATTCCGCGAGGCGCTGACCATCGATCCCAAGATCCAGATCGCGAAATCGCAGTCGAATCCCGAGGTGCAGGCGGCCTTCGCGGAGGCGCAATCGCCGGACGCTGCCCCCGGAGCGACCGGCAAGCGCGTCCCCTTCCCCACCGGACAGGAACCGCCGGCCGGGCCGGCGTCGGACGCCGCCCCCAGCGTGGCTCGCATCAACCACCCGCCCGTGACCCACGCAAGCCAGGGACAAGCCATTGAGATCAAGGCGCAAGTGCCGCCCGGAATGGGGGCGGCCAAGGTCGTGCTGGCGTATCGGGGGCAAGACGCGGACGACTTCCTGGCGCGGGAGATGACACCCAGCGAGGGAGTGAAGGGCTGGGTGCACGAATCCATCCCGGCCGAGGCGACCCGCGGCGCCTGGGTCGCGTACTACATCGAAGCCCAGGACGCCGACGACCAGACCGTGGCCCAAAACGGCAGCCCCGAGGCCCCTCGTCAGATCACCCTCGTCCCGGAACATGCCGCGGACGAGCTCCGGCCGGGCGCGACGGGCGGCCCGGGCAAGGCCAGGGGCAAGGCCGGACTCGGCCGCGGCCTGTGGATGGTTCTGGCGCTGGGCAGCGGTGGGGGTTACCACCGCGGCTCGCCGGAGATGAACCCCAAGGACGCCTCCGGCCATGGTCTCACGGACTCGGGGTTCGGCACCGCGCAGCTCCTGCACCTGGCCCCGGAGATCGGCTACTTCCAGCGGGACAACCTCATCCTCTCCGCGCAGGGGCGGTTCCAGTACGTGACCGGAACGCAGGACGTGCACATCGGACAGAAGACCTACCATCCGGCGGTCATGGCCTTCGCCGGGTTGGCCAAGGTGACGTGGATCCCGTCGCGGCCAGGCCGGAGATTCCAGCCCTTCGGCAGCGCCATGGTGGGGGCCGGCCAGATCCGCCACGGCATCACCACGCCGGCGAGCGCGAACCTCACCGGGTGCGGCAGTGGACCGACCTGCCAAGACACCGTGCTCGGCGGTCTGGGCTTGCTCGGCGTGGGCGCGGGCTTCCGTTATCGCCTGACCGAAGGCTTCGGTTTCTACCTCGCGGTCAACCTGCTCGCCGGGCTGCCCCACTTCATGGTCAACGGCGATCTCAACGCGGGCTTCGTACTGGTGCGGTAACCAACACGTCGCCGCTGCCCACGATCTGGGCGGCTTGCCGGGCCATGGAAAAAAGGACCAGGGATAGCCGATTTAGGTAGGGCACGACGTGGAGGCCCACGGGTTCCGCGGCCGCCAGACGCACGGCTTGGCGCTCGGCGCGCCGGCAGACCGCGCGCGCGACGTGCAGGCAGGACGCGGCCTGGCCACCGCCGGGCAGGATGAAGGCGCGTAGCGCGGGCAGCCGGCCCTCGATGTCCTCGACCTCGCGGTCCAGGGTCGCGACATGTTCGGCCGCGATGCCCGCCCCGGCCGTTTCGTCTCGCCGGGCGAGCTCCGCGCCCAACCGGTGCAGCTCGCGCTGGATGCGCCATAAGGACGCGAGCAGCGGGCCGGCCAGGGCGGCTTGCTCCCCGAGAGCCGCCAGCGCCAGCCCGAGGAATGACGATAGCTCGTCGATGCTACCGATGCACTCGATGCGCGGGTCGTCCTTGCGCACCCGCTGCCCGCTGCCGAGCCCGGTCTCCCCACCGTCGCCGTGGTGCTCGCTAGGCTGGGCCACGACTAGCTTCCACCAGCTTGCGGTTGAGAACGACGAGCTCGCGGATGGCGCCACGCCGGTCCGCCCGCGAATTGATCATGCGCCGGGCCGAAACCTCGCGAATGTCGAAATCCCGGTAGAGCTCGCGAATCAGCGGCGTGTCGCTGTTCGAGAGCATGAGAAGGCACCCCTTGCGATCGAGCACGCGATAGAGGGCGGCCAGTTTCTGCTGCTCGGCCTGGCCGAACAGGTCGCGCGTGTAGGCCGTGAAGTACGAGGTCTTCGAACGCGGGTGATAGGGCGGGTCGAAATAGATGAAGTCGCCGGCCTTGGCCTCGAGCTCGAGCAGGCGAAAATCCTCCGCCTCGATCTTGGCGCCGGCAAGTTGGGCGGCGGCCTGGCGTAGCCACGCCTCGTTGAACAGGCCGGGGTTCCTGTGCTTGCCGAACGGAACGTTGAAGATGCCACGGCTGTTCACGCGATAGAGTCCGTTGAAACACGTCTTATTGAGGTAGATGAGCCGCGCCGCGATGGCCGCGGGTGACTTGGGGCGCTTCTCCCGCATGGCGAGAAAGAAGTCCTTGCTGTGCTGCTCCCGATACCGGGAGAGCAGCTTGATCACCTGCCCAACGTTGTCCTGCACCGCCTTGAAGCTGTCGATGAGCTCGCGGTTGTTGTCCCAGAGAAGCACGCGGCGCGGCTCGACCACGGACTTGACGTGAAAGAAGACCGCGCCGCTCCCCAAAAAGGGCTCGATGTAGCGATCGACGCTGCCCTTCGGTGGGTAGAACCGCGCGAGCTGCGGCAGGAGCTGGGTCTTACCGCCCGCCCACTTGAGGAAGGGTCGTGTTAATGGCATCTTGGCTTCCGGCCTGCCCGTGAGAAGCCGGAGTTGGGAATTGCGCTGGTCAGGTTTCGCTGGCACGCCGGGCATTAGACGCGACCTGCTGGCGAAAATGCAACGGCGGAAAGGATACCGGCAGAGACGGTCGCCACCCCTCTGATGCAACCGGACGATGGGGTGGCCGGCGGGGTCGAGCCATCGCGCGCAAGCCTTGCGCGGATCTGCCGACGGCCGGATGCAGAAACGTAGCGCACCTGACGACCAGATTTCTGTAGCTTTAGCGTTGCTGGCGGCTAAACTGCCGCGCCTTTAGTAGGAAGAATATCCGCTGGCCCGAGGTAGGCCGTCCCAACAAAGAACAGGTCAGGAAGTACATGTCGTCCATCGAGAAGGTCCGCAACATAGGAATCTCCGCCCACATCGACTCGGGCAAGACCACGCTGTCCGAGCGCATCCTCTACTACACCGGAAAGATTCACAAAATCGAGGAAGTGAAGGGCAAGTCGGGGGTCGGCGCGACCATGGACTTCATGGATCTGGAACGCGAAAAGGGCATCACCATCCAGTCCGCCGCGACCACCGCGGAGTGGGATGACCACACCATCAATCTGATCGACACGCCCGGCCACGTGGANNTTCACCATCGAGGTCGAGCGCGCCCTGCGCGTCCTCGATGGCGCCGTGCTCGTGCTCTGCGGCGTGGCCGGCGTGCAGTCGCAGTCGTACACCGTCGACCGTCAGATGCGGCGTTACAAGGTGCCGCGCCTGGCCTTCATCAACAAGCTCGACCGTTCGGGCGCCAATCCCGAACGCGTGACCCAACAGCTCAAGGACAAACTGGCCCTGCGCCCCATCGCGATGCAAATCCCGATTGGCGCCGAGGACCTCTTCGAGGGCATCGTGGACCTCGTCAAGATGAAGGCGGTCTATTTCGAGGGCGACAGCGGCGAGGACGTGCGCGAAGCCGAGATCCCGGCCCAGCTCGTCGAGGCGGCGCGAGCGGCCCACGCGCGCATGATCGAGGCGGTCGCCAACGTCGACGACGTGCTCGCCGAGAAGTACCTGGCCGAGGCGACCATCACGCCCGCGGACCTCGTCCCGGCCATCCGCCGCGCCACCGTGGCGTTCAAAGCCACGCCGGTCTTCATCGGTTCGGCGTACAAGAACAAGGGCGTGCAGCTCCTGCTTGACGCCGTGAGGGACTATCTGCCCATGCCGTCCGAGGTGGAGAACATGGCGCTTGATCAGGATCACGGCGAGGCGGAGATCAAGCTGGAATCTGACGCGACCAAACCGTTTGTGGGGTTGGCTTTCAAGCTGGAGGACGGCCGCTACGGGCAGTTGACCTATATGCGGATCTACCAGGGCAGGGTCGGCAAGGGCGACTTCATCGTGAATTGTTCGGCTGGACAGAAGAAGGTGAAAGTGCCGCGTCTGGTGCGGATGCACGCCGACGAGATGGAAGACATCCCCTTTGCCGAAGCCGGCGACATCGTGGCCCTGTTCGGGGTGGAGTGCGCCTCGGGCGACACCTTCACCGACGGGCGTATCAACGTCACGATGACCTCCATGCACGTACCCGACGCGGTCATCTCGCTGGCGGTGGAGCCGCAGGACAAGACGGCGCAGACCAATTTTTCGAAGGCGCTCAATCGTTTCACCAAGGAGGACCCGACCTTTCGCGTCTCGCGCGACGAGGAGTCAGGGCAGACCATCATCAGCGGCATGGGGGAGTTGCACCTGGACATCTACATCGAGCGCATGAAACGCGAATACAACTGCGTGGTGATCCCGGGACGACCCCAGGTCAAGTACCGTGAAACCATCACCCAGCGTGGCGCGTTCAGCTACACCCACAAGAAGCAGACCGGCGGCTCGGGCCAGTACGGGCGCGTGGCAGGCTACATCGAGCCCTTGCCATCCGATCATGCGGAGGGCTACGAGTTCGTGGACGAAGTCGTGGGCGGTTCTATCCCGCGTGAATTCATTCCGGCCTGCGACAAGGGTTTCAAGGAGGCGATCAAGCGGGGACCCCTGATTGGCTTCCCCATCGTGGGCGTGCGCTGTCTCATCAACGACGGCCAGTCGCACCCGGTGGACTCGTCCGAGCTGGCCTTTCGCACGGCGGCCTTGATGGGTTTCCGCGAGGGCTACGCCAGAGCCAAGCCCACCATCCTCGAGCCCATCATGCTGGTCGAGGTGCAGTTCCCCGAGGAATTCCAGGGCGCGGTCATTGGGCAGCTCAACCAGCGCCGGGGAACCATCCTGAGCACGGAGAAACAAGAGGCGTTCGTCACCGGCGTGGCCGAGGTGCCGCTGGCCGACATGTTCGGCTACGCGACCGACCTGCGTTCTGCCACGCAGGGCAAGGGCGAGTTCAGCATGGAGTTCAAGCGCTACGCCGAGGTGCCCAAGCAGGCGCGCGAGGCCATGATTCAGGACTACAAAGAGAAGCGGGAGAAGGATGGGGCGGGCGGCCGTTCGCAGAAGCGCGCCGCCGGCTGACGAGTACCACTCAAGAACGGCGGCGTGATCTGCCGATTACCGATCATTTGACCAGACCGAAGAGCCTGGTAGCGACGGTTGGACCGAGACCGCCCGGCGCGCGTATAGTGGCGCCAACTTGACCCGAGAGGTACGACGATGACCACAAGCAAGCGTGCGCTTCTCCTGCTGGCCGCGGGGCTTGCACTACACCTGGTTCTCGCGGCTGGCACGGCACGGGCAGCCAAGGAGCCGCCCGTGCAGGGCGAAGGTCGAGTTCTTGCCTACCTGAATGACCTGCACGGCAAGGTGCACCGGGCCTGGGTGGACAACTTCCTGGCCATGGCCGCTGCACGCCTGCCCAAAGACCATCCTGTCAATCTCGCCACGCGCGCGGTGGTGGTCGAGCTGGTGCTAGCCCGGGGCGGCCGCTTGCTGAGCACCGANNGATGTCCTTTCCGACGACGGCAACGTTCACGTCCTGTGGACCTTCGCGCGCGACGATCGCCGCTGTTCGGGCCTGCAGGTCAGCAATGCGCAACTTCCTCTGCCCCAGGCGGTGCGCGGCTTGGTGGCCCAAGGTCGCGAGCGCGCCGCGATCCAGCGCTTGCAGGCAGTCGGTGACGACGATCGCGAGCAAGGCTTTTCATTTCTTGCCTGGGCGTGGCTCGACGGCGTGGATGCGGAGCTGGGATTGTCCGTGGCGGCGGCACGCGCGGCAGGCGGCGAGCGCGCCGGAGCCCAGAAGCTTAGCCAGGCAGTGGCGCAGGGCAAGCAGGTGGAGACAGCGGCGCGCGCACTGGCGCGGCTGGCGATTCCCCTGTGTCCGCTGGTGAAGGAGAAGCTCGAAGGGCCGGCGGGCGCCGCCCGCGGCGCGGCGGTGGCGGCCTTGCGTTTTGGGCTCGATCGCGAGTGCTTGCCGGGGGTGGTTGCGGTGGCCCAGGACCGCTCGGCGCCGGAACCCCAGCGGGTGGCGGCTGCGGAGGCCCTGGGCACCCTCGACGATCCCGAGGCGCGCAAGACCCTGCAAGGCTTGGCAAACGATGCGCCGCCAGCCATCCGGGCCGCAGCCTTGCTGGCCGGTACCCGACCGGATGCGGGTCGAGGCGCGGTGTTTCGCCTGACCGCGCTCTTGCATGAGCCGGCGCCCGAGGTGCGTGGCGCCGCATCCGCGGCCCTGCTGCGGGCCGGGGGCGAGGCGATGGTCAGCCAGCTCTTCCTGCTCCACAAAGAAAAGGACCCGCGGCCGGGCGAGGCCGTGGCCAAGGAACTCGGAACCATGAAGGGCGAGGCCTCGGCCGAAATGCTCGGCAAGCTCGTCCACAACAAGGGTGATCGGCGGGTTCGCCTCGCAGCTGCGCGGGCACTGGCCGTGCGCCGCGATCAGCCTGCGCGCAAGCTGCTTGCCAACCTGGCGGACAACCAGGATGCCGAGCTGCGCTTCTTGGGCAGCCGCGAACTCGATGCGCAGAAGCGCCTGGCCGCGGCCTCCGCGCCCGAGGGCCAGGCTTGGCGCGTTTCCTTCGCCGCCCTGGCCGCCGGCCCGGGCCGTCTGGCTGCTGTAGATTGGGCCCTGGCCCAATTTCCCAAGTTGGATCCAGCGGCTCGGGTGGAAATCGTGGGGGCGTGGCTGGCCGAGGCCAAGCCGGTCGAGAAGTAGAAGCGCCGGGACCGGTGGCCGGAGCCGGTGGCCGGCGCCGGTGGCCGGTGGCCGGTGGCCGGAAGCCGGTGGCCGGTGGCCGGAAACCGGGGCCGGTGGCCGGTGGCCGGCTCATGCTGCGTGGAGAGGTGCCCGAGGTCATGTCTGGAGCACTGAACGGTTTGACCCAGCCGTGAAATCCAGGAGTTGCGACGCCCGGGCACTGTCCGATTCCCTCGCCCCGCGAAAGCAAGGGTTAGGGAGAGGGGCAGACGCGCCTTCGCGCGGCCTCTCAACTGTGTGGGCAGCGAGGCGAATTTCCCAGACGCTCGCGAGCTCGCGATTCCACCCAACATCCAAACCGTTCGGTGCTCTGAACCTGCGTTAGCGCCATTCGCCCTATCTATTCCAAGTGGTGACGCCGGCGCCACTCTGTGGTATTGGCGACGACTGCGGGCGGTTTGTGCGCCCGATTTCACCTTGAGGATGGAAGGAACCCATGAGTCTCACGAAGACGAAGATCTCTGGTCGCAGTCGAAATCATGCTGGGCTGGCAACGATGGCGTTGCTGGTCGGCGCAGCGGCGTGCTCGGGCCAGGCCAACCTGGCTGCGCTTTCGTCGAACAGCCAGCCTGCGGTGCAATTCGCGTAACCGTTCAGGCCCCCGGTGG
>PNBO01000228.1 GCA_003136095.1 Myxococcales bacterium
CCGCGGTGGTGCGCAGCTACCTCGATTTGGTGGTCGAGTTGCCCTGGAAGGAGCCCGAGGTCGGGCCGGTGGACCTGGCCACGGCGCGCCAGGTGCTCGACGAGGATCACTACGATCTCGAGCACATCAAAGAGCGCATCCTCGACTACCTGGCGGTGTTCAAGCTGCGCAAGGACGGCCGCGGGCCGCTGCTCTGCTTCCTCGGCCCGCCCGGNNGGCCGCATCCTGTACGGGCTCAAGACGGCAGGAGCTCGGAATCCGGTGTTCATGCTCGACGAGGTCGACAAGCTCGGGTCCGACTACCGTGGCGATCCGTCCGCGGCACTGCTCGAGGTCCTGGATCCGGAGCAGAACCACGCCTTCCGCGATCACTACCTGGGCGTGCCCTTCGATCTGTCCAAGGTGCTGTTCATCGCAACCGCCAACCTGGCCGACACCATTCCCGCGCCGCTGCGCGATCGCATGGAAACCTTGCGCCTGGCCGGGTATAGCGAGGAAGAGAAACTGGTGATCGCCGAACGGTATCTGCTCCCCAAGCAGACGCGCGAGGCCGGGCTGTCGGAACGCGATCTGGTGATCGGCCGCCCCGTGCTGCGCAAGGTGATCTCCGAGCATACGCGCGAAGCCGGGTTGCGCGAGCTTGAGCGGCAGGTAGCTCAGATCGCCCGCAAGGTAGCGCGGCGGATCGTCGAGAAGGGCGGTACCCCGGGCGCGAAAGGCAAGACCCGGCACGGCGTTGCCCTGACCGTCGACGATCTGAGCAAGTTCCTGGGGGCGCCCAAGTACATTCCCGACGAGCGGCAGCGCACCGACGAGGTCGGCATCGCCAACGGGTTGGCCTGGACCGAGGCCGGCGGTGAGGTGCTGCACGTCGAAGGGCAGATCATGGCCGGCAAAGGCACCTTGATGCTCACCGGACAACTCGGTGAGGTCATGAAAGAGTCCGCGCAGGCCGCGCTGTCCTACGCGCGCGTGCAGGCCGGCCGCTTGGGGCTGGAAGGGGATTTCTTCGCCGACCGGCAGATCCACATTCACGTTCCCGCGGGCGCCGTGCCCAAGGACGGCCCGTCGGCGGGTATCACCATGGCGTGCGTTCTGGTGTCGCTGGCCAGTGGCATCCCCATTCGCCGGGATGTGGCCATGACGGGCGAGGTGACCCTGCGCGGGCGCGTCCTGCCCGTCGGTGGACTCAAGGAGAAGCTGCTGGCGGCGGCGCGTGCGGGCATCCACATCGCCATCGTGCCGGCGAGCAACCTGGCCGAGCTGAGCGAGATCCCGGACTACCTGCGCCAGCGGCTCAAGATCAAGCCGGTGCACGCGATGGCCGAGGTGCTGGCCATCGCGTTGGCGCGTCCCCTGTCGCCGCCCAAGTGGCATGGCGTGAGCCCAGCGGTCGCCGCCCGCCGGACGAATCCCAAGATGCTCGCCCAGCATCGGCGCGGCGGCGCGGCATAGAATTCTGGCCCGCCAACCTTGGGCTTTACCGCGGGCGCGCCCCTGGGCAAAATCCGCAGCATGCACGCGGCACCACTGCGATTTGCGCTTCCAGTTCTTCTTCTTGGTCTGTCCCAGGTTGCCTGTGGCCCCAGCATCGATGCGGCGGCCAAGGCCGACATCGACCGGCGGGTGGCGGCGTTCGTGCCGTCGGGGCTAGGCTTTCCCGCGCCCGCCGGGCTCGCGCCCAAGCCGCTCGTGGTCGGGCAGTGGACGCAGCACAAGCTGACCAGCGAGAAGGGCGAACCCTCGCTCATCACCTACAAGATCGTCGGCGAGGACAGCGGCGCGTACTGGGTCGAGGTGGCGAACGAAAACTACTTCGGCAAGACCGTGACCAAGATCCTGCTCGCGGTCGGGGATCGCAGCAATCCGAACACCATGGAGATCCGCGCGGTCAAGATGAAGGACAAGAACGGCAAGGTCAGCGAGCTCCAGGGGCCGGTGCTCCAGCTCATGCAGTCCACCTGGCAGGGGTCGGTGAATATGCTGGCGGTGTCATGGCAGGGGCTGCCCCAGGAAACCATGAACGTCGTCGCGGGCACCTTCGCCGGCTGCTTCAAGGCGCGCACCGACGCGAGCTGGGGCGCCTGGCACGCCGCCTCGACCGCGTGGATGCACCCCATGGTGCCCATCAGCAGCCTGGTGAAAAGCGTGGGCATCGATCGGCCGAGCAGCATGGAGCTCGTCGGCTTCGGCGAAACCGGCGCGACCAGCGAGATCCCGTAAGGAGAGGGTACAGACCCTCTCCGTCTCCGCGCTCTCTTTCGCCTCTGTGCCCCCCGTCGTGAGGTTTCCGAACTAGAGGTTCGCAATGATCCGAGTGCCGAACTCGGAGCAGGCGACCTCGGTGGCGCCCTCGGTGAGGCGGGCGAAGTCGTAGGTCACGGTCTTTTGCGCGATGGTCTTCTCCATCGCCACGACGATGCGCTTGGCCGCGCCGGTCCAGCCCAGGTGCTCCAGCAGCATGACGCCCGAGAGAATCACCGAACCCGGATTCACCTTGTCGAGGTTCGCGTACTTGGGCGCCGTGCCGTGCGTGTCCTCGAACACCGCGTGCCCGGTCAAGTAGTTGATGTT
>PNBO01000120.1:0-4405 GCA_003136095.1 Myxococcales bacterium
GTAGCGGGCACACAGGATCAACGGCACGATAGCCACGGCGTCGTAGAAGCCCTCCAGCGTCCAATACATCACCAGCGAATAGACGAAGAAGCAGATGACCCAGTCGATGCTGGTGCCCTTGCCCTCGAAGTAGCTCAAGAAAAGGAGAAACAGGGCAACGTGCGCCAGGATGATGAACCAGCCGAGCAGCATTCGGCAGGCGCCTGCGAGGGACAGGCTGGTGTAGTGGTAGAGCAGAGCGATGGGCGCGACCAGTAGCATGTCGCCCGGTGGGTACATGCGAGGCTTGTCAGACCAGCTGACGGCGAGCGGCTTGTCTTTCGGCCATCCCGGGACGTGAAAGACGCCGCCCGTGCTGCTCGCACCGGCCCGGATGTCCCGCGGTGTTTCCTGCAGCTCCTCGGGGGTCAGCGAACGAAACTGGGCGGCGATCGGCTTGCGCCAGATATCGCGGCCGACGACCAGGAACGCGCGGGCGGCATTCATGTGCGAGAAGTGGTCGGTGAACTTGCCACGGGAAAGGTCGCCCCAGGGGTGCTCGAACTCGCGCAGGCCATTCCACAGGGACCAGCCCACGAGCGAGATCAGGGTGACCGCCAGGGCTTTGCGGCGAACGGTCGACAGACGACGAAGCGACCACGGCAACATCGCCAGAAGATCGTCGCGAATCCCTCTGAGTATCTGGCGAGCCACCGTGGGCGACGACACTAACCGATGTCACCGATCCTGTCGACGGTTTGGCGGTGGGCGAGCGTACGTTGGCCGTGCGGCGGTCCGGCCCCGATCGGCGGCTCACGAAACCATGGCCAGTGCTTGGGCCAGCTAGAATCGCCCTTGCGACATCAGGCCGGGCAGAAGCTCAAACGTGCCGGCGGTGGACTCGACTGGCACCGCGCCAGGCAATGGGATGAAAGAGAGCATGGGCAGCTCGGGCCGTTGCGGGCTCTCGCGGTCGAAGTTCATGGTCAAGAGCCACCCGGTGAAGACGCCGAGTCCGGCGCCGATGAGAGCGAAGCGAGCCGTGCGCTGGCCGAGAGTGGCATTCGCATCGGCGCAATGGATGCTCTCGCCCTGGCTGGTGCGCGAACACACCTCGATCGCGCTGGCGAAAACAGCCCCGGCGATGCCCGCTAGATCGACCATGATCACGCGTTGCCAGGAGGGTCCATAGTTGCGCTGGTCAGGCAGGTACGCCATGGCCAGCCCCGCTCCCAGGCCGACATTGAGACCGGCGAGCATGCCCCAGGCCAGGCGCTGCTTGATCTGGTTGCGATAGTGGTTGTAGTGGTCGATGTAGGCCTTCTCGCGTGGGTCGTTGTCCGAAATCTGGGAGTCGACAAGCTGGGGGTCGACTTCGTTGAACGTGGGATAGCGCCCGATGGCCGACACCGCGATGGCCCCGGCAACGGTGCCGAGGAGGGCCGAGCTTTGCATGAGCGCCACGCGCCCGTAGTTGGGCGACTTGTCATCAAGCCACCAGCCGGCGAAGGCCCCGGTGGTCAACCCCGCGGCGCCACCCAGCCAGGTTGTCCCCCAACTTTGGCTGAGCCCCATGGCCAACGTCGCGCCCTCCACATCCCCGACCCACATCGCGCCGATGCGAAAGAGAGCCAGGTTGTCGCGAATGTAGCTCGGCACCAGCGGCGTGGTCGACGAGAGCACGCCGAGCCCAAGACCGCCTGCGAGCGTGACGGCACTAAAAAGCGAGACCGACAGCGACTTCTTGAGGTCGGGGCTACCTTGCGTGAGCACCGCGAGCCCGCCGCCGACCGCGCCCATGCCGGTCCAGAACCCGATCAGCTCGGGCCGGCCGGAGCGCTGCACGTAGGTCAGAGGGAACTCGACCACGCGGTTCTCTCCGGGCGCGAGCGTGATGGTCTCCCGTTTGGGCTGGTAGTAGGAAGCCTCGGCATAGATCTCGTAGATACCCGGCGGCACGTCCTGCTCGTAGGGGTTCTGCGTTCGGTTGCCGTGCACGAAGAGCGCAGCGCTCGGCGGCGTGGTACGCACCGTGAGGTGTGCGGGGATGGGCTCCAGCTTGAAGAAAAGCGGCTTGGTCTCCGCGACCTCGATGGCAAGCTCGCGCGTTTCACTGGCGAAATTCGGCTTGCTTGCGGTCACCCGATAGTGGCCGCGTGGCACGCGGAATTCATTGGGCGCCTGCCCGGTGATGACGTTACCCTCGCCCTCGATACGTACATCCACCGCGTCGGGCACGGTGTTGATGGCGAAGACGCCCGGCCGGCGATTGATGGCTTCGATACGCAGACGGGCGAGATCCGCCAGCTCACCCGTGGCCTGTTCGGCCAGGAAGGTCTGGTAGTGCGCGCGCGCGTTCACGAGCTGGCCCAGGTGGTACTCGCACTGGGCGATCATGAAGACGTTTTCCCGCTTGGGCGCGATCTCGTTGGCGAGTTGGAACTCGACCAGGGCCTGCTCCTTGTTGCCGGCTTCGAAGAGGCCGACCCCGGCCTCGTAGTGCCGGTGAGCCCTCTCAAGCACGCCGGTCTCCTCAGCCCGCGGCGGGGGGCCAGGCAGCAGGAGAAGCGCGAGAAGCGAAGCGAGAAACAGGCGCACTAGGGCGCAGTATAGGGCGAAGGCGCGATCTTGTCGTCGGCCTTGGTCTTTTTCGCGGGTGGCGGCGCCGGCTGCTCCACGGCCGTCGCCGGGCGCCAGAAGTGCCCCTTGCCCGAGCGCCGGACATGTTCGCTGGGAGTGGTCGTGGGCGGCTCGCTGGCTGACCGGGGTGAATCGGCGATTCTAGGCGCGGGCGCACTGGGCCGGGGAACGACCAGGCCGGAGGGCGGCGCCGCCGGCTTCTCGGCCTGGCCGCCCGTGCGGGCGAGCAGGGCCGCGGTGCCAATCCCCACCGTGAAGATGGCCGCCAGCCCCAGGTGCACGGGCCAGCGCCCGCGCGCCGGCCGCGCGGGTCGGGACGCCGTTGCCGCGCCCTCGTCGAAGCCAGCCTCCATGTCGCCCGCGAGCAACCGATCCATGTCGTGCTCGAAGAGCGCCATCTCCTGGTAGCGCCGGGTGCGATCCTTTTCCAGGCCGCGCATGACCACACGGTCGACGGCGGGCGGAATACCCAGCTCCGGGCGCAGCGTGGAAGGCGGCTGCACGTCCTTGTTCTGGATCTGCGCCACCACGCCGAGGTAGTTGTTGCCCCGGAAGGGCAATTCGCCGGTCAGGCATTCGTACAGGATGAGGGTCGTGGCCCAAATGTCGGCGCGGTGGTCGATGTCCTCGGCGCCCGCCGCCTGCTCGGGCGACATAAAGAGCGGTGTGCCCAGCACCGCGCCGGTGCGCGTGAGGCGTTGCCAATCGCTGCCCGCCTCCTCGCGCGAGCGCACCGCCTTGGACACGCCGAAGTCCACCACCTTGACGAAGTCCAGCTCGCCGCGCCGAACGAGGTACACGTTCTCGGGCTTGACGTCGCGGTGAACGATGCCCTTGGCGTGAGCCGCGCCGAGCGCGCTCGCCACCTGCTTGACGATGGCCAGGCTGCGCTCTACGGGCAAGGGCGCGTCGCGCATGATGAGCTGGGAAAGCGACTCGCCTTCGAGGAACTCCATGACCACGAAAGCGCGGCCGTCACGCGTGGTGCCGAAGTCGGTCACGTCCACGATGTTCTGGTGGCCGATGGAGCTGGCCATCCGGGCTTCCTGCAAGAGGCGCGCGATGAGCTCCTCGTTCTCGAGGAACTTCTCGAGCAGCACCTTGATGGCCACGCGCTTGCCGATGATGCTGTGGCGGGCCTCGTAGACCGCGCCCATGCCGCCCTCGCCGATGCGACGAATGATCTCGTAGCGATCCGCGAGGGTCGCGCCCACCAGTGGATCGAACTTGGCTGTCCCGGGCGCACTCTTCCGGTCCGCCTCCGACTGCGGCACGGTCTTGGTCAGGGTGAGGTCGTCGTCGCCCACGGTTCGCGGCATTGTAGCGCTGAAAAGTGGCGCAGGCACGCGGGGCTCTTTTTGTTGATGGGAACCCTGGATGGGTTCCCATACCCTCCCGCACTCTGGCTCCGCCGAGCAAAGCTCGGCTACGCCAACGCGTAGTTGTTGATGGGAACCCTGGATGGGTTCCCATACCCTCCCGCGCTCTGGCTCCGCCGAGCAAAGCTCGGCTACGCCGACGCGGGCGCGCTTGATCGGAAGGGCCAGCGTGGTAGGAAACCCGCATGCCCCACTACCGTTCGCGCACGTCCACCTCTGGTCGCAACATGGCCGGTGCCCGCGCCCTCTGGCGCGCCACCGGGATGAAAGAAGGCGACTTCGGCAAGCCCATCATCGCCGTGGTCAACAGCTTCACGCAGTTCGTGCCCGGCCACGTGCATCTCAAGGATCTGGGCCAGATGGTCGCGCGCGAGATCGAGGCCGCCGGCGGCGTGGCCAAGGAATTC
>PNBO01000120.1:4414-10783 GCA_003136095.1 Myxococcales bacterium
AAGATCACGCCCGGCATGTTGATGGCGGCCCTGCGCCTCAACATCCCGTCGGTGTTCGTCTCGGGCGGCCCCATGGAGGCCGGCAAGGTCAAGCTGCCGGGCCAGGGTGGCAAAGTAATCCACGCGGATCTCATCGACGCCATCGTGCAGTCCGCGGATGCGGCGGTGTCCGATGCCGACGTGGCGGAATACGAGCGCTCGGCGTGCCCCACCTGTGGCTCCTGCTCGGGCATGTTCACCGCNNGCCAATTCGATGAACTGCCTGACCGAGGCGCTGGGCATGTCCCTGCCCGGCAACGGCACTCTGGTCGCCACCCACGCCGATCGCAAGGCGCTGTTTCTGCGCGCCGGCCGTCTCGTCGTGGAAATCGCCAAGCGCTACTACGAAAAGGACGACGCCTCCGTGTTGCCGCGTTCGATCGCCACGTTCGCGGCCTTCGAAAACGCCATGTCGCTCGACGTGGCCATGGGCGGCTCGACCAATACCGTGCTCCACCTGCTGGCCTGCGCGCGCGAGGCCGAGGTCAAGTTCACCATG
Source organism: Myxococcales bacterium (assembly GCA_003136095.1). Taxonomy (GTDB): domain Bacteria; phylum Myxococcota_A; class Polyangia; order Fen-1088; family Fen-1088; genus Fen-1118. The sequence goes on from PNBO01000120.1 coordinate 4,953, forward strand.
GCGGACATCGACAAGATTTCGCGCAAGGTGCCCTGCCTGTGCAAGGTCGCGCCCTCGACCAGCAAGTACCACGTCGAGGACGTGCACCGCGCCGGCGGCGTGTTCGGCATCCTCGCCGAGCTCGACCGCGCCGGGCTCCTCCACCGCGACGTCCCGACCGTGCATAGCAAGATCATCGGCGAAGCCGTGCGTGCGTGGGACGTGGCGACCAGCAAGGAACCGTCGGTGCGTACCTTCTACTCGGCCTCGCCGGGTGGCGTACCCACGCAAGAGGCGTTCAGCCAGAATTGCCACTACGACACCCTGGACCTCGATCGCAAGGAAGGCTGCATCCGCGACCAGGCGCACGCCTATTCGCAAGACGGCGGCCTGGCCGTGCTCCACGGCAACCTGGCCGAGAAGGGCTGCATCGTGAAGACCGCCGGCGTCGACGAGTCGGTTTGGAAATTCACCGGCAAGGCGCGTGTCTTCGAGAGTCAGGAAGACGCCGTGACCGGCATCCTGGCTGACAAGGTCGTGGCTGGCGACGTGGTGGTGATCCGCTACGAGGGGCCAAAGGGCGGCCCCGGCATGCAGGAGATNNAGGAGATGCTCTACCCGACGAGCTACCTGAAATCGCGTGGGCTGGGCAAGGCGTGCGCCCTGCTCACCGACGGTCGCTTCTCGGGCGGCACGGCCGGCCTGTCCATCGGTCACGTCTCGCCCGAGGCGGCCTGCGGCGGCGCCATCGCGCTGGTCAACGACGGCGACACCATCGAGATCGACATCCCCAACCGGCGCATCCACCTCGCCGTCAGCGACGGCGAGCTCGCGCAGCGCCGGGCCGCCATGGAAGGTCGCAAGGCTTCCGCCTGGAAGCCGGCCCACCGCAAGCGCCAGGTCTCGGCCGCGCTGCAAGCCTACGCCGCCATGACCACCAGCGCCGACACCGGGGCGGTAAGAGACATCTCCCAGTTGAAGAGCTAGGAAGTTCACCACAGAGAAAACTCGTTGCGCTGACCATTGCCATTGCGCTCTGGTATGCGGCCAATTGGCAGCCGAAAGTCGAGTCGTGAAATGTCTGCCCAGCGCGCACGAATGGGATCGGCTCACAGCGCGCACGACCAGGTTGCTTCAAGACACGAACACGAGACCTGTACGAATGAGTAGTTCCAGCCGACGCAACTGTACACGCTCCCAGCGTCGCACGGACCGCTCGGGAGCGAACTGTCGCACCTGAAGTTCCAGCATTGGGACTTGGGGATGGTTCCCGCCGGGCAGGCCCAGCCGTTCTCGACGGTTACGGGCGCGATTGCATCGCGGATGCAGACCGGAGACGTGCCCGTGTAATAGTAGTAGCTGAGGGTTGCGCAGGTCTCGCCGGCATCCACCGTCCACAGCACGTCCGCGCTCGCGTCGGTTGGAGCCATCGTTCCCGCGTCCGAGTCGCCCCCGACCCCACCCGGCCAGTCTGCGGACGTCCCACCGCTGCCCGAAGTCCCTGCAGTCCCACCGTCGGTACCACCCGTTTCGGCGGGGCTCCCGGCGTCCCGTGAGCCTTTCACGACGAGCCCGTCTGAGCAGCCCGCCGCGAAGATAGCTGCAGATAAACCAAGACAAGTGCCAAGGTTCTTCAGCGACATTGCTGGCTCCTTTCCAGTCCCACCACGCTATGGAAGCGTACCTCGCTTAAGGGGGTCTGGGATAGCGGAACTCGGACCCCATACCAGAGCGTTGCCGTGGGTTGGTTTGACATCCCCTATCCAAGGAATGACCGTTGCGTACGACCTCAGTCTCGTTGTGGATGCGGGAAGCTGCGAGAAGCGCCCAACATTGCCCTGCCCGGTGCTTGCGGACCCGGGCCGACCCTCTTCCCGCAGGTGTTGGATCTTGTCAACGGCTGCTTTGTGGTTGAGACCACCTTCATCGTGACCTTCGCGCAAGGCTGCGCCGAACGCCTCTACGCAGAGCCTCCCTACTCCGCCGACTGGAACGCAGCTTGTGTGGCTCGTGCGCTAAGCGCGGCCCGTTTCGCCTGCGCCGAACAAGTCCCGTGCTGGCTATTCACTGTGTCGACGCTTCCGTAAAAACGACTGGGGGAATCCCGGTAGATTGCCTGAGCATAGGCGGTTCAAGTGCCATTCTGCCTTCGCCGAATCGCATCTGCGGAATGTCCGATAACAGATCTTACGTCAAACACACGCCCACACTACCAAACTATCCCCTCTTGCCAGGGTCCCAGCGGAGTTTCTTGGTCCCGAGCAGATTCCGCGTCTCGCGTGACCTTGTGGCGCACGTCTTCTACGTCACCCCCCGCCACCCCGATAGCCCGAAGGTCAACCGATGCCGTGGAGCGGTCGGTTATTGCCCTCGGTCTAACGCGTCAGGCTTGACGCTTTCTTGACGGGGCGGATGTCCGGGCGATGATCCGCGCATGAGCCCTCGTACCATGCTCGTCGCGCTTGTGGCCTTCGCCGGTTGCGGTAGCGATCCCTCTTCTCTGACGCCGAACGAGTTTTTCCAGAAGCGCGCCGAAGCGGTGTGCTCCGCGGTTTCCTCGGCTTGCCTTGTCACCGTCGCGACGTGCACGACCGGCCGCGTGGCTGAGTACATGGCCGAGTACCAAACCGCGTTGAGCTACTTCCGCGATTTCATCCCCTCAAACGCCGAGGCCTGCCTAAGCAAGGTGAAGGATGTCTACGGCAAGCTCGATCAGGGAACCGTGGCGCTGAAGGCCAGCGACTACCAGGCCATGGCAACCGCGTGCGCCAACGTCTATCGAGGCTCGAGCCCGGCCAACGGGCCGTGCCAGAGCGACATCGACTGCCTCGGCCATCTCGGCTGCGACAAAGGCTTTTGCGGCACGCCCAAGCTGGTCGCCCCCGGCGCCGGCTGCGCCAACATCGGCGAGTACTGCCCAACCGGCTCCTATTGCAGCAATACCACCGGGATTTGGATTTGCTCTACCAAGGTCGACCTGCAGGGTTACTGCGCCACCAGCCCTTGCCTCGAGAGTCTGCGCTGCGCTGGCGGCTACTGCGTAGCTCGATTGGGCGTGGGCGAACTGTGCGCTACCGACGGCGATTGCAGCAGCGGCTTCTGCGAGCCCTATGCCGGCAAGTGCGCGGACGACATTCGCTTCGCCAACGGCAGCGCCGCCTGCGTTGCCATGAGCAACTGATCGCACGCGGCCGACGGCTTCGGTGGTAGCTGGCCGGCCTTCGGACATTGACCACCAGGCCGTCCGGTACCTAAACAAGCTCGTCGAAAAGCGAAGGAGCTCCGGGGGGTTGGTGGAGGTGCCGAGGAGCTTGCGGCGGGCGGAAAAAGGGGTAAAAGGCGGCCCGCGAGGAGGAAGAAGGCCGAGCCGCTCGGTTCGATGCTGCCGTTGCCGCTGCAGTTCTTGGCAGCGTGGCTGGCCGTGTGGTTTGCGCGCGCTCTGCAGCGGCAGGTCGACTACTTGATGGCCGAGAACCGCGTTCTGCGCGAGAGACTCGGCAACAAGAAGCTGCGGCTCTCCGAGAGCTTCCGTTGCCGGGTCCAGGAAATAGGCATCGACGAGGTTCTCACGGCGCCCCGGTCCCCTTGGCAGAATTCATACGCGGAACGCATCGTCGGATCTATCCGCCGAGGATGCTTGGATCACGTCATCGTGCTCGGCGAGAGGCATCTCCGTCGGATTCTGACCGCGTATCTTGCGTACTACAACGAGTCGAGGACGCACCTGTCGTTAGGCAAGGATGCGCCCGAAACACGGGCCGTCCAGCCGCCGACCAAGGGCGACCTCCTCGAGCTGCCCCAGGTCGGCGGCCTCCACCATCGTTACGAGCGCCGCGCAGCCTGACTATCGCCTGTGGTCCTCGGCCCTGGCATCGTAGCGCGTGGTCTGCCTCGCCCTCCCCAGTGGTCCATCGTTTCACCTCAACCGACGGTCTCCCTGTTCCATCGGCCGCCGCCGCTACAGCCCCGACGCCACGTGGCCGTCTTCGGGCGCCCGGACGGCGACTTGGCGAAGGACAGGTGTCTCCCGGTCTCGCCAAGGGTATCGGTCGTGGCCCTAGAAGATCCGTCCGATCATCGCACCGCTTACCTCGGGGCGCAGGGATGGGGTCACGAACCAGGCGGACTGGGGACGGGCCTTTTCGCCCTGGACCACCGCGCGCATCCCTCGACCGGTCGACATGCCGATGGGAAAAGCCATGAGCGCGCCGGCCAGGGCGTCGGAGCACCAGTGCATGCCGCCGGACTCGAACGAGGACACGCCGAGCATCATGCCCGCCGACCCGACCAAGACCGCCGCCTTGAGCAGCCAACTGTCGGGGTAGTAGAACGCCAGCGCCGAGAGCATGGCGGTGGTCACCGCCACGTGTCCCGATGGCCAGCCCGAGACGATGCCGCCGCGATAGATCCCGGGGCGCCATTTCCGGCTCAGCCCCGCATCGTCCTCGGCCAGCGAGGGAATGTAATCGTCGCGCGGGGCCGGCCGCCCAGTCACCAGCTTGAGCAACGTCACGTACCCCAGGGTGAGCGCGCCGGCTTGGAAGACCGCATAGGCCGCGCCCACGGTCTCCGGATTGCGGGTCATGCGTCCCGCGATGTGCAGACCGCCAAAGAGCATGACGGGGCCGGCGACGCCCGCGATGATGATGGGGTAGGCGTCGCGACCCCACAGCGGATGATCGTGGAAGTAGCGGTGGACCCTGACGTCGGCATCCTGCGTGGACAGGGTGGCCGTGGCGGTCGCGCCGGCGATCTGAAAGCCCAGGTTGAAGCCGGTGAAGCTCTCGGCGAAGTTGCGCGCGATCCGGTCGAAAGGCCCGGGAAACACCGGCCCGGCTTCGTCCTCGGCGGCCAGGGCCGGTCGGGCCAGGACCACGGCGGCAAGAGCGACAAGGATCGTTCGGGGCAACATTGTCTAGATGCTCGCCCAATACCGGGTGGCAGTCCAGAACCTCGCTTGACGGGCGCGCTGCCCCCGTAGCCGATCACCGACCGAGGGTAGGTCGGCGACAGTCGTGGGGTGGCCGGCGGCGTAAACCATGATCTCGTTGTCGAAGTGGCCGATGTTGCACAGGATGGCCTCGTCCTTCATGACGGCCATGTGCTCGCCGCGGATCACCTCCATGCAGCCGGTGGCGGTCACGAAGATGTCGCCTTGCGGGGCAGCTTCTTCCATGGTGACGACGTCGTAGCCTTTCGTCGCCGCTTGCAAGGCGCAGATGGGCAAATTGGGTCGACCTCGGTGATGAGCACGCGCGCCTAGGCCGCGGCCCGCGTGCGCGCAGCCCTTGCCCACGTCGCCGTAGCCCGCCACCATCACGCCGGTGGCGCGCTTGATGCCGTCGAAGCCACCAGTATCCGCACTCCGAAGGGAACATAGGCGGTGCACATTAAGAGGGTCGCGCAAGAGCTCAGAAGATCGATGTCCGGATTGTTGAGCAGCAGGAGACCAATGATGGCCGCGACGCCGGTCACCCGCGGTATGATCTTTTCTTTTACCAGGCCGATCATCTGAATGATGGCGCCAAGCGGAAGCAGAGGCAGTGCCCAAAAGATCGTCAGGAGGCCTCGGCGCTCGACGATCGTCTGAAGCGCGGGGCGGATCGCATCGAAGTCGGACTGCGGAAGAGTGTCGAATGCGGAAAGGACGATGCACAGCGCCCCCTTGTCGCCCGCCAGAATGACCGCCCCTAGGATTGCGATGACTGCCCCGACAGCGCCATAGACTCTTCCTGCTCCCTGCAGAAGGTCTCGCGTATGGATGAAGTTGAGAATCATGCAGGGCACGCCGATGAAGACGAGCATGTGCCCCAGGTGGTAGGCGGTGCGGTGGTGGAATTTCGCGATGAGGT
>PNBO01000144.1 GCA_003136095.1 Myxococcales bacterium
GGACGTAGCGCAGAAGGCGTGCGCGGCCGTCGTCATCGACGGCTCCTGCGTGGGTCTTGGCGTGCAAGTTGAAACCGCCGTCTTGCACCACGAGCAATGGACTTTGCCGACGGTGCTGTTGTCGTCTTCCGGGCAGGCGTTTCCTGTGATCAACTGACCGCCCAAGCCTTGATGGAAACGCTCGAAATGGTAGTGCGCCATATACTCTTTGATGACACGGCGTAGGTGCCGTTCGCCAAAGAAGACGAAGTGATTCATACACTCGTACCTTATAGATTTCACAAAGCGTTCCGCGTATGCGTTGCAATTCGGGCTTTGCGCCGGAATTTTCACGCACTCGATTCCTTGGGGCTGCAGGATAGCCTCGAACGCTTCGGTGAATAGCGGGTCGCGATCATGGATCAGATGCTTCGCGTCTCGAAGAAAACCCGCCACCGGGTCGGTCAGGTTGCGGGCGATCTGCTTCATCCATTGTCCGTCGGAGTCTAGTCGTTTCAAACGCCATTTTTCCTTCACCGAATTGCGTTCCCAGATTCCCAACAGGCAGCGTCATGGCGGCCTAGACACCTGATCTATCCCCCCTAGCCGCAATCTTTGCCACAGAGTTGCCCACCGAGGCCCAGAAGAAGGCTTATGGATCTTTTGGTGCCGGAAGGCCGAGGCTGTAAGAACACGGTCTATCCGCTGTTGGTTTCCATCGAAGACGCCTGTCCAACTCCGGGGAAAAAGCAAACTGCAAGCCGTCATCGTAGACGTAGCGGAAATGCTGCTGGTCGTTGGGCAAGATCACGACGCTTCCGCCGGTAACTCGTATAAATGCGATTAGTTTGCTCATCTGAAGTGCAGCTTCGGTACCCAGTGAATCTTGCCAGCGAGTCATCCATGCCGAGCGGTCGGTAGTATCTCCAGCTGGGACAAAGATATTCACTGCACGGTTCAACGACGAGCCAACGGTACATAACCCGTCGAGAATCCGGCATCCCACGATGTGCAGGGGAAGGTCGTCTTGGGGCGCTCGGTCCTTCTGGTGAAAGACATAGAGCATGTTGGGTTGCCAGTGCACTCCGTCGGCGTCGATCTGGAGCCCATAGAAGATTCCGGCTACGGAATCTCGCACAAGGTCTTCGCTGGCGGCAATCCCTTGCAGAATCGCCAAGGCTGCGCCGAGCACAACTTGACCGTGTACGGGGGGCTTTGGCAGCCCCTCTATCTCCTTCCGGATGCGATCCACCACCTGCTTCCCGAGGCTGCCCTGGAAGACAACTCCATGGTCGGTGACGTTTGCCAACGCCAGATTCTGGGAGTCGTATCGAAGTAACCTCGGTCCTGAATCCCACTCAGCCACAAGGATCGAGAATCCACCGAACGGAGGGTGATGGTGGTAAAGGCTATGCCCGGATTCGAGGATGGCCCCGTGAAGTGATGTGCCCCGACCCAGTCGGCGGAGGACATCCCGGACAAGCAGCGTTGCGCCCCTTGCATCGCCGCAGAGGGCGGCTACAGCGTGTGAACCAAGAGGAACTAGCTTCGCCACGCTTTCCTCCACGGCCACGCCGTCCGGCCGCTGCTGGTTCTGTCCTAGGCTGGAGAGAGGCTGTTGGGCGACCCCTTTTCTGGTGGCAGAGGTGTCCGAGACCAGGAATACGCTGCCTTCACCTATCCAGCCGAGGTTCAATGTCACGGTAAGCCCATGTTCGGACATAGGCGGCGCTGCGTCCAGATGTAGGAGCCGTTCGTGAGGCAGGGAAGGCTCAGGTTATGTGAAGCGGGTTTTCGGTCGCGTGACGTTTGGTGGTATGACCCTTTGATGCAGACGGACGAACAGGCAAAGCAGGTTGCTGGGGTTGCCCTTGGTGGCACAGTAGCCTTGGCCTTGGCGCTTTGGGGGAAGGACAAGGGGTGGCAGGAAATACTGCTGAGCATTGCCGGTGGCTTGACCTTGACCCTTGGCTTTTTGGTCCTTGCCCGATTGGTAGATAAGAAGGCCAAAGATAAGGAGCGCCAGGTTGATTTCACCATCTGGAAGGACGAGTCGGCGATTCCAGCTCGTGGGACCATTCTCGTCCTCAAAGTCACCAACACATCCAACGTGGCCGTGAAGGTCGATAGGCTTTGGCTGGCAGGCCAACAGGGACAAGAAATATCAGTTCGGGTCCGAGAGATACCCAAGACCCTACAGCCTTCCGAATCTCTAGTCGGGTGCGTTTCAGCACCAGTTGCGCCCGAGTTTACCAACTGGTCCCAAAGGGGGCGTGCAAAGCTTGGTGATGGAAGAGAGCTAAAGTCCAGACTGGAGGCGCACCCAGTTCCTTCGGTCCTGGCCAAGCTTCTTGTGGACGAAGCTGCACGAGTAGATGCACCGCCCGAGAATCAGATCGTCGCTGTCCGAGTGGATCTTCCTAGGCGTGATCTCTCCTCTGAATCGCTACTACGAGAGATCGCAAAGGGGCGGCCTTATCGCGGACCCTAGCCTCACCTTGTGCCCATAGCGTTTGGCAGAAATGGGGGTGGTCCGGATTCGTTGGGGGCTAGGGCGAGTCTAGTCGTTTCAAACGCCATTTTTCCTTCACCGAATCGCGTTCCCAGATTCCAAACATGGAGCGTCATGGCGGCCTAGGCACCTGATCTATCCCCCTAGCCAGGCGGCCCGACGTGCGCCGCAAGTTGGCCAACTGCTGGCGAAGGGCGAGGTTCTCCAGGGCGAGATCCGCACGCGAGCGGAAGGCCGCGCGCAATGCGCCAAAGATGCTGAGCAACAAGGCCGCCATCGCCCGATGATGCACGATGACTGGCCCCCAGTGGCCTGACTCCGAGCTCATCGTCGTCACCGTCGGAAAACGAGCGTCGCGGATGAGCATCTGGCGAAGCACAACCCCCTCACCTGCCTATGGACGCGATCAAGATTCCGTGCGACGATATGAAAATGGAAGCCTGCCTCACGTCGAGGCTTGCTAACAAGGCGTAAGAGCGAGAAGGGGAGGATCGGATGCTGCATGCACGAGGATCTAGGTGGCTGTTGATCTTCGGGACCGGGGCCGGGTTCCTGTGGTTCGCCTGCGGCAGCGGAGGAGGCGGGGGTTCCAGCGGCAGCGGAGGAAGCGGGGGTTCCAGCGGCAGCTCGTTGACCGGTGTCGTCGCGAAGGGACGTGTCGGCGGCGCCACCGTCAAGCTCTTCACGATGAACAGCGACGGAACCAGGGGTGCAGCCCTCGGGACCTCGACGACCGATGCGAGCGGTGCGTTCACGATGGTCCTGGAGGTGTCCGGTCCGACCCTGGTCGAAGCCACCGGCGGCGCCTATGTGAACGAGGTGACCGGAACGAGCGAGGCGCTGTCGGGCACGGACCTGCTGACGGCGGTCCTCCCGGCGGGCACCACGCGGCTGGCGGTCACCCCGTTGACCCACATGGCCGCCACGCGTGCCCGGGTGCTGGCGGCCGGCGGCACTCCGTTGGCCACCGCGATCGATGCCGCCAATGCCGGCGTCGCCCAGCAGTTCGCGCTGGTCGACATCCTGGGAGCCTTTCCCGTGGATGCCGGCAATGCCACCCAGGTGGCGACGTCCTCGCGCGAGCAGCGGAACTATGGAATCGTCCTTGCGGGGATCGCGCAGGAGGCCGCGAACCTGGACGTGCGGCCGATGGCGCTGGCGGCTGCCCTGGCCACGGACCTGGAAGACGGGGTTCTCGATGGCCTGGGCAGCAACCCGATTGAGGTTCCGACGATCACGGGCGCGGTGATCACGCTGCCCAAGGACGCGGGGACAGGAGCGTTGCAGAACGCCATCAACACCTTCCTGGCCTCCGGCCAGAACCTCACCAACCTGGCCGGGCTCAGCATTTCGACCGAGCCGGTGAACATCAATCCTGCCGGCGGCTCCTTCTTCATCGAGGCGACTGCCCTGCCGGCCGCCATCGAGGGCAGCGCCTACTCGGCGACCCTCACGGCCCGGGGCGGCACGCCGGATTACAAGTGGACCGTCACTGCCGGGTCGGCGCTGCCCTCCTGGCTGTCCCTGGACCCGAAGGGCATCCTGGCGGGATTGCCGCCGAGCCTCTCCCTGGGCTCGACCATGAACATCTCCCCCCCGTTCTCCGTGACCTGCAGCGATGCCAAAGGGTTGGCGCAGGCCATCAACTGGACGATCACGATCATCAAGGCGGGTCCGACTCTGACCCCGGTGAACGGGACGCTGACGGTGAACCAACCCGGCACCACGCAAGTCGCCACGGCCAGCGGCGGCACGCCCCCCTACCACTTCTTCTCGGATACCTTTGCGAGTGGCGGCCCCCCGCTGGGTACCGTCGTCGACGTCGATGGGAACCTGAAGGGGACCGCCGGCAAGGACGGGGTCTACACTTTCGGGGTCTGCGTGGCGGACCTGGTCGGGGCCGAGGACTGCCAGCCGACCTCGGTGACGGTCTCGGAGGCGGCCAGCGGTGCTTCGTGCACGGCGAACCCGGGCGGCGGCGACGCGGCGTTCTGCGCCGCGATCGTCACGACGGCCACGGCCGAGTGCGTGGCCACGGGGAGGGGCAGCACCGTCACCGGCCTGGACGGCTGCGTTAAGGACTACGACTGTTTCGAGAGCACCTGCCCGTGCTTCATTTCCTGCACCGGGCAGTGCGACAGCGACGCCTGCGTCCTGCAGTGCATGGCGGCGGCCGGCCACGACTTCCAGGCGCTGGAAGCCGCATGCTCCGCCTGTGAGAGTCCCGGATATGCCTTCAGGTGCGTCGACTAGACAGCGATTGGAAGGTTCTGCCCGGGTCGCACGGTCTCAAGCGCGGCCGAGGAGGTGAAGCGGCGTTAAAGCTGGCATCGCTCCACCGCGCCGCGCGTGTGGCGGGAGGACGTTCTGCGGTGCGGACGGTGCGGCAGCGAGATGCGGCTGATCGCGGTGACCGAGGAGCCACGGCCGTCATCGAGCGGATCCTCAGGCACCTCGGTCTCTGGCAGCGGGGACCACCGTCCGGCCGCCAGGCCGTGGTCGATTTCGCCTCCGCCGCCCACGAGCCGCCCTACGTAGCCGGCGCCTGACGCCCACCCGCTGCCACCCGCTGCATCATCATCTATCCCACAGCCTACGGAAATCCCTGTCCAGCGCGCCCGACGCCGACGGTGGCGAGGGCCAAGCGCGTGGCCAAGGTTAGAGATCGGATCTTCTCAGATCCACGCTCGGCTGACGGTGGTACTCTGGGTGGCGTTGCGGCAGGCACTTCGATTTACCTATGCGCCCGCCCAGATGCTCACTTGAAAGCACTAGGCGCTCCAGAATTTCCGCCGACCACAGCAAGGGAGCAACGATGATGACGAATCGCAACTCGCATCTATTGACGGCGATGGCCGCATTCCTGGTGCTGTTCTCGCTCGGCTGCGGAGGCTCCGACGCTGCCGTCCTGCCCGACGGCGCCCTCCCGCCCGACGCTGCCGTCCCGCCCGACGCTGCCGTCCCGCCCGACGGCGCCCTCCCGCCCGACGCTGCCGTTTCGCCCGACGGTGCGGTGTTGCCCGACGACGCCGCTGTCATTCCCGACGCAACCGTCTCGCCCGATGACGCCGCCGTTACGGACACGGACGCCGGAACCGATGCGGGTGCGAACGGCGGTCTGCCGACCGACTGCACCGGGCTCGACGACTTCACACCGTGCTTCGTCGTGACGGCTCCTGATCGCGATTACGACATCTGCGTGAACGAGGTGTGCGTGTCGCCAGGCTGTGGCGACGCGACGTGCAACACGCCGGGCCCACACTTCCCGCTCGCGGATACCAACCAGCGCCTCTGCTACGACGACCACGCCGAGATGACCTGTCCGTCCGAGGGCGCTGATTTCTACGGCCAGGACGCGCAGTACGGTTGGGACGTGACGAACGATTCGACCGTGCGGTTCGCGCGCGATACGACGACGGTGTCGACCAATCCCGTGGTCACGGACAACGTGACCGGCCTGATGTGGCAGGGATGCGCGGCCGGCTTGACCGACGCGTCGTGCGCCACCGGAACGGTAGCCACGTACACATGGGCCGACGCGCTCCTGTACTGTGATGGACTGTCCTATGGCGGGTACACCGACTGGCGCTTGCCGGACGAGTACGAGCTGGATTCGATCGTGGACGTCGGGAAAGACGCCCCATCCATCGACACGCCGGCGTTCCCGGCCACGCCGAGCAACCACTTCTGGACGTCGGCGTCCCTCTCTGGCTCTCCGTCCATCGCGTGGTACGTGTCGTTCTCCGCCGGCGACGTGCAAAGCTTCGACAAAAGCAGTACGTACTATGTTCGTTGTGTTCGAGGCGGGCCGACGCCGCAGCCGAGGCGGTTCACCCGCGACACGTCGGTGTCGGGCTATCCGGTCGTCGCCGATAGCACGACCGGTCTGGAGTGGCAGGGGTGCACCGCCGGATGGATGGGGGATGACTGCACATCCGACGACACGACCGTGACCGGTGACACGTTCACATGGCAGAACGCCTTGTCACACTGCGGGAACCTGTCATGGGCCGGTCACAGCGATTGGCGACTGCCGAACAGAAAAGAGCTGCGGAGCATCGTGGACAACCATCTTGCGAGTCCATCCATCGACACGACGGCGTTCCCGGCCACGCCGAGCTACGGCTTCTGGTCCTCGTCGTCCTTCGCCTGGCTTCAGATCGGCGCGTGGCTCGTTTACTTCAGCGACGGCTCTGTGGCCAACCCTCCCAAGGTCGGTCCTACGAACTATGCTCGTTGTGTTCGTGGCGGACATTGACGGGTGCTCCGCCTGCTGGCGCGCCACCAGGACGCCGGCGCCGGCCACACCCGCTATGACCACGACGCCGACCCCGCTCGCGAACCCCGGTCCCCCACGACACGGCGGGGCAGGTCGCGCTCGACTACTGCGCCGCGGTGCGCGGCATCTTGAACGACGACCAGGGGGGACCGCTACATCCTCCCGGGATGCGCATGGCCGAGGCCCTCGCCGAGGTTCGCGCCTCCCTCGGGCGTGCCCGCGTGGAGAAAAAGGGGGGTCCTGCGACCACGCTCTGAGCCGCCTGGACGCTTGCATGTCCGTAATCGTTTTGAACCGGCTGGCGGTCGGGTTCGGCGGTCGCGAACGGGCAGTTCACTGCGGCCACGGGAGGCCGGTAGGGCGGATTTGGCGGATTTTGGGTGAAACGTGTGTGTAAGCCAGATTGCCTTTCGCCTTGGCAGGGCAGGCTACGCCCGGTGGCCCGGTGGCCGCGGGCGGCGGGTCGGCTTCTGGTGCCGGCCTGGCCGAGCGGTCATGTGTGGTCGGATGGCACATCGTCGGTCGACCTTGCGCCGCTCGCCCTCATTGCCAGGCTAGCCGCGATCATCCCCCCTCCTCGTCGCCATCTCGTCAGATATTCGGGGGTCATCTCGTCACACTCCAGCCTCCGCAGCCAGATCGTCCCAGTCCCCGCCGTGGCCACGCCCGAGGAAAACGACAAGCCTTCACTGCCACTTTCACACTACATTTCTTGGAGCCAGCTCCTAAAAAAGACGTTCGAGATCGACACCGTCTGCCCTCGCTGCAAGAGCCCGCTGCGCCTCATCGCCATGATCGAGACCGA
>PNBO01000168.1 GCA_003136095.1 Myxococcales bacterium
CCTGGGACGGTAGCCGCCGGGCGAGGTCCCAGAGTGACAGAAGTACAGTCATGGACTACGCAAAACACGTCGACGCCATCTGGACCGCGTTCTCCAGCACCTTGCCGCCGGACCTGCAACACGAGGCGCGGGTCCTCGCGCGCGCCGTGGGGCTGGTTCCGCTGCCGGACGTTCCCTGGAGCAACGTCTTCAAGAACGAGGTCACGCTGGCCGCCCCCGCCCTGTTTGCCACCGCCATGCCGCTCGCAACCTCCCAGATGGTGGTGACGGCAACGACCGCCCACATGCTGGCGGTGATCGATGCCTTCGCCATCGATCGCATGCTCGATCGCCAGGTCACGGGCGGCCCGCAGATGCAGCGCTTGCTCGAACGCGTGCGGGCCGGACGTGACCGGGCCATCTGCGAACTGACGGGCGACGAGGTTTCGCCGTATATCGACGCCGAGTACGACGCGGTTTGCGCCATCAACACCGAGCGCCTCCTCCTGCAGAACGGCGTGGCGCTCTCTTTTTCCGACTACTCCCGGCTTTCGTTGGCCAAGCAGGCCGTGGCTTTCCCGGCATCGCTGGCCCTGGCCCGGGCCGCGGGCTGGAGCAGCCGGCACCAACGCGCCGTCCAGCACGTGCTGCGCGGGATCGTCCTCGGCTTGCAGTTCCACGACGACGTGGTGGACTGGGAAGACGATTGGCGGAACGGCGGCGCGTGGGCCGTGAGCCTGAGCCGGGGCCGGGGCCTCCTGGACATGGCTGCTTCCGGCGAACGCGCCGACATGGAATGGCTACGGCGCCAGGTGCACGCGTCCGGCGTACTGGCCACCATGATCAACCTGGCCAGGTTGCGCTACCGCGAGGCCCACCGCATCGCGGCCATGCTGGGAGCCGACTCGCTGTCCACCTGGGCATGCGAGCAGGAGGCGACCGCGGCGGAGCTGACCGCACGCGAGAGCAACAGCGCAGGCTACGTGGTGCGCGCGCACCAGCTCTCCAGCTGGGCCATGGAGGTATTCGGATGATTCGACCACCCTGGGACTTCGAGTACCGGCCGGTCCATGCCGAGACGTCCGGAGAAGACACTTGCTTCGACGACCTGATTCTCGCGAGCGAGGGGCCGGTCGACCCGGCGCAGCTCGCCCAAGTGCTCGGCCAGCTTGCGCCTGACCTCCGCATCGAGCCGGTGCTGGACTGGCATCCGCTCTACTGGACGCGGGTACGCAGCGGGTGTGGTCTCGAACCCGCGGAGTGCGAGCAATGTTTGCGGGCAGGCGGCATGGCCGTGCGCTACCTGGCCTCCGCCCACGCCGCCAGTCAGCGCTTGCCACCCGCCCTGGATCTCAGCGGGTGTCTGCCCATGCGCGCATCCCAGTGGCAAACCCGTGGGCCATCGGTTCTCCAGGAAACGGCCAGCGCGGGCCGCTGGTTCGTCGATTCGTGCGGGGTCGGGGTGGACCGGCGGGCGTGTGGGACCGGGGCAGGCACGCGCCTGGCCGTGATCGACAACGACGCCGGCGAAGTTAGCCGATTGGATTTGGACAACCACATCCTCGTGGGCACGGACCACGTTCCCGGCGGTTCCTCGCACGCCGCCCTGCTCGTGGCCTGGGCCGTGCGCGCGGTCGGTGGACCTGGGAAGAACGGCGGCGGCGACTTCATCGGCGTCGCCCCCGACGCCTCGCCGCGCCTCTACTCCATCCCCAAGCCGGGCAACGATGTCTTCAGTTTCCCGCTCGCCATCGTGCGAGCGGTCGCCGACGGCGCCGACGTCGTGGTTTGCGCCACCAACGTGGACGGACAATGGAGCCCCATGCTCGACGACGCCCTGGAGCTGGCCTCCCACCTCGGACGCCAGGGTCGCGGGACCGCGGTGGTCCTGCCGTGCGGCCGCGAGACCTCCAGCCCGGAGGGCTCCGTCCATTCCAGCCTGTCGCTGGGCGCGGGCGAACCCGCGGCCGATCCCCGTGTATTCTGCGTGGCGCCCAGCGGGCGTGACGGTGGCTGGTTCCTCTGGCGCGATCGCCGTGGGCGGTTGCACCCGTTCGCCAACCGCGGGCCAGCCCTGCGCTGGCTGGCCCCGGGGGACGACGTGGCGCTGCCCTTCTCCTCGCCGGAGATCTTCGCGCACGCCGAGTCCAGCGGCGCCTCGGCCATGGCCGCCGGAGTCCTGCTCCTGGTGTTGGGCCAAAACCCGAAGCTGACCTTGCCCGAGCTCGAGGACGCGCTCACGCGCACCGTGCGTGAGGTCGATCCACAACTACCCTCGGAGCGGCACGCCCTGGCAGACCCCTACGACATCCTGCCGCTGGGACGCGATCGCGACGGCCACAACGCCAAGCACGGCTATGGCCGGTTGGACGCCTGCCGGGCCTGCCTGCTGGTTTCGGACCCCATCGCGTCCGCGCTGGTGAGCTTGGGCGAGGACCAGGCGGCGCTCCGCTGGGCGGAAGTGCGCAACGAACAGCCCGGGTTCCCGTCGGGGTACGGCAGGGAGCTGGGTCACTGGGCCGCTCGCGTGTTGCTGGCCGACGCTGGTCAGCGCCACGCGGTCTGTGCGTCCTTGCGCCACCTGCGCTTGCTGGCGGCACGACCGGAACGACTGCGCGACCAAGCTCCGGGCGCGCTCTTGCGTGTGGTGATGATGGTGTTGCGCGAGCTGCCGCGCAGCCGGCAGGCCCCCGCGCTCGATGCGCCCTTGCAGCGGGAGCTCGTCGCCATCGCTGACCGTACGCGCGCGGCGGCACTCCATCCGGCGAGCACGACTGAGATGGAAGAGCGGATGGGCCTACTGGCTGCGGTTTTGTGGCCTACGGCTGACAATCGCAAGGTTGCTCGGGAAGGCAATTCGTTTACGCCTACTGTCGAGCTTCTTGGGGCATAATCTGTTTCGATGCCCCGAATGCGCTCACCCCGCCCAGGGTGGACTGGGACGGACGGAACCGCGCGTGGCGGGTGGCCGGTCTACCTGCTGGGTGGGCTGGCGCTCACCCTGGCCGCAGCGGCCGTGTCGAGTGCGATCGATTGGCACGGCAAGCCCTTCGCTGGCGTGCTGGTTGGCCCGGACGCGGTGGTATCCGACGTGACGAATCCGGACTGGGACGGACCACGCCACGGCCTGCAGTACCCGGCCCAAATTGTGGCCATCGAAGGGGTTCGCCTCGATGGCCTGCCGCAGTCGGAACGCGGGCGACAACTTTCCCGGATGGTCTGGGGCGCGGCCAGTGCTGGCGCCGCATGGATCACGGTCGATGTAAGGCAGGGCAAGAACGAACGGCGCCTTCGGTTGGCCATCGAGAGACTTGACGGCACGACCTGGTGGCTGCTCGCCGGCTCCCTCTTCTTCGCGGGGGCGCTCTTCGTCACGGCAGGGCTGGTGGCCTTATGGGTGAACCCGCGCGCCCACCTGGCCCGCAGTTTCGCCGGAGTGGCGTCGGCTGTGGCGCTCTTCATGTTCACGCTGTTCGACTACCACACCTCCTACCGGCTGGTTCCGCTCTTCCTCGCCGGCTTCGCGCTGCTGCCGGGAGCGATGTGCGTGCTCGCGCTGCGACTGCCGGACGACGCGCCTCTCCTCCAGCGGTTTCCCTGGCTGCCGCGCGCCATCACCGCCGCCGGGATGGCGGTGGCCGCGTGTTTCGTCGTGCCCTTCCTGCGCGGCCAGCCGATGCCTTTTCTGCACCACCTCTGGCCGAGTGTGTTTGGGGCCAGCTTCCTCTTCTTCGTGCTGACTTTCGGGGTGCGATACCTGCGTGCCACCGGCCACCGCCGCGACATCCTGCGCGCTCTCGCGCTGGCCATGGTCCCGCCCTTGGTCGCGCTGGGCCTCGTTCTGGCGGCCGAGCCACTGGTGGGTGCGTCCGCGCAGGTCGGCGTGCTTGCCTACCCGGCCTTGTCCCTGATCCCAATCGCCGTAGCCTTTGCCTTCGTTCGCTACGACTTGTGGGGTAGCCGCGTTCTCTTGTCCCGCATCATCACGCGTCTGGTGGTCGGCGCGCTCGCGTGCGTGTTGGCCATCGCGGCAGGGGCGGCCCTGGCCACCGAGATGGGCGTGCCCTTTCGTTCGGCGGTGATCGCCGCCTCGGTCAGCGGGGTGGTGGCAGCGGTCCTCGTCTTGCTGGCGCTCCACGCCGCCGAGGTGTACGTGTTTCCATCGCGCGCTCGGTACAAGCCCACCATCGAACAGTTGAGCACGGAGCTCATCAGTATCACCTCGCCGGACGAGGTCGCCCGCGCTATCGAACGCACGGTCCGGCGCTGGCTGCCCTGTGAGCACATCCGGCTGCTGCTGAACGCGGGTGACCCGATCGCCGCCCCGGGCGGGACGGCCGTTCCCACCCCGACGAGCGATCCGCGCACTGAAGAGATACCGACGCACGCTGCGGAGGGCAGCTCCGATCTGGCGCTGCCGGTGGTGTTCGGCGCGGAACGCCTGGGCATGCTCGAGCTGGGCGCCAAACCGGGCGGCGCCCTCTTCACCAGCGAGGATCTGGATCTGCTCGGCACCGTAGTCAATCAGGGCGCGCTGGCTCTGGCCCATGCCCGCGCCTACCAGGAGCTGGAGCAAAGACGCAAGCAGCAGGTGGCGGCCTGGCGGGGCGAGCGCGAGGCATTGGTGGAAACCGTGGCCGCCGAAATCTCGCACGAGATTCGTTACCCCTTGAACTTCTTCCGCAACCTGTTTGGCCGCGCCGAAAGCCGGCCGCTGAGCTCGGACGACCTGGATGTCGGTCGCGAGGAAGTGGAACGCCTGGAACGCCTGGTGGGCGGACTGCGCCGCATGACCGCCCACCGGATACAGCGCCGGAGCACGCCCATCCGCGACCTCTGCGAGCGCGCCGAGATGTTGTTGCGGGACGCGTCTGCTGGCCGGCCGCTCGCCTTCGCCGGCGACGCGGGGCTGGCCATCCGCTGCGACCCGGATCAGGCGACGCAAATCCTGGTCAACCTGCTGGCCAACTCCCTGCAAGCNNAGGTGTGGGACGACGGACCGGGTTTCGTGGGCGATGCGGCCACGCTCTTCGCCCCTTGGTACACGACCAAAGAACACGGCACCGGCTTGGGCCTCGCCATCACGCACCGGCTGGTGCGGGCCCACGGCTGGTCCATCGAGGCGTCTCGCCAGGACGAGCGCACCTTGTTCACGATTACGGTTCCCAAGTCCGACGTCGTGCAGAGCGAGAACCGTCCCCCACCCCCCCCCGCGAGAGAATCACCGAGGTTTCATGAAGATTTTGGTCGTTGACGATCAGCGCAGCGCCCGCCAGGTCCTGCGCAGCTTGCTGGCCGATCTCGAAGGCGTCGAGATCGGTGAAGCCGCCAGTCTGGAAGAGGCGTGCAGCCTCATCCAGACGACCGAGCCCGAGCTCCTGCTGATCGACATCCGTTTGTCCCCGCGGCCCACCGACCGGGGCGGGCTGGACCTGCTGCGCTGGCTGCAACAGAAGGGGCTGGCCATCCCGGCCGTCATGGTGACCGGTTCGACCGAGCTGCACGAGATCCGCGAGGCCATGCGCCTGGGNNGAGCAAGTCGACCGCACCTGGGGGACGCGGGCCCTGATCGGCTCGTCGCCGCAGATGGAGCGGGTGCGCCACCTCATCGAGCGCGTGGCCGACTCGGACGCGCCGGTGCTGATTCGCGGCGAGACGGGGACCGGCAAGGAGCTGGTGGC
>PNBO01000134.1 GCA_003136095.1 Myxococcales bacterium
CCAGCACCCAGACCGGCACCAGCACCAAGACCTCCACCGGCACCCAGACCGGCACCGGCACCCAGACCAGCACCGGCACCCAGACTGGCACCACCACCCAAACCGGTCTCAGCAACATCATCTGCACGGTGGCCAATGCCACCTGCACCGCGACGACCGCCTGCCCAGCAGTTACGAGCAGCATCTGCTCGACGACTGGCAACCCGTGCACCGGCAATGGCGACTGCCCGGCCGTGGGCAGCTGCAAGTACACCAACATCGCCTGCCCCAATCCCGGCGGCTCTTGCGCCAACGCGACCGTGTGCGCGCACGCAACCTCATCCACTTGCGTGAACCCGGCGACGGACTGTCCGCCGCTGCCGGGAACCGGCACGTGCTCGCCCGGGGGGGGAACGCCGAGTGGCGGCTGCAAGGGCAACAACGATTGTCCCAGCTATAAGACATGCAGTGTCACGGGCGATAGCTGCGTCCACGACACGGACTGCCCGCTGCAAACCAGTGGCACCTGCTCTGGTCAGCCTGCCAACAACCCGTGCAGCCGCTACCGCCCGTGCCCGAACGGCCAGACTTGCACCTACCCCGGCCAAACCTGCACCGGCACCGACAACGTCTGCAACCTGCCGCAAGACAGCTGCGTGACCAAGACCGACAATACCTGCAACACGGCGAACAACCAATGCAACACTCCCACCAACACCTGCGTATTCCCGCCCACCTACCCCAACCTTTGTCTCCAGCCGGTGAGCCCCACCGATACCTGCGTCGAGAGTACGAATGGCAAGCTCGGCCCCATCCGCATGTGCATACTGGCCCAGACGGTGTGCAAGAACGACGTGGATTGCAAGACGGCCGGCGACAGCTGCGGACCCGCCACCTCGCGCGCCGTCATCGCCAAGCGCGCCATCAGCTCCGTGGTCCAGAACAACAACAACGTGCTTAACTTCGGCCTGATGACCTTCTACGAGAAGGGCTACTTCCCCTATTTCCTCAACACCACTGCAAACACCGGGCCGGTCACGGTCTACGAATCGACCGACAAGCTCACCTCCGCCCATTGTCTGGACCGCCACTGGGGCCCCACCAATAGCTGCACCATCAAGGGCAACAACATGACCCTGCGGGGCTCCCCCAACAGCCGCTACCACGTACGAACCACCGGGAACACCTGGATCGACGTGGACGCGGACTATTGCGGCCAGATTTGCGACCTACCCGGCGCCCTGGGCATCGGCCGCTTCGAGGGAGCGTACTACCAGTATACGGCCAACTCCAGCGGCAACTCGGCCGCCATGATCGTGCGGCCGACCTACAGTGGACAGGACATCACCTACAATAGCCAGAACTACAGCTACTACAAACCACTCCCCAATTACTACAACGGCGGCGCGGCACCCCCGCTGGACTTCAACGACTGCGGAAACTCGTGTTCCGCCACGTGCGGTGGTCGCTGGGACACGCAACTCGCGCCGTTCCTCAGCACGGCCGACGATCCGACCATCTCGCAAAACGCCGCCGATGCCATCACCCAAGCGATGGCTCCAGCGGCCAACGGCGGACTCGTCACCTACTGGAGCACACCCACGGGGTGCACCCTGCAAAACAGTGTCTCGAAGACCATCAATACCAGCGCCTACGACTACATGAGCGCGGTCAAGACGGGCAACGCCACCGCTGGGATCCCCGCGGACCACCTCCCCTGCCGCGACAACTACATCCTGCTGATCACCGACGGCGAGGCCAATGGACCGGGTGACTCCAACTGCTCCACCGCGGCCTGCGCCTACGACAAAACCCTCAACCCGAACCTCACGGGCTGCACCTGCAGGGCGGTCCTGGCCGCCAACAACCTGTACCAGAACCTCGGCGTCAGGACCTTCGTGGTGGGCTTCTCCGGCGATGTGGCCTCGGGCTCGGCGCGCACCACCAACGACAACATCGCCAGGGCGGGTCGCACGGACGCCGGCGGCAACGACGGCGTCGCGCCCTTCGCCTACCTGGCACAGAACGAGGACCAGCTCAACAATGCGTTGCAGCTCGTGATCTACGACGCGGTCAAGGGCAGCTACTCGACCGCGCCCACCAGCACCTCGGCCGGGACGCAGCAAGCGACCACCGTGGCCGAAGGCCGCTACGCCCTCGACTCCCGTATGGACTTCCCGGAATGGAAGGGCCATCTCCTGGCCTACGACCTGGCCGGCGCCTCGCCGGTGCTGGCGTGGGACTCCTACCAGAAGCTGGTCGCGGGCAACTGGTGGCAGCGGCGGGTCTACACCTGGAACGGCACCAACATGGTCAAGATCCAGGTCGACCCCACCACGCACGCGGTGACCAACAGCGCCGCGCTGGCCACGATTGGCATGGGCGCCTCGCCGGCCGAGGCCGCTGTGGTCGCGCGCTGGATGCTCGGCGACCCCACCTATGGCAACCCGGCCATCCTCGGCGCCATCGTCAATTCGACCCCCATCGACGTGGCCAGTCCGGGAGACAGCCCCGAGCCTGGCAGCCACGACTTCTTCCTCAAGTACCAGAACCGGCCTCACCTCATCTATGTCGGCTCGTCGGACGGGATGCTGCACGCCTTCTTCCTGGTGGACACCAACATTGGCGGAACCGTCTACCCGGCCGGCACCGAGGCCTTCGCCTTCCTCCCTCCCGACCTGATGTCGGTCGTGCGCCAGCAGTACGCACAGGGGGGACAGAAACCGGACCCCTTCGCCCATATCTTCGGACTGGCGGACTCCCCCAAGGCCAAGTCCCTGTGCGTGCAGCATTGCAACGACGCCGCAACCGCGGTGTGGAAGACCTTGCTCATCATGCCCGAGGGCTACGGCGGCGGGAATACCTTCATGCTCGACGTGACCAACCCATTCTCCACGACCGGTCTCGCGGACCCGCCCATCAACGTGCAGTGGCACACCGGCTACGGCAGTAGCGCCTCCACCTATAACAACCTGCTCGGCAACACCATCTCGCTGCCCGCCTTCTTCTTCAATAGGACCACCAACCTGGACGACTACCGCGTCGGTTTCGCCTCAGGGTATCCCGTGACCGACGGCAGCACCACGCAGGGCCGTGCCATCATCGTGTCCTCCGCGAGCACTGGCGGAATCATCTCTTCCAACAACGTGGCCCCTGCCAGCACCTGCTCCCAGGAATACACCGCACTCACCGACTTCGCGACCGCACGCGACTTCGCCAGGGGCCAGGACAACAAGCTGCTCGCTGGCTACTTCGGCGACACCTCCGGACAGCTCTTCCGCTACATGGCCGACACCGGGGTCACCGTGGACCAGGCGTTCACCTGCGACCACCCCCTGCATTTCTCGCCGACCGTGGTCCAGCTCGATCGGGATGCGACAACCACCAGCTACGGGCACATGATCTTCCCGGTGCAGGTGACGAACTCCAACCTCGACCTCGACACCGTGGGGCTGCCCCCCTCGAAGATGGTGTTCTGGAAGGAAAACGTGAGCACCGACAGCAATGGCAACGTCACCAGCTTGGTCAAGGACACGAACTGGGCAGGCGTCGGCCAGGTTACGCTGACGGTGGGCAACAACAGCGAGATCTGCGGCATCACGCAGACCGACGCCCATGGCGTCGTCACCTGCCAGACCGCCATGCCGCTCGGGGCACGGCCGACCGCCACCCCGCTTGGCGTCTTGCTGGCCGACGCCTCTGGCTTCGAGGTCTTTACCATGTGGTATGTGGCCAGCCCCGACGGCTGCACTCGAGGTCAGACCTACCTCACCCTCCATCGGATGTATGCCAACGGTGTCGCCGAGCAGCGAGCAGGTATCCTGGCGGCCCACGAACCGGTCACCTCGCCCGTCATCCTCGGCGGGCGCATCTACCTGTTTGGCTCGACCGGCGCCATCGAGATCACGGGGCTTCTCCCTGATTCGGTCTCGCCCGGCCGGGCGGTCCCCCCCAACGCCGGCATGGGCCTGTTCCAACGCTACAACTGGTCCGAGATCCTGCCGTGAGCCGACTCACTCCTTGAGCAGCACGCGTTTCGGCTCCCGGCCCGGCGGAATCGTGACCTCGACCGCCATGACTGTCTTTCGGGCGGGAACGAAGATCCCGACGTGGTGCTTTCCCGACACCACCGGCAGCCGGCTGACCGGGCAGAGCAGGCCGGTTTCCTCGTCGTCGAGCACGACCGGATACTTGTTGGCGCCTGCGCACTGCACGTCCAGAATCGCGTCGCCGAAATTGGCGAAGCCGGCCCGCTGGAGCCCTCTGCGCGCATACTCTCCTCGGGTGGTGTCGAAAACCGCGCGCAGCATCCGATAGCCCGATTTGATGACCACGACGCGATGGCTACCCGGACCGGTCACGAGATCGACCGGTGTCTTGCCCCTCAGAACACCGTCCACCCAGACATCGGCCTGGCTAGGACTGGTATCGAGAAACAGGTGATTGGGCACACGCCGGAGCGGGCGCTCGGACTCCGGCACATAGGGCTCGACAGCGGGAGGTGCTTCCGCGGCACCGGGGCGAAGCCCTCCATCCGGGGCCCGCTGAACCATTGTCTCCACCTGTTTCGACTTCCGGTCTTCCGGGGTCGCCGACGGTGGCGGCTGGCCGGCATCCGGCGGTGGGGCCTGGCCGCGTGACCCTCGATAGGTGGCCACACTCCACGCCGAGATCCCGCAAACCAGGAGAGCGCCGCCCGCCAACAGGGCCCGCGAACGCCAGCGCCGGGCACCGGGCCGGACCGCTTGCGTGGACTCGCCTTTCGGCCGGACGGACGCCCTCGATGAAGCGGAGGCAACCGGCTTGGCGAAGGCAACCGGCCTGGCATCCGGCTTGGCGGGCGCGGCTGGCGCCGCCGGCTCGGGCGGATGTATCCCCAGCGCTTGCAGAGCCTTTGCCAGGTGAAGGTCGGGCGGGGAAGCGCTCTCCCCGGAAAGCCACTCGACCACCGTCCGGGCCGACTCGGGCCGGTCCTTGGGATCGGGGGCGCTCAACGCGCGTACGGCGGAGAGCAGGTTGTTCGGGACGCCGGGAGCATCAGGCAACGGCTCCCAGGCTCGTTCCGACAGCTCGGCGAGCGTGGCCGCTTCCACCGGTTTGTTGCCACTGAGCAGAAAGTAAAGCAGCGCGCCGAGCGAGTACAAATCAGCGGCCGTGGCCGTCTCGTCCGAGACCGCCACCGCGTCGACCCCGATAAGCTCCGGCGCCACGAAATGCCATTTCTCGATGGCCCCGCCCCCCATTCCGCGCAGCGAAGCCGCCAGTCCGAAATCGAGCACCATCACCCTACCCGCCGTCGTCACCATCACGTTCTCGGGACAGAGTCCAAGATGTGGTAGGGGCGGTTTCCTCTCGTGCGCCGCAGCGAGCACGCGCGCCACCTGCGCGCAGAGCAGCCCGGCCACGACCGGCTCAAGCATGGGGCCTCGACCACCGCCGTGCTGGCGCCCGAGCTGGACCAGACGCGCAACATCGACTCCTGGCACGAGCTCGGTGGCCACGAAGGCGGTTTCCGGATCGTCGGACACCTCCAGGACTCGCGCAATGCCGGGCGCCGGGGACGCAAGCGCGCGACGGCCGGCCGCCAGGAAACGCTCGGCAATCGACCTGGTGATGCTCCCCTCCCCACGGTCCAGAAAGAGCACCTTGAGCACGGCCAAGCCAGCCTCGCCCTGGACGCGCACGCGATAGGTGTCGACGAGTCCGGCGGAACCGAGCAACTCCTCGGGCTCGTAGCGGGCGATGCGACTGGGCGGTGGCACGCGGCGGATCTTAATCCAGGTTGGGCGGGAGCGACACTTCCGGCCGTCGCCACGGACAGGCGCCGCGCTTCGGCACAACCCATGCGCCTGCGTCCCTTGCGTCAGAGGTGTTTTGATTGGAACGCAAAGACCGCTATGGTTGGGGCCTCGCCATGAATCAAGCAAGCCGCGCCCCGACCGCAGCCATCATCGTGATCGGCGACGAGGTCCT
Source organism: Myxococcales bacterium (assembly GCA_003136095.1). Classification (GTDB taxonomy): domain Bacteria; phylum Myxococcota_A; class Polyangia; order Fen-1088; family Fen-1088; genus Fen-1118. Next base: position 5,953 of record PNBO01000134.1, read on the forward strand.
TTCTGGCAAGGTCGAGGAGCTCAATGCCCGCTTTCTGGTCCGCGAGCTGCGCGCCCTGGGCGTCGCCGTCCGGCGCATCGAGGTCGTCCCCGACCTGCGCGAGGAAATCGCGGCCGCCGTGCGCAAGGCTTCCGTTGCCTTCGATCACGTCTTCACCGCCGGCGGCATCGGCCCCACCCACGACGACGTGACCATCGCCGCCATCGCCGCGGCCTTCGCCGTGCCGGTGGTGCGCGACAGCGGGCTGGCCGACCTGATTCGCGAGGTGAGCGGCGAGCGCTTTTTCGAGCGCGACCTGCGCATGGCCGACGTACCCGAGGGCGCCGACCTCATCCGCGGCGAGGACACCCGCCACTCGCGCTGGCCCGTCATCGCCATCCGCAACGTCTACGTGCTGCCCGGCGTGCCGTCAATCCTGCAGCGCAAATTCGCCATGATCCGAGAGCGCTTCGCCGCCGCGCCGTTCCATTGCCGCCAGATCTATTCGCGCGAGTCCGAGGGCGCCATCGCCGATACGCTCGATCGCGCGGCCGCCGACTTTCCGAACGTCGCCGTGGGTTCCTACCCGCACCTGGACGCGCCCGACCACAAGGTTCTCGTCACCGTCGACGGCCGCGACGAGGCCGCGGTGGTGCGGGCTTGCGCGCAGATCGTCACCGGTTTGGGATCGGCTGTGGTGCGGGTAGAGTGATCACCCCGGCCACGGCCACGTCCACGTCCACGTCCACGACCTCCGGCGGTTATCGCGAGATTGGAGTATAAGGCGACCGTGGCCGAGCTACCCCAGAACGTCAAGGGAATGAACGACATCCTGCCGCCCGAGGTGGCGAAGTGGCAGTTTGTCGAGGAGAAGGCCCGCCAGATCCTTGACGCCTTCGCCTACCGCGAGCTGCGCACGCCGATCCTGGAGTACACCCCGCTCTTTCTGCGCACGGTCGGCGAGGCCACGGAAGTGGTCGAGAAGCAGATGTACACCTTCGACGACCGCGACGGCGCATCGGTCAGCATGCGCCCCGAGGGCACTGCCTCGGCGGTCCGCGCCTACCTCGCGCGCTCGCAGTGGAACCGCGAGCCGGTCACGCGCTGGTACTACCTGGGCCCCATGTTCCGCCACGAGCGGGCCCAGCGCGGCCGCCTGCGCCAGTTCCACCAGATCGGCGCCGAAGTCTTCGGCCTGCCCGGCCCGGCTGTCGATGCCGAGATGATCGCGATGCTGGTCGCCCTGCTCGCCGAGCTGGGCATCAAGGCCGACGACCTCGAGGTGGCGGTGAACAGTCTGGGCGAGCCCGACGAGCGCAGCGCCTATCGCGAAACCCTGCGCGCGTATTTCTCCGGCCGCGTCGACGAACTGGACGACTTCTCGAAACGGCGGCTCGAGGCGAATCCCCTGCGCATCCTCGATTCCAAGGATCCGAAGGTGCAGGCGCTGTCGGCCAGTGCCCCGATCCTCCTCGACGTGCTGGGCGAGAAATCCAGGCAGCACTTCGCGGCCGTGCGCCAGCATCTCGCCGCTCTGGGCGTCGAGTGCGTCCTCGATCCGCGACTGGTGCGCGGCCTCGACTACTACACGGGCACCATCTTCGAGATCAAGGCCAAGGCCGGGGATCTCGGCGCCCAGAACACGGTGGCCGGCGGTGGCCGCTACGACAAGTTGGTTTCCTCCCTGGGCGGCCCGGAGATCCCGGCCATGGGCTTTGGCGTGGGTATCGAGCGCGTGCTGCTGGCCATGAGCGCCACGGCCGAGACCTTCGATCCCGGGCTCACGCTGTTCATCGCCGCGCTCGGCGAGGAGGCGCGCGCCTTCGCCCTACCCCTCGCCCACCGCCTGCGCCTGGCCGGCATTCGCACCGAGATCGAGCATCGCGAGGTCGGCCTCAAGGCGCAGCTCAAGCGCGCCGATGCCCTCCGCGCCCGGCTGGCGCTCATCGTGGGCGACAACGAGCTGGCCACGGGCAAGCTCGTGTTGCGCGACCTTGCCAAGCGCGAGCAGAGCGAAATCGCCGCCGACGAGATCGAAGCGAAGATTCGCCAGGCAATGGACTAGTCGCGTGGAGAGCCGGCCGGCTTTGCCTGCCGCGTACCATCGCGGGAGGGTTTGGCGAGGCCGCGCGCAGCGCGAGAGAGGCAGGGTGGGTGGGCGGGTACCGAGTGCAGAGCTAACCCTCCCAGGGTTCCCGTATCGCG
>PNBO01000432.1 GCA_003136095.1 Myxococcales bacterium
TACGGCATGTACCGCGCGATGCACGCACACGAATTTCACCATGCCGCGGGCGAGCTCAACGTCGTCCTCGGCGTGACCAACACCTTCGTGCTTCTGACCAGCAGCCTGACCATGGTGCTGTCCATCGTCGCCATCCGCCTGCAGCGCAAGCGGCAATCGCTGCTCTTCCTGGCCTCGACCATCGTGCTCGGCTGCACGTTCCTGGTGAACAAGTTCTTCGAGTGGCGAGCAAAAATCGGCCACGGCCTCTATCCCGGCTCGGAGCATCTGATGGCCCGACCGCCCGGCGAGCGGCTGTTCTTCGGCCTGTACTACGGCATGACCGGCCTGCACGGGCTGCACGTCACCGTCGGCGTCGTCCTGCTCTCGGTGATGTTCGCACTGCTCCGGCGCGACAAGATTCGCCACGACGACTTCGTCAAGCTCGAGAACGCGGGGCTCTACTGGCACCTCGTCGACGTCATCTGGATCTTCCTGCTTCCTCTCTTCTACCTGGCCGCCTGATGAGCAACACGACTTCCTCCCCAGAGCACAGGGCCGGCCCGCCCCACATCGTGGGCTACGGCACCTTCATCAAGGTGTGGCTGGCGCTGGTCACCCTGACCGCCATCCTGGTCGGCCTGTCCGCGTCCCATGTGCCCAACTTGGCCGTGCTCGGCCTGCTGGTCATCACGCCGACCAAGGCCAGCCTGGTTCTCTTCTACTTCATGCACCTCAAGTACGAGAGCACGGCGCTCAAGTACATGGTCGCCATCGCCCTCGCGGTACTGGTGATCTTCGTGGGGCTCACCTTCACCGATTTCCTCTTCCGGTAGACGACAATGTTTGGCGGCGCATCCACAGTCTCCGGCAAGGTCGACGCGGTCTTTCTCTATATCTCCGCACTGACCATCGCCTTCCTCGTCTTCATCACCTTCCTGATGATCTACTTCGTCGTGCGCTACCGCCGCTCGCGCGGCGAAAAAGCCCACGACATCCATGGCCACACTCTTCTGGAGGTGACGTGGACCGGCATCCCGCTGGTGTTGTTCCTGAGCATGTTCTATTACGGCTGGACCAACTACCGCTATCTGCGCGAGGTTCCGCGCGACGCCATGGTCATCAAGGTGACGGCCCGGCAGTGGGCGTGGTCCTTCACCTACCCGAGCGGCCGCCAGACCAGCGAGCTCTACGTCGCCCTTGGCCGGCCCGTGCGCCTGGATCTCAAATCGCTCGACATCCTGCACGGCTTCTACGTGCCCGCGTTCCGCATCAAGGCCGACGTGGTGCCCGGCAAGGACAACTACACCTGGTTCCAGGCCACGCAGACCGGCGACTTCGACATCGAGTGCACGGTCATGTGCGGAGTCAATCACTCGTACATGCTCTCGAAGGTGCGCGTGATTCCCGATGCGGATTTCTCCGCGTGGTACTTCGGCGATTCGGCCGAACCGCCCGTACTGGCCCAGGCGCCGGCCGTCGCGGCGCCGGAACCCGCGCGCGGCGAGCGCCTCTTCAAGCTCAAGGGCTGCGTGGCCTGCCATTCGACCGACGGCGGCAAGCTGGTCGGCCCGACGTGGAAGGGACTCTTTGGCAGCCAGGTCGCGGTGCTCGCCGAGGGCAAGGAGACCACGGTGACCGCCGACGATGAGTACATTACGCGTTCCATCCGCCATCCGCCCAAGGAGGTGGTCAAGGGCTTCGCGCCGCAAATGCCCCAGGCAGATCTCAAAGAGCGCGACATCGCCGATCTGGTGGCGTTCATCAAGGGGCTGCGATGAATCGCCGCGACTACGCCCAGCTCTTCAAGTTGCCCATCTCCATGATGTCGACGGTGTCGGCGGCGACCGGCTATCTCGCGTTCACGCACGACCTCTCCTGGCGCGTCTTGCCCCTGTCGCTCGCCATCCTCCTGCTCGCCTTCGCGGCCTGCGCGCTCAACGAGGCCCAAGAGCACAAGCTTGACGCCCTGATGGAGCGGACCCGGCGGCGACCCATTCCGTCGGGCAAGATCTCCCCGCTCGGCGCGACCTTGTGGGCGGCCGCTTTCGCCGCGGTCGCCCTCGCAGGGCTCGGCTGGCTGGGCGGCTGGCTGGCCGCTGCTCTCGGCGCCCTGGCCGTGCTCTGGTACAACGGCCTCTATACGTACTTGAAGCGCCGCAGTTCGCTGGCCTCGGTCGTCGGCTCGGTCATCGGCGCCATCCCGCCCGCCATCGGCTGGGTCTGCGCCGGCGGCGTGCTCGACGGACCGATTCTGTCCCTCTCGTTCTTTTTGCTCATGTGGCAGGTGCCACACTTCTGGCTGCTGGCCCTGCGCCTCGACGCCGACTACGCGCAAGCGCATTTCCCGACCTTCGTGCGCGCCCTGGGCAAGGATTCGGTCGCGCGCGTGACCTTCATGTGGACCGCGGCCACCGCCGCCTCGGCCCTGCTTCTGCCCATCTTCGGGCTGTCGGCCTCGCCCTTCCTCGGCCTCGGCCTCGCCGCCGCCGGCGCCTGGCTGGTCGCCGTGACCTGGCGCGCGCTGCGCACCCCGGAAAAGTCCGGCTTCCGCCGCGCCTTTGCCGCCATCAACTACTACGCCGTGATGGTGATGGGCGCCGTGATCCTGGACGCCGTGCTGGGACACTAGCCCGGAACGCGGCAGCACGATACGGCGCGGGCCGACAGCCCATAGGCAGCGCCGCGAGCGCCGGGCAGGCAACCCTGGGCCTGTCCCTCGCCCGTAGGTCTATCCGCCCGCGCGAGCGTCCACTCGCATCCGCCGGCTCCCGCCGTCGAAGTGAAGGAGAGGGTACGTCATCCTGATAGGACAAGTCCCTCCCGTAAGACTGCGTGTGGCGCAAGTGCCTGAAATTGCCCGCGGCGCATCGGTGGCCCGGCCGCTGCATAGGAGCCACTTGCAATGTTGGGCCACCCGGCGGCGGTCTGCGGAATCCTCGCCAAGCGGTCACAACCAGGGAGCCACGATCATGTTGATTTCAAAGTCCTATCCTCTTATGGCAGGAGCCAGCTTCCTGCTGCTCTCGTTGGCGAGCGCCTGCGGCGACTCCGGCAGCGGGGTCTCGCAGGATGCCCGGGTCTCGTCGGACAGCGGAGTTACGCTCGTCGACGGGAGCTCGACGTTTCCCGTAAATCTCGGAGCTGCCGGCAGCTTCGGCATCCTCGCCAAGAGCGGGAGCTCGACCGTGCCGACATCCGCCGTCACGGGAAACCTTGGGATCAGTCCCGCTGCCGGCACCTTCATCACGGGATTCTCCCTGACCGCGGATGCAACAAATGTGTTCTCGGGCACGAGCGGCGCGACAGGGAATGGCGGCACTGGCGGAACCAGTTTGGTTACGTGCAGCCCTGCCTGCACCGGTGGTTCGACCGGCACCAGCGGAACCTCGGTTGCTGGGGGCACCACGGTCAGCTCACCGTCACAGGAATGTGTCTTGGGTGGATGTCTTGCTCGAGATGGCAAGCCTTGTTCCAGCAACGGGGACTGCGCTGCAGGAATCTGCTCCAAGTTCTATGCGGACGGAGACAGCGATCATTATCCGGTGGTCTCAGATTCCTTGGGATGGTGCAATGTAACAACAGCACAGGTCGGGGGATACATCCCTGCCCGCTCCGACGGGCAGTGGGACTGCTGTGACACGGACGCACAGGTGAATCCGGGGCAAACAGAGTACTTCGATGTTGCTTCAGCAACGTGCGGTTGGGACCATAATTGCGATGGTGCTGTGGAGAAGATGGTCGAGCCTCACGCGATGGACACGTGTGGTCTCCGCGCCAGAGGCACCTGCGTGCTAGTGACTGCAGATGGGAGTCCCCGTCAGGATTGCGGGACGCCCGGGTATGCCTACATTACAGCGTGTGATCCGATGTGCACACCGTCGTCTTGGGCTCAAACCTCCGTGAGCGTTAGGTGTCGTTGACCCCGTAGTGTCCCGAAAATCATCGCCGCTGCTACCCGTGGCGCCCCTATCATTTGCGAATGGCGCGCCTCCCGCCCTTGCCTGCCTTGGGCCCTACGCGGGGACGCTGGTTGCTCCGTTTGAGTTGGGCAGCCAGCTGCTTCTGCTCGCTGATGTCGCTCAGCACGACGCGGGTCACTGGCGCACCGCCGGTGCCGTGCCCTGAGCCCGTCGAAGGATCCTGGGTGGTGGCCGTCAGTCGAACCCAGAATGCCGTCCCGTCGGACTTCACCATCCGCAGCTCACACGTGTGCGCTTTGCCTGTCGCCAAGAGCTCTCGGCGGTGCAGGTAGTAGACGTCTTGGTCTTCCTTGAAGATGAACCTGGTGATCGGCTGCTTGACCAGCGCGGCCCGGGAGACGCCCAGCAGAATGCCCCCGGTGAGGTTGGTCTCCAGAATTCGCCCCTCGTGGGAGACAATGAAGTAGCCCACGGGCGCTAGGTTATAGAGGTCGAAATACCGCTCCCGAGTCGCGTTCAGCTCTGCCTGTGCCCTGCATAGCTCGTCGTTCTGCATCTTCAGCTCGATCTGATGCACGCGAAGCTCATGGACCAGCCTCAGCGCTTCCGCGAGCGATAGCGTGTTGAGATCCTTGGGCGACGGGGCGCCCTGCTCCTGGGCGATCTCTTCGGCCCGCCAGCGCAGTTGGGCGACTCCGTTGGGCCTGTCGTTGCTTTTGGTCATTGGACACCGTCGTCCTCTCTTNNGGTTCACTCTGGCGCGCCTCTCAAATTGATCGATATACATCATCTTGATTGGGCGACCGGCCAGGTGGTGATGAGGGCGGGAGGACACCACTTCATCATCTGCGGCCGGGGTTTCGAGCTCGCCCAACTGGAGACCGCCTACCGCCCGCGCCCGTGGCGCGATGGCTTCGCGGTGAGCGTGTTCCACGACGCCTCGCGCTTTGTAATTGCGGGTTCCCTCCGTCGAAGTGAAGGAGGGGTAGGTCATCCTGATGGGACAAATCCCTACCCCCCAACTTCGTGTGGCGCAAGTGCCTGAATTTACCGGCCGCGCATCGGTGGCCCGGACCCTGCAATAGCAGCCATTTCCGGTGCCAGGCCACCCGTCCGCGGTCAGCGGCCTCATTGCCCGACAATCAAGCCCGAGAAGCGCAATCATGCTGAAATCAACTGCCTACCCGTCCGACCAGAGGGTTTCACCTTGAAAGGCATTCGCTGGGTGCCCCGTGCGGTGCTGGCGATGCTGGTGGCGCTGGCTGGCTCTGGAGCCAATGGCTCCGGACCCAACGACGCTGCTCTCGGGCAGCCGAGGGGTTACGTCTACACGTCGAGCAAAGCCGGGGCGGACTGGGTGCAGCAGGGCACCCCGCGGAACTGGCGCTGGGTGGCGTCCTCAGCCGACGGAACCAAGCTGGTCGCTGTGGAGTATCCAGGCTACATCTACACCTCCTCCGGGCCGGTGCCGTAAGCCATGCTGGTCAAGCCGAGGTTATTGACCCGCAAGCGGAAATCCGTCGCGCGGGATGTGCTGGTGGCCAAGCCAGCCGCTGGCGCGGCTCGCGCCTTCCCCATCGTCGGCATCGGCGCCTCGGCTGGAGGCCTGGAGGCGCTCGATGGTTTCTTGCGCCACCTGCCCGACAAGAGTGGGCTGGCCTTCGTGGTCGTCCAACATTTGGACCCGACCCACAAGGGCATGTTGGTCGAATTGCTTGCGCGCGCCACCCCGATGAAGGTTCTTCAGGTGAAGGATCGCCTGCCGGTCGAGCCTGATTGCGTCTACGTCATCCCTCCCAACCACGACTTGTCCATCCTGCACGGCGTGCTGCACTTGCTGGCGCCGGCGGCGCCGCGCGGGCTGCGCCTGCCCATCGATTTCTTTCTGCGTTCCCTGGCCGTTGACCAGGGTCCCCGGAGCATCGGGGTCATCCTCTCCGGGATGGGCTCGGATGGAACCCTGGGTCTTGCGGCCATCAAGGAGAAAGGGGGCGCGGTGTTCGTGCAGGCCCCCGCTTCGGCCAAGTTCGACGCCATGCCCAGGAGCGCCATCGATGCCGGCCTGGCCGATGTCGTGGCGCCGGTCGAGGAGCTGGCCGGCAAGATCGTCGCCTACCTTGCGCATGCCCCACGGGGACATTCGCCCGCTCCAGCCCTGGCCTCCAAGACCGAGAGCGCGATTGAGAAGATTTGCGTCCTCCTGCGCAGCCAGACCGGTCACGACTTTTCGCAATACAAGCGCAGCACCATCTACCGCCGCATCGAGCGGCGGATGGGATTGCACAAGATCGACGACATCGCGGGCTACCTGCGCTACATCCAGGAAAGCCCGCAGGAAACCACGCTGCTGTTCAAGGAACTGCTCATCGGCGTGACCAGCTTCTTCCGCGATCCGGACGCCTGGGACCACCTGCAAAAGCAGGCCATCCCCGCGCTGCTGGCGGAGCGTCCCGCGGGTGGAACGCTGCGGGCCTGGGTGCCGGGCTGCTCGACCGGGGAAGAGGCATACACGCTAGCCATGGTCTTCAAGGAGGCGTTGGCGGAGGTGCGGCCGGCGCAGAGGTACTCGCTGCAGATCTTCGCCACCGACCTCGACAAGGACTCCATCGATCGAGCGCGTCAGGGAAGCTATCCGACCAACATCGCGAGCGACGTTTCGACGGATCGCTTGGGCCGATTCTTCGTGAAAGAGGCGCAGGGCTACCGGGTGCGCCAGGAGATCCGCGAGTCGGTGGTCTTCGCCACGCAGGACGTCATCATGGATCCGCCGTTTACCAAGCTCGACATCCTGAGCTGCCGCAACCTTCTCATCTATCTGGCGCCCGAGCTGCAAAAGCAGCTGCTTCCCCTCTTTCACTACAGCCTCAATCCCGGCGGAATCCTCTTTCTGGGCAGCGCCGAGACCCTGGGACCGGTCGCCAATCTCTTCGCTCCGAAGAGCGGCAAGACGCGCATCTATCGCCGTCTCGATACGGAGCCCCGGGCCACGCCCATCGAGTTTCCCATATCCTTCCCTGCCCGGTGCCGCGCGGCTGACCCACCGGCGGTCACCACGGCGTCGCTCCCCAATCTGCAAACGTTGGCGGCGCAGCTCTTGCTCGATCGCTATTCACCCGTCGCCGTGCTCACCAACGAGCAGGGGGATATTCTCTATGTCAGCGGACGCACCGGCAAGTACCTCGAGCCGGCGGCCGGCAAAGCCAACTGGAACATCCATGCCATGGCCCGCGAGGGATTGCGCAACCAGCTGGGCGGCGCCTTTCAGCAGGCATTGCGCGAGCCGCGTGGCCCCCGGAAAATTCGGGTGCGGCTGAAGCATGGCGAGAGCGTACAGGTGGTGGATGTCACCATCGAGCCGGTGCGCGAGTCGCAAGCGATGCGCGGGATGGTGATGATCGTGTTCGCTGATGTCGACGTGCCCCCCGCCGACAAGCCATCGGGCAAGCACCCGCGCCCGCACGCGGCGGTGGCCAGACTGGAAGAGGAGATGCGGCACGCGCGTGAGGAGATCCGATCCATGCGCGAGGAAATGCAGACGTCCCAAGAAGAGCTCAAATCGGCCAACGAGGAACTGCAGTCCACCAACGAGGAGATGCAGAGCGCGAACGAGGAGCTGACCACGTCCAAGGAGGAGATGCAGTCCCTGAACGAAGAGTTGCAAACCCTCAACCAGGAGCTGCAAATCAAGGTCGAAGACGAATCTCGCGCCATCAACGACATGCGCAACCTGCTCGATAGCACCGACATCGCCACCCTGTTCCTGGACGATGACCTGAAGGTGCGGCGGTTCACCCCGCAGATGACCAAGATCATCAAGCTCATCCCCGGCGACGTGAATCGCCCCATCACCGACCTCGCCTCGGATCTCATTTACCCGGCGCTGGCGACCGACGCGCAAGCCGTGCTCAAGACCCTGATATTCAAGGAGACGCCGGTCAAGACCGTCGACGAGCGCTGGTTCTCGGTGCGCATTATGCCCTATCGCACGCTGGACAACCGCATCGACGGAGTCGTGCTCACATTTGCCGATATCACCGCCGCCAAGACCCTGGAGGCGACGCTACGCCAGCATCAATCGACCTAGTGGGCAAATTGGCAGATCGACAGATCGGATAGTTGGGAGTGAATGGAGTGACAGATGAAGAAGATCAAAAGCAACGCAGTGGATGCCGGTGAATTGCGCCGTCGGGCCGAGGCGCAATTCGGAGCACGCCGTACCGATGCCACCGCTGGCGACACCCACCTGGCGCCGGAAACCCACCGACTGCTTCACGAGCTGCAAGTCCACCAGATTGAGCTCGAGATGCAGAACGAGGAGCTGGAGCGGTCCCGGAGCGAGGTGGAGGAAGGGCTCGCCCGCTACACGGATCTCTACGAATTCGCCCCCGTCGGCTACCTGACCCTCAATCGGGAGGGCGAGATCCGGCAGGTGAATCTCACGGGGGCGCGCCTCCTCGGACTCGATCGCTCGCACCTGGTTGGCAAACGCCTCGCCATCCTAGTCGACGCCGACAGCCGTCCCGCCTTCAACACGTTTTTCACCAAGGTTTTCGAGACCGGCAGCAAGGAAAGCTGTGAGGTGGTCGTGCGTCCGGAGCTGGCATCGCCGTTTGCCGTCGAATTCTCCGCCACCTCCGCCGCCGGCGGCCAGGAATGCCGCGTCGTCGCCACGGACATCACCGCTCGCAAACGGTCGGAGGCATTGATGGCGGTCCGCTTGCGGCTGCAGGAGTTCGCATCGTCGCATTCGCCGAAGGAGCTGCTGCAAAAGACGCTGGACGAAGTCGAGGCCGTCACGGGCAGCCGAGTCGGGTTCTTCCACTACCTCGAGGCGGATCAACGCACACCATCGCTGCAGGTCTGGTCCACCCACACGGTCAGCGGGCTCGATGCCGCGCAAGAGAAGCCCCGGCATTACGGCGTCGACGACGGCGGCATTTGGGCCGAGTGCCTGCGCAAGCGGGTCCCTGTCATCCATGACGACAAGCTGGCGAACCGAAAGCGGCCCCCCGACGGCGACACACCGATGTTTCGTGAGGTCGTCGTGCCGATCTTCCGCAAGGAGAAGATGGTCGCCATCTTGGGCGTGGGCAACAAGGCGGCGGGCTACACCGCCGAGGATGTCAGCACCATCTCCTACCTTGCGGATATGGCTTGGGAGATCGCCGAGCGGCGGCGGATGGAGCAAGAGCGGGAGGAGCTCCAGCTGCAGCTGGCGGAAGCCCAGAAGATGGAGGCCATCGGNNCATGACTTCAACAACATCCTGACCGGCATCCTGGGCGGGTTGACGCTGCTCGAGCTCGGGGCCGGGGACGACAGCGGCAGCAAGACGGATATCCCGGAGATGAAGGCGCTGGTAAAGCGTGGGGCGGAGCTCACCAAGCAGATGCTCGGATTCGCCCGGCGAGGGAAGTTCGACATCCAGCCGCTTGATCTAGCGCGCGTGGTCGCGAAGACCAGCGCGCTTTTCGGGCGCACGCGCACCGACATCACCATCCAGCTCGACTTCGCGCCGGGCCTCCTGGCCGTGCTCATGGATCATTCGCAGCTCGAACAGGTGCTGCTGAACCTCTTCGTCAACGCCGGGCAGGCCATGCCCGAGGGCGGCCAGCTGCTCTTGCGCGCCGAGAACGCGGAGCTCGCCAACACAGAAGGCGCGCGACTGGGCATTCCCCCTGGCCTGTTCGCGAGACTGGTCGTCACCGACACCGGAGCGGGAATGGACGCCGGGACCATGGGGCGGATCTTCGAACCCTTCTTCACGACCAAGGGCCCGGGACAGGGCACCGGGCTGGGGCTCGCCTCGGTCTACGGCATCATCAAGAACCACGCGGGTTTCATCGGGGTCGAGAGTGAGGTGCGAAAAGGCACGACTTTCACGCTGTTGCTGCCGGCAACCGAGCGTCAGGTCGCGGAGGACAAGACCCCTCCGGCCGTCATTTTGCACGGGACCGGGACCATCCTGGTCGTGGACGACGAGGAGCAGATCGTCAAGGTCTGCGCCCGCTTGCTGCAAAAGTTCGGCTACCAGGTCTTGACCGCGTCGGGTGGCAAGCAAGCCATCGAGCTGGTGCGGCAGTACGGAGCGAAGCTCTCGCTCGTGCTGCTCGACATGACCATGCCGGAGATGAGCGGACGACAGACCTACGAGGCGATGCAGAAGCTCGTGCCGGGCATCAAGGTGCTGCTGTCCAGCGGCTGCAGCGTCGAGGGGCAGGCCCAGGAGCTCCTCGACAGTGGCTGCAACGGCTTCATCCAGAAGCCCTTCGACGCCGTGGACCTCGCGGCGAAGGTGCGCAAGCTGCTCTAGATTCCGACCAGACGCGATCCCGTTTTCGCACAGCACACGACGCGAATGAGCGAAGCAAATCGCATCCGCAAGATGGCCGATAAGCATTATGTCAACTACAGAGGCCGACGCGTAATCTCCCCGAACTATCCCTGTACCCGGAGCTGCCGGCTGCCCGAGTGCTTGCCTACTTGACCCGACGAGAGAAACCGCTTTGACTGGCCTCAGCCCCTCGGCCCATGCCGAGGGCGGTGTGCCTTGATCCATCGAATCCTCATGCGACTACGAACGCTCGGCCTCGGCCTGCCGAGCGGGACGCCAGGTCCCTCCGACCGACCCGCGTGGCTGCGCAGCTGGCCGGTGCTCGCCTTGGTAGGCATGGTGCTGGTCTTCTTCGGGACGCGGCTGCTTTCCTTCGACGGTCGGTTCATCGCCGGCCAGGACACCTTGGACTACCACCTCTGGAGCCTGCTGTTCCTGCGCAAGCAAGTCTCGGCCGGCACGCTGCCGCTGTGGAATCCCTATGTCTATTGCGGGCAGCCGTTTCTCGCCAACCCCGTCAACTTCGCGCTCTACCCGCCAGTCGTGCTCTTCCTCGTGCTGCCGATGCCATGGGCGTTCGGCGTGGACCTTGTCCTCCACGTAGCGCTGGCGGGGGCCGGAGGCTACGCCCTCACCCGGGCCTTGTCCGGCTCGCGCAGCGCCGGATTGGTGGCCGGGCTCGCCTATGCACTGGGCAGCAACATGATCCTGCGCATCCACGCGGGACACCTCGTGCCGATCCATGCCGCAGCCTGGCTTCCCTGGGTCTTCTATTACCTCGAGCGGGCCTTCTCGCCACGCCGGTATCGCGCCCTCGTCCTGGCCGGCGTCGCTTTCGCCCTGGAGTTGCTCTCCGGCTACCTGCAGGGCTGCGTGTACACCGCCATTTTCGCGTGCATCTACGTGATCGTACGGAGCTTGCTTGGTCCCCACACGCCGGGCAGCAACGCCGGCTACCGACGTGCGGCAGCCTGGCTGGTGGTGCCGGCGACGGCCCTCGGTCTGGGCGCGGTGGCGCTGCTCCCGGCGCAGGAGCTGCTGGCGCGCTCCAATCGCGCGGTGGCTTCGTACGCGTTCGCGACCCGACTCTCGATGCCGCCCGAGAACTTCGCGACCCTGCTCCTGCCCCAGGTCGAGACCTCGGCACTGACCCTCGAGGCGGACTACGGCTGCTACATTGGCATCCTCCCCCTGCTGCTGGCCATCCTGGGGATCCTCTGGGCGTCCGACCGTCGACGAATTCTGACCTGGGTGCTCTTGGTGCTGATCGCGGTCAGCTTCGCCCTCGGCGGCTACACGCCCATCTACCACTTGTACACCGGCGCAATTCCCATCGTCGGGAAGATGCGGGTGCCGGCGCGCGCCCTCTTCGTGCTGGTCTTGTTCCTCGCCGTGCTGGCCGGGCTGGGCGCAGAGACCCTACGNNCTGGCCGGGAACGCGATGCTCACGACCTATGCGATGCTCGGCCTCGCGCTTGCGCTACTCGCCTTCTGGCCCTACCTTGGTCGTTCCCGACTCGCGGGCGTGCTTCTGGTCGGGACCGTCTTCGTGGACCTCGCACTGCGCGGCTCGCCCGGGCTGCCGGTGGCCCGCTTCGACGACGTCATGGCCAAGCTCGACTACGAGCGGCTCTTGGCAATGGATCCGGGCGACTATCGCGTGCTGATTCCCATCGGGCTGTCGCCGGCCAACATGTCCCTGGCTTCGCGCTGCAGCGCCTTCGGCTGTTACAACGCCGGCGGCTACGTGCCGGGTGGGCTCGAAGAACTCTACGTCTTCCTCCACGCCATGGCCGACCTGCCGGTGCCAACCTGGACCCAGCACAC
>PNBO01000361.1 GCA_003136095.1 Myxococcales bacterium
GGGACATTGGCCAGCACAGCCACGGGTGGTCGCAGCGGGACCGGCGGTGCCGGAGGCGCCCCCGCTTCCGGAGGATCGGGCGGAGCGCAAAGCTACGGCGGCTCGAGCTCGGGCAGCCACCCCGGCACCGGCGGATCGGCGGCCACGTCAGGCAGCTCGGGCGGGACTGGGGGAACCGGCGGTGCGGGCGGAGATGGCTTTGGCGGAGGCCTCGGCGGCACGCACGGCGGCGCGGGGGGGACCGCGGGTGGCCGGAACGGATGCGCCTGCGGCCTTGCCGACCGTCGCCGCCCAGCGGCCGGCGGGCTGCTCGTTGCCTTCTGGGCGCTCGCTTTACTCCGACGGCCACGCCGGTCCTGTCGGGCAGACTCGGGTCTTTGAGGCAGCCGAGATCCTACCGGGTGCTGGTGCCGGGCCCGTGTTGGATCTCCGCGCGGGCCGCGACCACGCGAGTGGATGACCTGCCGCCGCTCCGCCACGGGTGGTCCGTGCCGCGAGAAAGCTCGTCCAGCCGGGACGAGCCGGCCCAAACGCAACCGACCCGATGACCCTGACGTCGCAGACCGGCCATCAACAGCTGCACAGTCGACGGCAGCGCCTACACCCCTAAGGTGCCAACGTCTATTGCGCGATACAGTTCGCCTGCATTGCCTGCCACCAAGCGTCGCCGATAATCACACCCCCTGCATTGTCGGGATGGGTGTTGTCACTGCCAAAATGCTGGCCCTTGAACAACGGCTCCAGGTCCACGAGATGGCAATCCACAGCACTGGCTGCGCACGCCGCGGAAAAGCCGGGTTTCATGTTCACGTTCAGATTCTTGGTTGTCGGAATCACGGGATAGAGGCTGTAGATGATGTGCTGGGTGTAGCCAAGGGTCTTGACCTGCGCTAGGAAGTCGGTGAACTTCTTGACCACGGGATCGATCGCGGCTTGGTCGCCGGCGGCAGTACTGAACAAGTCGATGCCTCCGCCATCCATGACCAGGATCTTGCAATTCGATGGTTTGCTGGTGTACGTGCCGATGATCGACGACAGCGTCGAGCCGCTGACCTCGCGCCGATCGAAGTGGTCGCCGGACGGAATCACCCCGGCAGCGACCAAGTGGTTTTCCAGGGTGGTCACCTGATTGCCGGGGATCTGGATCCAGGAGTCGCCGATGGTACAGAAATCAGTCCCCTTCATCAGAGCGTGTGGGCAAGTACCCGTGCCCGTGCTGCCGCCCGCGCTCGTCGTGCCGCCGGCCCCGGGGCTTCCGCCGGTTGCTCGTCCGCCGCTGCCGGGCGCTCCACCCGTGCCGCGACCGCCGGTGCCGGGAGCGCCACCGGTCGCCGAGCTGCCGCCTGAGCCAGTGGTCGAGGCTCCACCGGTGCCTGCGCCGCCGGTGCCGCGACCGCCGGCGCCGGGCGCTCCGCCGGTGCCAGGCTGACCGCCCGTTTCCGTCCTTCCCCCGGATCCCGTAGCGCCCGCGGATCCCCCACCTGATCCGCTCGTGCCGCCGCTGCCGACCCTACCGCCGGTGGCATTCGTGCCGCCGTTGCCAACGGCGCCCCCGTTTCCGCCACTGCCGCCACTGCCGCCACTGCCGCCACTGCCCACGGTTCCGCCGCTTCCGATCGTGCCGCCGGAGCTCTGGCTACCGCCGCTGCTCCCGGCAGGAACCGTCTGGCCACCCGTTCCGGCAGGTTTGACGCCTCCCCCGGAGTCGCATCCGACAAGTGATAACCCCGCCAAACCGGCAAGCAGGAAACCATAGCTGACGCCGCTCGTGCTCTTCACCTGACCGACCTCCCTCTCCGCGAGCCCTGCTCCGCGGGGATGGCGCATCTATGCGGGAAGCGAGTCGATCTGATCACTCACCCGATCAACCTCGCGTGCTGCCTGGGCAGGTCACTGCGCGATGCAGTTGAGTTGCATGATGGCCCAGATCTCGCGGGCGATGACTTGGCTACCGGCCTCGGAGGCCTGGATGTTGGTGCCGTCCGTGTATTCGGGATGGCCAACCCACAACGGCTGAAGATCGAGAAAGTGACAGGGTACCGTGCTGGCGGTGCACGCTTGCTGCATCACCGGGCGCAAGGCGGCCACGCCGGGGATGGTGACAAGCTCGGGGTAGAGGAAGTAGATGATGTGCTTTACGGTTCCGTCACTGGCGACTTTCGCCAGGTGCTGCCTGAAAGCCTCCCCGGCGCTTGCCACCGACGCATCCGAGCCGCCGGCAAGGATGGTGTCCCAACCCCCGCCGTCCATGATCAGGACCTTGACCTTGGTCGCCCCTGCCTCTCGGGTGTTGTACTGGTCGGCAATCATGGCCATGGTCGTGCCACCGATCGCCACGACCACGTAGTCATCATTCGGCCCAATCGCGCCGGCGGCACGCGCGAGATCCCTGACGCCAGTGTGCTGAGTGCCGGTCATCGTGATCCACGAATCGCCGATCCACAGCACCTCACTCGCCTGCACCTGACCATGAGGGCACGCGCCACCGTCGGGGCCGGCGACGCCGTCGCCCAGCCGGACCTCCCTGCCGCCACAGCCCGCGGCCATCGCCCAGACCAGCGCCAGTCTTGCCATTACCACGGCTGGTGTCGAGCTACCCATGCGGTAATGCTACCATCCCCGCGATGACTCCGGGCCTCGCCCTGCTGGTCGCGCTCGCACTTCCCAGCCACGCCGTGGTGCTGGCCGTCGAGACCGAAGCGCCGGGTACCAGCGCGCACCTCGACGTGCGGGTTGCCCCGGCCTGCACCTCGCGTGGCGAGGTCGCGGCGCGTGTGGGGTCGCGCTCGTCGCGCATCCATTTCGTCGAGAGCGGTGCCGCGCTGTCGGTCGAAGCCACCTTCACGGACGCGCCTTCGGGCGAGGTGGCGGTGGGGTTGGTGGTGGCCGGACATCCTGCCGGCAAGGCGATGTCGCGCCGGTTCATCGCCCGCTCTTGTGCCGAGGGCGCCGATGCAGCCGCGCTCATCATCGCCGTCACCCTGGATCCGACCTCGGCCAGCGAGATTCGACCGGCGCCAGCGGAGTCTGGGTCGCGCGCGTCGTCTCCGGGCTCGTCGGACAGCACGGGGCCGGTCGCCAAGGCACCCGCACCAGCCGCCAGCTCGGGCGCGAAGCAGGCCGAGCAGGCCCCCGAGCCGGCCAGGTTGCCCGCCCCAACGGCGGCGCCAGCGGCTGTGCTTGCTGCGCAGGCGCCACCCGTGGCCACGCGACGCCGCGCGGGTCTCTTTCTGGCGGGACAGATGGTCTTCGGCCCGGCGCCGGCGGTCATGCCGGGCGTCGGGCTGTATGCCCTGGCCGCGCTCGATCGCGATGCGCTCTGGTCACCCGCCGTCGTGCTCGGAGCTACGCATGCCTGGAGGAGCGGCCTCGTGGAGACAGGCGGGACGGCCGCATTCACGCTCGAGGCCGCCACCCTAGATGCCTGCGCGCTTCGCGTGCACCTGTCCCGGCTCGAGGGGCGAGCTTGCGCTTCGACCTTGGTGGGTCGTCTGCTGGCCAGCGGCTCGGGTACCAGCAACCAGGCCTCCGTGCCGCGGCCATTTGCAACGGCTGGCGCCAGCGCTGTGTTCAGCGCCGGTCTCGGTTCGCGGGTCGAGCTGTCGGCGCGAGTCGGGGCAGGTGTGACGTTGGTGCGCGATTGGTACGTATTCGGTCCCAACCTCTTCCATCGCGCGGCTCGCGTGACCGTCGACGCGAGTCTTGGCCTCGGCGTACGTCTACCGTGATGGCGCATAGTTACGGTGCCAAGAGCCCGGCGGCGCGCAGCACGCGGTCTGTCTGCGGACTTTCACCGTACTGGGCACGGAATCGTGCTGCCAGCGCACGCGACTCGGAGAGTCGGCCGAGCTTGGCCAGCGCCTCGATCTTGAGTGCGGCTGCCTCGGGCGCAAACGTGCCCCCGGAATACTTGTCTTGGTACTGGCGTACCAGCTCCAGCGCGCGTTCGCCCGTCGAGGTCGAGAGCGCGGTGCGCGCGCGGTCGATGAGCGCGATCTGATCCCGCAGGTCGCCGGCGGTCGCGCGAGCTCGGCCACGGTGCTGCGCGGGCGCTGTCACGTTGGCGGGCTCCTCGTCCGTGGTTACCGGAAATGCCTCGGCCGGCGTAGCGGGCGGCGCGGGCGACGCCACCGGCACGGTGGCCGGTGCGCTCACTGGCGCTGGTTGCTCCCGGGCAGGCGATCCCCGCCACGCGCTGGCGCCGACGATGGCGCCAGCCACGGCCAGGCCCACCACGCCCGCCGAGAGCCACGGTAGCAGGGCATTGGAGCCGGAGCCGGCGCTGGCCCCTGCTGCAGCCTTGGTCGTGGCAGCCGCGGTCTGCGTAGCGTTTGCGCCCGCGGTTCCGCCGAGCGTAGCCAAGGGCACGCAAATGGCCTGGGCCAAGCGCTCGCGCAGCTTCGCGGATGGCCGTTCATGCGCGATGGCCCCGATCAGGCGCCGCTCGAGGTCGGTACCGTCCGCGGTGAGCAGGCGCTCGGGATCGTCTCGGTGGCTCATGAGTGCCCCTCGCGTTTCATGTCTTGCTCGATGACCGAGACCACGGCGCGGAATTGCTCGCGCGCGCGTCGCAAGCGTGACCTCACGCTGCCGCGTGGAATGCCAAGCAGTCCCGCGATTTCCCGTGAGGACAACCCTTCAGCTTCGAACAGCACGAAGACCTCCGCCAGGTCCGGACTTATCTTGGACAGCACCAGGTCGCAAAGCTCGACGTCGGCCCGCGCATCCCCAGCGTCGCGCGCCCCCGAAGCGCGCAGGTGCAACGAGTCGTCGAGCTGCCAGCGAAAGGTCTTGCGCCCGAAGGTGTGCGCCGCCCGCAGCGCGGTCGAAATCAGAAAGGCCCGCTCGGCCTGCGGGTGGATGTCGCCCAAGCGCTCGGCCGCAATGAGGAAGGTCTCCTGCGTGACATCGCCAGCGGTGTCGGGGTTAAGCCCTCGGCGTCGCAAGGTGCGCCAGACGACCTCATAGTGGGCATCGAACATGCGGCCGAGACGATCGCGGTCGGCGGCCGAGCGCGTGGCCGGATCGTCGGATTTTGGCATCGCCAGGCTTTCGACCATTCGCAGCATCCCAAAGCCGTCGTGTATCTATGCCGGTCGCGCGCCGATCTGATCACGGAAAGCGACGTGCGACAGCAAAATGACGGTGAGTCATTCGTGGCTTTCCTCGTGGCGGGTGATCACTTCGCCGACCTTCCCGCATAGATGCCCCCATCACCCCAACTGAGAGGATTGCATCGATGAAGCGCTCGCAACTTGTTTCTTCCAGTGGCTTGCTCGCTGGCCTGACCGTCGTAACGCTACTCGCGTGCAACACGTCGGGCAGCGGGAACGGCGCGAAGCCCGACAGCTCGATCGGCTCGGGTGGGCAAACCGTCGCAGGCAGCGGTGGTGGCGCCGGCGGCACTACCGGAACTGGTGGCGCTGTCGGCAGTGGTGGCAAGGTGGGCACGGGGGGCGCGTTCGGAAGCGGCGGGACCTCGACGGCAGGCAACGGCGGCACGACTACGGGCACCGGCGGCGTGGTAGGCAGCGGCGGCTCGGGAGGCGCATCCGGCACTGGCGGCAGATCCGGAACGGGAGGATCGGGAACCGGCGGGGCCAGCGGCGGCGGCGCCATCGCTTCCGGAGGTGCTACCGGCTTCGGGGGAACGAAGGGCTCGGGCGGCGTAGCCAACTCGGGCGGCGCGACGGGCAGCGGCGGCGCGACGGGCAGCGGTGGCGCTACGGGCAGCGGTGGAACAAGCAGCACCGGCGGGACGACCGGCACCGGAGCGGGTTGCCCAGGCACACTCAAGGCTGGCAATTCGACCCAGACCATCACGTCGAGCGGAGCGTCCCGATCATTCATCGTCCATGTTCCGACGGGCTACACGGGTAGCTCCCCGTTGCCTGTGATATTCGATTTTCATCCGCTCGGCGGCTCGGGGTCGAGTCAGCAGAGCGCAAGCCACTGGGACACCAAGTGCGACAGCGTGGGCTGCATCGCCGTCTTCCCCAATTCGGCGGCGAACGCCAACAACGGGTGGAACGTGGGCTACTGCTGCCAGGGCGCCCAACAGAACAAGGTCGACGATGTCCAGTTCACGCGCGACATGATCAAGTGGCTCGCGGCCAACGCGTGCGTCGATCCCAAACGCATGTACGCGAGCGGGTGCTCCAACGGTGGCGGCATGTCCTATATCCTTGCCTGCAATGCCGCCGACGTGATCGCGGCTGTGGCCCCCGTCGATTTTCGGTGCATCACCGGCACGGAGCCGGCGAGCGCTTCGTCGCTGACGCCCACGAACAATACGGCATGTACCTGCAAGCTGCCGCGGCCGATCTCGGTGCTGGCCTTCGACGAGGGCCAGGACAATTCCATCGTGCCCTACAACGGTGGCACGACGGCAGTCGCCGCGGACTGCCCACCGGGCGGCGGCTGCAGCGCGTTCATCTTCCCGAGCGCGCAGGTGAACGTCGATACCTGGGCGAGCTTCGACACATGCACCGGTTCGGCGACCACCGACCCGAACAACTCGATTTGCAAGGTCTACACGTCGTGCGCCGGCAATACGGAGGTCGGTCTTTGCACGGCGCCCAGTGGCAGTCACTGCGGCAGTTACGCGGCGTCGAAGATCGTCGACACGTCTTGGGGCATGTTCCAGAAAGAATCGTTGCCCTAGGTGATCAATTGAGCCAAACCGTAAACCTCGATGCCCAGGCATCGACTCTTGGAATCACCAAGGGCAGTGTCTATGACCTGGCCGTCTTCAACGCCGAACGGCACACGACCCAGTCGGATTTCCGCATCGACACCACCTTGGTGTTCACCGATTGCGGTCAGGTCGAAGGCATCATCTTCTAACGGAACCCTTCGCGACTAACCTAGACGCGTTCCCGTCGTCGCAACGGGCCCGCGCTCCCCAGCAGGCCGAGCAGCAAGGCCAACCATGCGCCCGGCCCGCTCGCGGCGCGAGCCGTCGTGCACGAGCACCCGCTCGCGGCGGATCCGGACCTACCGCTCGAACCACCCTGGCCGCCGGTTCCACCGGTGCCCTGGCTAGAGGATAGTTCGACCGTGTAGGTTGATGTAGTTGACGTAAGATCCGTTATCGGACTTTCGGTGGAGCGATGGCGCACGGAGAAGATGAGGCTTGTTCGTCCTATGCTCCAGATTTCGCGGGAAGCTACACCCAAAATCGAATCGCACTTCAGTGAAACGGAATTCAAGCGCTCATCCCACTGCACAGATGCGACACCGATTGCAGATCGAGTGGGTTCCAAGGCCCCATCTCACGTCGTATTCACATCGAGGTGTATTAATGCCGCACCGTATTTCGCTACACACCATCATCGCCGCACTCTTGCTCCTGGGTTCTGCCTGTTCAACGCCCACTTCAGGCGGCAACGGCGGGTCGGGAGGTACGACTGCGAAGGGCGGCTCGGGCGGCAGCAACTCGGGCGGAAGCTCCGGCGGAAGCACAGGCAGCGGCGGCGTTCCGGCAAGTGGCGGGAACTCCGGAGGCGCCGGTGGCTCGAGTGCGGGACAGGGCGGCGCGACGG
>PNBO01000277.1 GCA_003136095.1 Myxococcales bacterium
GAAGAGATCGTCCGCCGCCGCATCGGCAAGAGCGGGCTCGGCTTCGGCGCTGCCATCACCAAGGGCGACGAATCCAAGAACGAGCTGCGCGCCTTGGCTCGCACCGAGGACCTCATCAAGTTCGGCATGATCCCGGAATTCATGGGCCGCCTGCCCATCATCGTCGGCGCTGACGAGCTAGATGTCGACGATCTGGCGGAGATTCTGTGGAAGCCGAAGAACGCGCTGTCCAAGCAGTACGAGCGGTTGCTCGAAATGGAGGGGGTCAAGCTGCGTTTCACCGAGGACGCGCTGCGCAGCGTGGCGGAGGAGGCAGCCCGCCGCAAATCGGGCGCGCGCGGCCTGCGCGCCATCCTGGAAGAGGTCATGCTCGACGTCATGTACGAAATCCCCTCGCTTACCGGGGTCACGGAATGCGTCGTCACACGCGACGTGGTCGTGTCGCGTGGGCACCCGCAGCTCATCAAGGAGAAGAAGGCGTCGTAGACGCCGGCATCCTTTGTTGGCGACGAGAGTTCCCGCTCAACTCGCCAGACTTCCTGCCGAAGTTCCTTTATAGGCCCACTTTTCCCGAGGACATCATGCTGAGCAATTCCGAGAAAGAAGAACTCCGAGGCGTGCTCGACAATGCCAGGCGGCGACTAGCGAAGGTTGGACAGAGCGCGCTCAACTACTCGATGAATCACGAGCGCAACATCGGGCGCGATTCCATCGACGAGTCGATGGAGGAGGAGCTGTTCTCGACCGAGATGCGCCTGCACGATCGCGAAAAGTACCTCATCGGCAAGATCGACAAGCAACTGGTGCGGCTGCGGGACGACGCCATCGACCTGTGCGAGGGGTGTGGCGAGAAGATCGCCTTCAAGCGTCTTCTGGCCCGGCCGGTGACCACCCTGTGCATCGACTGCAAGGAGCAGAACGAACGCGAGGAGGCCGCGGTCGAGCAGCCCGGCCAGGGTGCCACCGCCGAGGGAGGCGGGCTCGGTGAAGCGGGGGCCGTGGACGAGTAGCAGGGCGGCCAGGAAACCTGTTCCCGTAATGTCTCTTTGCCGCGTCTGGTATAGTATCCGCTCCACCCAGACGGGCGGCCCTTGCGATGCCTGACAGCCGTTATCGAATCACGGACAAAATAGCATCCGGCGGAATGGCCGAGGTCTTCAAGGGCGTCGCGGAGTCCTTGCAGGGCTTCCGCAAGACCGTCGCTATCAAGCGCATCCTGCCCGCGCTCACCAAGAACACCAAGTTCGTGACCATGTTCCTGGACGAGGCGCGCCTGTCGCTCTTCCTCCAGCACGCCAACATCGTCCAGGTCTTCGACATCGGTCACGCCGACGACACCTACTTCATCGTCATGGAGTTCGTCGATGGCGTGGATCTCAAGGCCATCATGGAATGGCGTCGCCGCATCGGCCGCCGGCTGACCATCGGCCAGACCATCTACCTCATCATGGAAGTCTGCAAGGGGCTGGCCTACGCGCACGACCTCGTTCATCCCGAGACCGGCGAGCGCCTGAGTATCGTTCACCGCGATGTCTCGCCCGCCAACGTGCTCATCTCGCGCAACGGCGAGGTCAAGCTGGCCGACTTTGGGCTGGCCAAGGCCGCCAGCCAGCTCGAGTCGACCGACCCGGGCGTGGTCAAGGGCAAGATGAGCTACCTGTCGCCCGAGGCCGCGCGCGGCGAGAACGTCGACCAGCGCTCGGACATTTTCGCGGTCGGCATCCTGCTCTACGAGATGCTGACCAGCAAGCGCCTCTTCTACGGCGATACCGACTACCAGACCGTCGAGCTGGTGCGCAATGCGAAGATTCCGCCCATCGCCGCGCAAAATCCCGAGGTCGAGCCCGAGTTCGAAGAGATCTGCCGGAAGGCGCTGGCCCGGCGGACGGAGGATCGTTTCCAGACCGCCACCGACCTGCAGGATGCGCTTGCGCATTATCTCTTCTCGCGCGGGCTGAAGATGATCCAACGCGATATCTCGGAGATGGTCCGTTCCTGCATCGAAGATCAGGCTACCCAGTCGAGTGCCGGCAAGGTCAAGCGCTTCGGTACCGTCGACACCATCCTGCACAAGGAGCTCGACGCGTTCACGTCGTTCGAATTCGACAACCAGGAAGGGCAGCCCGTGGCGCCCGCCCCGCCGGCCCAGTCTGGCGGCTTCATCGACCCACGCGCCTGGTCGTCCGAGGCCGACTGGCCGGACCGGCGGTCCAGCGCTGGGCGCGACTCGGTCCGCGACTTTCCGGGGCGGCCCGCGCAGCCCATCCAGCGTGACACCATCCAGGAGATGCAGGCGCGGACGAGCCAGGCCATGACCGCGCCGGCCCCGACGCTGCCCGTACGGCCAGAGCCGAGCCCCATGCCCAATGTGCAGGTGCTCTCGCAGCCCGTGCAGTTGCCGATGGCGTATCCGCCCGTGGTGCCGCCGCCGTTACCCGCCAGGCCAGCGGCCCGGGGCCTCATCTTTGGAGCGATGGCCGGCGCGGTGATCATCGGCGCGATCTTCGCCTACTGGCTGTTCAGCGGACGTTGACATGGGAACCCTGGAAGGGTTCCCAAACCCTCCCGCGCTCTGGCTTCGCCGGGCAAAGCCCGGCTGCGCCTACGCGATCATGGGAACCCGCAGGGGCCGCGAAGCGGCCCCATTGCCTCGCCCACGAAGTGGGAGAGGCGGACGCGCGTAGCGCGGCCGGTGAGGGCCGCGAGCAAGCCCTCCCGCGATGGTCCGCAGGCCCAAGGGCCGAGAGCAAAGCTCGGCGGC
>PNBO01000219.1 GCA_003136095.1 Myxococcales bacterium
GCCCAGTCCGCCTCGCCGAGCGGGTTCCCGCCGGAGATGAGGCCGGCCCGGCACAGGTGCGCGCGGACCAGCAACTCGACCGCGGTGCAGTCGAGCAGGAGCACGGCCCAGCTGCCCTTGCCGGTCTCCCCGATCTTCACCACGTCGTCGCAAATCTGGCGTGCGATATCGTAGGCGCCGTAGCCGGGCTGGCCCGGCGAGAAGGTTTTCTCCCTGGCCTCGGCCACGCGCGGCCCAAGCCACAGCACCCTGACTAACCAACCCGGCCCTCCCTTGGCGGGTGGGCCAGCGGGTTCCTCGATGATGATCTCGCTGTTGTCGTCGCTCATGAGGCCTGCCTTTATACCCCAAAGCCGCGTGTGTGGGTATGGGGGGACAAAGCTAGAATTTGGCGCTGACTTCCGCGTCGGCTTCGAGGACCTTCCGGAGCCGGCTTTCACGTTCGGCCGCGACCCGCTTGGCCAGCGCGGCGTCGACGAGAGCCACCATCTGCGCGGCCAGCAGGCCGGCGTTCTCCGCGCCGCCGATGGCCACGGTCGCGACGGGGATTCCGGGCGGCATCATCGCGGTGGAGAGAAGAGCGTCCATGCCTTGCAAGCTGCCCGAGGAGATGGGGACGCCGATCACGGGGCGCGTGGTGTGCGCGGCGACCGCGCCGGCCAGGTGCGCCGCCCCGCCCGCGCCGCAGATGAAGACCTTGGTCCCGCTGGCCGCGGCCTCGCGCACGAAGACCGCCGTCTGCTCGGGCGTGCGGTGCGCGGAGAGCACCCGCACGCAGACTGTCAGGCCGAGCTCCTTGAGCACGTCGACGGCCGGCTTCATGGTGGCGAGGTCGGATTTCGACCCCATGAGAATCGCGACGTCGCAGGTCTTTGCGCTCATGCTTTGCCTCGTAGTCCGATGTCCTTGCGAAAGTGCATACCCGGCCAGGAAATCCGAGCGATGCCAGCATAGGCGCGGTCACGCGCCTCCACCAAGTTTCCGCCGTTCGCGGTGACCCCGAGCACGCGGCCGCCGCTGGTCAGCAAGCCGCCAGGACCGCGCTTCGTGCCGGCGTGGAAGACCACCAGGTCGCTGCCCTCACCGGCGAGCTGTCCGTCGTCGCCGAGCCCGGCGATCGGGTCACCCGAGCGCACCTTGCCGGGGTAGCCATCGGCAGCCAGCACCACGCACACCGCAAGGCCGGGCAACCATTGGGGTGAGAGCATGGGCAGCTCACCCGATGCGGCGTCGAGCAGCCAGGGCAGCAGATCCTCGTCCAGGCGAGGCAGAACCGCCTGCGTCTCGGGATCGCCGAAGCGGCAGTTCCACTCGATGACCAGGGGACCGCGCTCCGGGGTCAGCATCAGGCCGCCGTAGAGCAGCCCGCGGAACGGCCGCCCTGCTTCCGCCATCGCGGCCACGAGCGGCGCGAAGAACTTGCGCGCGATGGTTTCGGTCAAGGCCTGATCCACGAGCGGCGACGGCGAGTAGGCGCCCATGCCACCGGTGTTGGGCCCGCGATCGCCGTCGAAGACCGCCTTGTGATCCTCGGCCGAGGCGAGCAGCACGAAGCGCGTGCCGTCGCACAGGGCCATCATCGAGACCTCGCGGCCGATGAGACGCTCCTCGATGACCACGCGGCCGCCAGCGTCGCCGAAGGCGCGGTCGACCAGCATGGTGCGCACCGCTCGTTTCGCCTCGTCGTGCGCGGAGGTCACGACCACGCCCTTGCCCGCGCAAAGGCCGTCGGCCTTGACCACCACGTCGCCAGGCTGCGCGTCGATGAAGGCGTCGGCCGTGGCCACGTCGGAAAAACTACCATAGGCCGCCGTGGGGATTCCGGCCCGCCTCATCAGATCCTTGGCGAACTGCTTGCTACCCTCGATTTCCGCGGCCGCGCGCGACGGACCGAAGCAGCGCAGACCCGCCGCCACGCAGGCGTCGCCCAGCCCAGCCATGAGCGGCACCTCGGGACCGCACACCACGAGATCGATCTTCTCCGCCTTGGCCAGCGCGACCAGCTTCGGGATCGCCTCGGCCCCGACGTTGACCATGGTCACGCGGCCCGCTCCCAGACCGCGGCCGAGCGCCGCGATACCCGGATTGCCGGGCGCCGCGAGCAGGCGATCGCAGAGGGGGCTTTGCAGCAGTTTCCACGCCAAGGCGTGCTCACGCCCGCCCGAGCCGACCAGTAGGATCCGGTAGCCCATGGTCTAGTGCCGGAAGTGGCGCTCACCCGAGAAAACCAGGGCGATCTTGTGCTCGTTCGCCGCCTTGATGACCTCGTCGTCGCGCACCGACCCGCCCGGCTCGATAACCGCGGTCACGCCGGCCTTGGCCGCCGCGTCGAGCCCGTCGCGGAACGGGAAGAAGGCGTCGGAGGCGAGCACCGATCCCGCCAGCGGAAGCTGCGCCTTCATCACCGCCAGCTTGACGGAATCGACGCGCGACATCTGGCCCGCGCCGACGCCGAGGGTGCGGCCGCCGCCCGTGAACACAATGGAATTCGACTTCATGTGCTTGCAAACGCGCCAGGCGAAATCGAGCTCCGCGAGCTCGGCTTCGGTCGGCTTGCGTTCGGACACCACCTTGCCCGCGGCGGCCGCGCAGGTCGCGCCGTCGGTGGTCTGCACGAGCACGCCGCCCGAGACCGTGCGCATGTCGAGCTGGCCGGGCGCGCAACCGGCAATGGTCGCGCGCAAGAGGCGCAGATTCTTCTTGGCCGAAAAGACCTTGAGCGCCTCGGGCGAGAAATCCGGGGCCACGATGCATTCGAGAAAGACCTCGGCCATGAGCTTGGCCAGCTCCTCCTCGACCGTGCGGTTGTAGGCCACGATGCCGCCAAAGGCCGACACCGGATCGGTCTCGCGCGCCAGCTTGTACGCTTCGGCGATGCCCTTGTCCGAAACCGCGACGCCGCAGGGATTGGTGTGCTTGATGATGCACGCTGCGGGCCGGCTGAACTCCGCGCACAGCTTCATGGCCGCGTCGAGATCAAGCAGGTTGTTGTAGGAGAGCTCCTTGCCTTGGAGCACGTCGGCGTTGGCGAGCGACATGCCCGCGGGCGCGTCCCAGGCGTAGAAGGCCGCCTGCTGGTGCGGGTTCTCGCCGTAGCGCAGCCGGCGGTCGAGACGCAGCGCCGGGTGCAGGGTGGCGGGAAAATCGGTCAAGTTCGCTCCGGTTTCCGACAGGCGCCCGAGGTAGCTGGCGATGGCGCCGTCGTAGGCCGCGGTGTGCGCAAAGGCCTTGCGGCACAGCTCGAAACGCAGCGTCTGCGAGATCTCGCCCGTGCTTTCGAGCTCACCCAGCACGCGCTCGTAGTCCGCGGGCTCGACCACGACCGCGACGCGCTCGTAGTTCTTGGCGGCCGAGCGGACCATGGCCGGCCCGCCGATGTCGATGTTCTCGATGACTTCCTCGAACGCGGCGCCACGCGCGACGGTTTCGCGGAAGGGGTAGAGATTCACGACCACC
Source organism: Myxococcales bacterium (assembly GCA_003136095.1). Taxonomy (GTDB): domain Bacteria; phylum Myxococcota_A; class Polyangia; order Fen-1088; family Fen-1088; genus Fen-1118. Next base: position 3,457 of record PNBO01000219.1, read on the forward strand.
AGATCGATGGCGTCGATGCCATGCTCGCGCATTTGCGCGCGGTGTTCCTCGGTGGCGCGACCGAGAATGCCGCCGTGCACCCGCGGGTGCAGGGTCTTGACCCGACCATCGAGCATCTCGGGAAAACCCGTGAAGTCGCTCACGTCCTTGACCGGCACCGATGCTTCCCGCAAGGCGCGGGCCGTGCCGCCGGTGGAAAGAATCTCGACGCCGAGCTTGGCCAGCCGCTTGCCGAGATCCAGGATGCCTTTCTTGTCTGATACCGAGATGAGTGCGCGCGCGACCTTGCTCATGGGGGGCCTTTTACCACAGCCGGGTCACCTTTCAGCTGCCGCCAACCGTGACCCGGCGACACGGTGCGCCGCCCGCCGATCGCCCTTGTCAAGAGACTCTTTTTGTCCCCATTATCACTGGTATCATCATGACTGACATCACCACGGGAAAAACTGCGAAACTGGACATCGAGGGCAAGGTCATCGAATTGCCCATTGTCGAGGGCACCGAGCAGGAGCGAGGCGTCGACATCTCAAACCTGCGCGCGGCCACCGGCTACATCACTCTCGACGATGGCTACGGCAACACCGGCTCGTGTCAAAGTTCCGTCACCTTCATCGACGGCGACAAGGGTATCCTGCGCTACCGCGGCATCCCCATCGAGGAGCTCGCGGAGAAGTCGACGTTCGTCGAGACGGCCTATCTCCTCATCTACGGGCATCTGCCGACCAAGGCTGAGTTTCAGCGCTTCTCACAGCTCTTGACGCAGAACGAGAACCTGCACGAGGACATGAAGTACCACTTCGAGGGATTCCCCTCGACCGCGCACCCCATGGCGATCCTGTCGTCTATGATCAATGCTTCGGGCTGCTTCTATCCGGGCCTGCTGGAGCAGACCAGACGCGACGAATTCGCGGTGCACGCCGCCCGCCTGATTTCGCAGGTGCGCACCATCGCGGCCTTCTCGTACCGCAAGTCGCGGGGCATGCCCATCATCTATCCCAAGCCGACGTACAAATACACGGCCAACTTCCTCCACATGTTGTTCTCGGATGTGTACCAGGACTACGAGCTGCGCCCGGAAGTCGTGCACGCGCTGGATCTGATCTTCGTGCTGCACGCCGACCACGAGCAGAACTGCTCGACCTCGACGGTGCGCATGGTCGCCTCGGCCCAGGCCAACCTCTTCGCCAGCACCGCCGCCGGTGTGTGCGCCCTGTGGGGACCATTGCACGGCGGGGCCAACCAGGCCGTCATCGAGATGCTCTCCGACATTCACCGCTCGGGCGACAACGGCTCCCGCTTCATCGCCGCAGCCAAGGAAAAGGGCAGCGGCAAGAAACTGATGGGCTTCGGCCACCGCGTCTACAAGAACTACGACCCACGCGCCCGCATCATCAAGAAGGCGTGCGACAAATTGCTCGCGGCCCTCAACATCAACGACCCGCTCCTCGGCATCGCCAAGCGCCTGGAGGAAGGCGCGCTGTCGGACCCCTACTTCGTCGAACGCAAGCTCTATCCCAACGTGGACTTCTACAGCGGCATCATCATGCGCGCGCTCAACATTCCCACCGAGATGTTCACGGTCCTCTTCGCCATCGGCCGCATGCCGGGCTGGATCGCCCATTTCAAGGAAATCCAGGACGACACCAAGGCACGCATCTACCGGCCACGCCAGATCTACGTCGGCCCGCCGCTCAATCACTACGTCCCCATCGAAGAGCGCCGGGTAGGTTAGCGCCACGCCAGAGCACGCCGTCGTCCTCGACCTGGGCCTGCGCGAGTACGGCGAGGTGCTGCGCATGCAGCGGGACCTCGTGGCCGCGCGCCAGGCCGGTGCGATTTCCGACACGCTGATCTTGGTCGAGCACCCCGAGGTCATCACGCTCGGGCGCTCGGCCAAGCCGGGCAACGTTCTCGACGCGGGGGGCGTTCCCGTCGTTTCCGTCGAACGCGGGGGCGACGTGACCTTGCACGGGCCTGGCCAGCTCGTGGCCTATCCCATCTTCCA
>PNBO01000154.1 GCA_003136095.1 Myxococcales bacterium
GTGCGCATGTAGCGCTCGCCGCCGAAATCGAAGCTCTGGTAGTTCAGCTTCACGCCGTGCTTGGCGCAGGCCGCATCGAGAACCTTGACGCCCTCGGCGAGAACCTCGGGGCCGGTGCCGTCTCCTGGAATCAGCGCGATGTTGTACGATTTCATGGTCGCCCTTTCGATGATGCGAATGGGTGCTGATAGCACGGGCGAGGCGCCTGGAACAAGCGCCGGATACGGTGCGGGCGGCTCAGGCTCTGCCGCGGCTGGCGCCGGTGACGACGCCACCGGCGATGAGGTGCGCGACCCGTAGGGGCTCGGGGAGCTTGCCGTGCAAGGTCGTGGCTTCGAGCAGGGCGGCCGTGTCGGCAAGCGTGATGCCGGCGCGCTGGACGTAGATCCCGCGCACGGGTTCCATCGGACCGGCCGCTTCGATGAGCGCCCATTTCTTCTCTCCCCCGCGCACCTGTTCGAGGGCCCGGCGAATGGCGGGGAATCTGGGCGGTCGGCGGGCCACCACGACGACCGGCCGGCCGAGCGCCGCGCAAAGCGCGTGCATGTCGACCACGTTGAACCCCGCCACCGCGATACCGCCGAGGAGAACCGCGCGCACGTGCCGATCGAATCGCGAGCCGCGCAGCAGCTCGGCCATTCTCGCCGTCGCATTGCGGCCGTCGCGGCGCACGCGCCCGCTGACCACGCCATCGAGCCGCGTGCGTGCGAAGACCGCGCCTACCAGCAAGACGTCGGCGTCGCCGGGGCGGAACTTGTCGAAGGGCCCGTCGTCGAAGCCGATGACGTTGGTGACGGCCGCGGGCATGGATAGGAAACTAAACCAGCCAGAAGGTTCCCAGTAGCTCAGCGACCAGTTTCTTCGTCATGACGTCCTCCCAAACGAAACCCTATCCCAAGCAGAGCCGACACGAAAGTCGAGAGGATCAGACCGGCCTGGAACATTGGAGGACAGGTCACTTCCCCCTTCTTGGTCGGACTGCTAGAGTGCCGGCCCTGCCCGAGAGCACGAATGAGTTTCATCGAGAAATTGCGCCGCATACCGACCGTCTGGTGGATCGCCCTCTTCGCGGTGCTGCTGGTTCTGCCCCGCATCGGCTCCTTCGGCTTCTGGGATCCCTGGGAGCTCAAGGTCGCCGAGCACGCGCGCGACATGGCCGAGGGCTCGCTCGCCGACGTGACGGTGAACAAGCGCTTCCCGGCCGAGCCGCCCCTCGATCTCATCGTCAGCGCGCTGGGCATGAAGGTCTTTGGGGTCGGCGAGCTCGGCGGCCGCGCCGGCAACGGTCTTTTCGCCGTTCTCGCCATCCTCGCGGTCTACTGGGCCGGGCTGGGACTCTTCCGCCGGCGGGCCGCGGTGCTCTCGGCCCTGGCGCTGGGCTCGCTGCCGCTCTTCGTACTGGAGGCGCGGCAGATCGTTTCGGACATGCCGCTGGTGGCTGGCCTGGCCCTGGCTCTGGGCGGCTTGGGCCGCTACGCCTGGCCGGCCGACGGCGTGCGGCGCCTGCTCGACCTGGCCATCGGGGCGGTGGGTCTCGGGCTCGGCCTCTATGCGGGCGGGGCGCTGCTCGGCGTGGGCCTGCCCTGCCTGGCCATCGCGGGCAGCCTGCTGGTCGGCTTCGGCCTGCGGCCGCGCGGCGCGGAGCCGCAAGGCACGGCGGACGCCCCGGCCCAGCTCTGCGCCCCGGGCGTGGGCCGCGACGTTCCCGCCGGCATGAGCTTCGGGCGCGGCCTCTTGCTCCAGGGTACGCACGACCGCGTCGCACTGGCCACCGTCGTGTTGCTCGGCGTCGTGATACTCGTCCTCACCCTGGCCACCTCCAACACGGCCAACAAATTCTCGTTCCTCTTGGGCGGCGTGCCCAAGGCGGGGACGCCATCCACCACCTTCGACTTCTTCGTCCGCCAGCTCGGGTTCGGGCTCTTCCCGTGGAGCGCTCTCGCGGTCTTCGCGCTCGGCCGTCCCCTGGTTCGCCTAGGCGGCGGCAGTGAGCCCGACGGCGACCGGCTCGCCTTCGGGCAGCTCTATCTGCTCGTTTTCGCCGCCTTCGGTTTCGCGCTGTCGAGCTACTTCGTGCTCATGACCGGCGAGGCGCGTTTCGTCGCCCTGGCGCCCATCGCGCTCGCCATCGGCGCGCTGCTCGACGAGGCCCTGGAAGGACGGCGGGCCGAGCCCGTGCTTGGGTTGCTGGTGGCCACGGGCACCATGGTGGTGGCACGCGACTTCGTGCTGGCGCCGGAGGAGCTGGTTTCGGTCCACACCTTGGCCAAGGTGCACTGGCCGCCGACCGTGAAGATGGGCTCCGCCTTCATCGCGGTGGGGGCGCTCTTCGCTGGCGGCATCTACGCCGGCCTGGCCACGCGCGGCCGCGCCCTGGGCCGCGTGGCCCTGCGCGACATCGGCAAGGCCGGCCGCTGGCACCAGCGGATCGAGAAGGGAGTGGTCGAGGCCGGCCGTTACGGCATTCAGATTGCCGTGCTGACGGCCGTGGTCTTCAGCGCGGTGCTGGCGCACCACCTGGTGCCCACGCTGTCCAAGCACCTCTCGTTCAAGCCGCTCCTCGAGAGCTACACCAAGTTCGCCCGGCACGGCGAGAAGATCGGGCGCTACAAGGTCGAGGCCCAGGGCGCGGGCTTCTACAGCCGCCGCGAGATGACCGACCTGCCCACGCCGGACCGCGTGGCCAACTTCCTGCGCAGCGGCGAGCGCGTGTTCGCCCTGGTTTCGGCCACGGACCTGGCCGCCCTCGACGCCGCGCTCAAGACCGCGAACGTCGACTACTTCGTNNTACCGGCGGAGCCCAGTGCGGCGGGCGGCGAGGCCGCGCAGAAGATCGAGTGGCCCGACCAGAGCGCCCCGTGGAAGTGGCGCGTGTCGGCCCGGACCATGTTCGAGGACGCCATCGAGCTGGTGGGCGCCGATTTCCCGGCCTCGATGCGCCGGCCGGGCACCATTCCGCTCACCTTCTATTTCCGCGTGCACAAGAAGCCGAAGCCGGGCTTCCGGGTCTTCGTGCATTTCGACGCGCCCGGCGAACCGCGCCTGCTGGGCGACCACGCCCTGCTCAACGGCACTTTCCCTACAGACTATTGGTTGCCGGGCGAGTACATTCGCGATACGTACGATGTCGAGGTTCCGCTGATGACCACGCCAGCCGGAAAGTACACCTTGCTCATGGGCTTCTGGCCGGGTGGCGAGGGCAAGCGGCTCAAGATCACGGCCGGCCACAACGACGGCGGCGATCGCACGCAGGTCGGGTTCATCGAGATCAAGTAACCATGCACAAGGAACGCCGCAAGCGCAGGACCGAGGTCGCCCAGGAACGGCGGGCGGGACGCGAGCGGCGCGAGCACGAGCGCGTGACGGTCTGCCTGGAAGTCGACTATCGCTCGGACGACACCTTCCTGTTCGCGTACATCACGGACATGTCGGCCATGGGCATCTTCATCCAGACCACGACACCCAAGCCGCCTGGCACCCTGCTCAACCTGCGTTTTCGCACCAAGGACGGCAAGCGGCTGGATGTTCAGGGGCGGGTCATCTGGATCAACCAGCCACATGGCGCCGACAGCATCAACCCTGGGATGGGCGTGCAGTTCGTGGACCTGACCGCCGGCGAGCGCGAGCAGATCATGGCGATGGTCCGCACCTTCGCCTACCTCGACGACGAAGAAGAAAAGATCCGCGGCAATTCATAGAGTGCGGAGAGTGCGGAACCCTGGGAGGGTTCCGCGCCTCCCGCGATGGACTGCGGCGAGCGAAGCTCGCCTTCGTCCACGGGATCACGCTCAAAAATTTGACAGATCGGCGGGCATGTTGAGACTCGGTCTATGAGGCCACGGATCCGTGCAACGAAGGTGACGCAGAGACGCGTGCTGCCCGAGCGCTCGCGGCTGACGGTCAAGCGGACCGTGGCCGCGCTCCGGCGCAGCCGGGAGGCGCTCGTCGACCTCGAAAGCCAGCTTGGCGATCTGCTGGTCCGCGTACGCTCGCCGGGCGCATTGCTCGACCACGGCGCCACGGATCGCCTGGCCCTTGCCAAGAACGACGCCGTGACGGCCATGGCCAGCCTCGACGGCATGGGACAGCCCTTCGGCTAGCAGCTCGCCGCGCGGGGGAAGCCGTCGTGCCAGAGGGCCAGGAGCCAAGGCAGTCGAGCCTGCGCGAGCCACTCGCGGCCTACGCGGCGGCTATCGCCATCGCCGCTGGCCTCTTCTGGGCGGGCCGCGCGGCGGGGTTCGTGCAGCAAATCATGCACGGGCTCATCGCGTGCACGTTCCTCTTGGGGCCGCGGCTCGCGGCGCGCATCTCCGGCCGGGCCTTCGACGAGCACGCGGCGGGCATCACCATCGACCCCGTGCTTCCCGGGCTGCGCGTGCTCGGCCTCGCGCTGCTGGTCACCTGGCCGGCCTTCGTGATTGGCTTCTTCCTCTACTACGGCGGGGTGTGCTCGGGTCAAGGCGCGCTGCGCGCGTGGGCAGAGGCGATGGCGCCTGTGTGCGCGCGCTGGCACGGGTGGGCCGGGTTTCACCTGCGGTTGCCCGACGGCTTGTGGGTCCTGCTGCTCTCGCAGATCTTGGTGGTGGCGGTGCCCGAGGAGATCTTCTTTCGCGGCTATCTGATGTCGCGCTTCGAGCTGCGCTGGCCGTCGCAGCGCCGCCTGCTCGGCGCGGCCGTGGGCTGGCCGCTTTTGCTGTCGAGCCTGCTCTTCGCGACCGGCCACTTCCTCGTCGATCTGACGCCCACGCGGCTCGCGGTTTTCTTCCCCGCCTTGGTCTTCGGCTGGATGCGCAGCCGCTCCGGCTCGATCGCGCCCGGCGCCGTCTTCCACGCCCTGTGCAACGTGTTTTCGGAAATCCTGCACGACAGCGCTTTCTGAGCGGGAGAGGGCACAGAGCGGGAAGAGAACACAGAGGGCGGAGGTCGACGGCGGGTGAGGGCCGTGATGGCCACGCAACTTTTCCCTGCGCTTGCCGAGACAGGGGTATGCGCCATTCACTTCTGTTGCTCGGGATGCTCGCGCTGCTGTCGCAGGAGGCGCGGGCCGAGAAGGCCAAGCTCGAGGGCGTGGTCAACTTGAACACGGCGTCGCCGGAGGAGTTGCAGCTGATTCCAGGCGTGGGACCGGCGCGCGTGCGCAACATCCTCGCCTACCGGCGCGCGCATCCCTTCCGCACCGTCGATGAGCTGGCGCGCATCAAGGGCATCGGGCGCAAGACGGTGCGCCAGTGGCGCTTGCACCTGGCGGTGGGCGGGCCGTCCACCGCGCAGAGGGTGGTGCGGCCGGAGCAGCCTTCCGTGCCGCCGGAGCAGCTCGCAAAGCCTGCCCCGGTGGCCAAGCCGATTCCCCGCCCACCGGTCAGGTCCGTGGTGGCGCCACGCCCGGCGCTGCGACGGGGCGAGCCCGCCCACGCCTTGGCCCTGCGCGCGCCCGGCGTCCACTGTCTGCCACCGCGCTGATACGCGGACGCTGGACTTGCCGCCAGCTGCATCACGGTGTAGTCCCAAGCGGTGACCATCCTTAGCGTTCCCCTGGGCGACCGCAGTTACGACGTTCACATCGGCACGCTGACCGCCGAGGAGACGGCCGAGCGCCTCGCCGAGGCAATGGGCAACCCGAGCGGCGTGGCCGTGCTCGTCGACGAGCACGTGGCCGAGGTTTCGCCGCGCGTGGCGCCGCTCTTGGCCGCCCTCGCGGCCCGTCTGCCTTGCGTGCGGATGTTCCGCCTACCGCGGGGCGAGTCCGCGAAAAACCTGGCGGCCGTCGAACGCACATGCCAGTGGCTCGCCGAGAGCGGCTACGACCGTGGCAGCGTGATCGTCGGCGTGGGGGGCGGGGCGGCCACGGATCACGCGGGGTTCGTCGCCGCCATCTATCTGCGGGGCATTGCCTTCGCGCTCTGCCCGACGACCTTGCTCGCGGCCGTGGATGCCTCGGTGGGCGGTAAGACCGGCGTGGACATCCCGGCCGGCAAGAACCTGGTGGGCGCTTTCCACCAGCCGTGCGTCGTGGCGGCGGACCTCGGTTTTCTCGGGACGTTGCCCGGCCGTGCAATCGCCGCGGGCATGGCCGAGGTGGTAAAGGCCGGGCTCGTCGCGGACGCGGAGCTTTTTGCCAGCCTCGAAGCTATCCTCGGCCCCGCGCTCGGTCCGGAGCGGCTCCCGGCCGCCGTGGCCAGGGCCGTGCGGGTCAAGATCGACGTGGTCAGCGAGGACGAACGCGAACGTGGCCGCCGCGCCATCCTGAACTTCGGCCACACGTTCGGCCACGCTGTCGAGGCGGCGTCGGGCTACGAGCTCCTGCACGGCGAGGCAGTCAGCCTGGGCATGCTGGCGGCCTTGGCCCTGGGCGAGGCGCGCGGGGTGACCGTGCCCGGCCTCGCCGCCCGCACGCGCGGCCTGCTCGCCAAGCTGGGGTTGCCCGTGGACGTGAAGGCGCGCGTGTCGCCGGCCGTGCTGGATCGTATGGAGGTGGACAAGAAGCGGCGATCCGACAAGGTTCGCTTCGTGTTCGTTCCCAGGCCCGGCGAGGCCGTGTTGCACGACATCCCCCTTGCCGAGCTCAAACAAGAGCTCCAGAGCGCCATCTAATCAAAATGTAGGCGTAGGTCGTACAAGGTGGTATTATGTAGTTTAACATGGCATCACCGCGAACTACACTGCTCCTCGGCGTCGTCGCTCTATCCGCGGGCTGCTCGACGGCTAGCTCGCAAAGCATCCATGTGCCCGCGACCCAGGTGCGCTCCGCGGGCGCGGTCCGCCCCTCGGATTCGCACCCACGGAAACCCAGTCGTGCTCCCGCGAACCCGGTCGAGGAATCGCTGCACGGCCGGGGCATTCGCTTCGGCACCGACGGCTCGGCGCCCGCGCTCTTCGCCTTCGTTCGTGAGCGCTTCGCCGAGATCCCTGCCGAGCAATCCAGCCGGGGCGACGTGCTCTTCTTCGACCTGGGCAGCGGCTGCGGCGGCCACGCCGGGCTGGTCGAGACCCTTGAGCCCGCGGGCCGCATCGGCTTCCGCGAGCGGCGCGACGGCGACACCCGCCACAGCTACGTCACGCCACGAACCCCCTACGTGCGGCGCGATGGCCAGGGCCGCATCATGAACTCCTTCCTGCGACCCAAGCGCATGGACGACCCACGCGAAACCGCCTATTTCGCGGGCGAAATGCTCTGCGCGGTCTTCCACGTCGAGAGCCCGCCGTAGCCCGTCCGGCCCTTTCTGCGCTTGCCACCCTGGCCACCTTGACCGACTCTAGGGGGCATGGTCACCACCTTGCGTGAAGCCCGGGCCGAGGCGCGAATCCTGCGCGAGCAGGGGGATTTCGCGCGCGCCCTCTCCGTCTATCACCACATCTTGCAGGCGGTTCCTCTCGACTACGAGGTGCGCACCCTGGTGGCCGACGCGCTCGTGGAAGCCGGCGCGCGCGACGCAGCCGGCCAGATTTACCGCACGGTGGCCATTCATGACATCCGGGCCGGACACCCGCTGCCCGCGCTGGTGGCCGGCCAGGCCCTGGTGAAACTCGGATACCCCATCGACGACATCGAGGCCCTGCTGGTCCAGACCTACGCCTCGGGCTCGCCCTACCTGGCCCGTTTCGCCATCCGCCCGGCGCCGGTCGATCCCAACACCAAGTTCGAGTCTGGCAGCGGCGCTCCTCCGAAGTCGCTGCAGCACGCGGCCGAGCAGGCCCAGCGCGCCGCGCTCGATCTCTCCGTCTACGTCGGCTACCAGGAGCAGTACCACCCGCTGCCCTTCCTCTCCGAGCTGACGCAAGAGTCGTTTGTCGCGGTGGCGCGCGCGCTCGCCATCCTGCGCCTCAAGGACGGCCAGTTGGTCATGCGCCAGGGGGATGTGGGCGATTCGCTCTTCCTCGTCGCGAGCGGCGAGTTGCGCGTCTTCGTGGAAACTCCGCAAGGACCCAGGGACGTCGCCCGCCTCTTCGAGAACACCCTGTTCGGCGAGATGGCGCTGATCACCGGGCAGCCGCGCACGGCCTCGGTGGCCGTCGTGGGCGAGGCCGACATCATCGAGGTGAGAAAGTCAGCCCTTCTGCAGATCATGCTCTCCGTTCCGGCGGTGCGCGATGCGCTCGATCGCTTCTCGCGCGAGCGGCTCATCAAGAATCTGCTGCAAACCTCCCCGCTCTTCGCGCCCTTCACCAAGTCGCAGCAGGGCGAGCTTCTACGCCACTTCGAGGGCCACGAAATGGAGGCTGGGGTCGACGTCATCACCGAGGGCGAGCCCGGCAAGGGGCTCTTCCTCATTCTCTCGGGCGAGGTGGACGTCATCACTGGCGCCAAGGGCCCCTCGCCGGTCAAGCTGGCGCGCTTGAAGAGCGGCGACATGTTCGGCGAGATGTCCTTGGTCACCGACCAGCCCACGACCGCGACGGTGCGCGCGGCCGCGCCGACCACGGTGCTCTTCTTGGCCCGCGAGTACGTCGAGCGCCTGGCCGAGGCGGTGCCGGAGGTGGGCGCCTATTTCGAGGAACTGGCCATGAACCGCGCGCGCGACAATACCCTGCGCCGGGACGAGGGCGCGGTGCCGACCGAGGCGATCGACGTCGATCTCAGCGACATCGTCCCGGTTTAGTCGCCCGTGGAATCTCGGCCTTCGCGCAGGCGCTCGAAGGCCTGCTGGCGAGCGCGTGGATCCGGATCGCGCAGCCCACGGATGAGGCTATCGCGCGTCAGCCGGTCCTCCCCGCGTCGATCCCCTATTCCAGCCTCGCCCCGCGCAACGGGCGAGGGCGCGGCGAAGCCGCGGGGTGGGTTGGCGGGCGTGGTGGACCCGAAGCGCCCCGGGCTGAGAGGCCGCCGAGCGGAGCTCGGCGGGTGAGGGGGCACAGCCTCGCCGAGATCAGCGGAGCTCAGCCGGTGAGGGGCGGGCGCGGTGCATGGCGCGGCGGTCGCCCCCTTCGCCCAGAAGGCGTGCACGCGCTCCGCGCGCTCGATGCTGATGCGGGTTTCCCTGACCAGATCGAGCGCGGTGCGTGCTCGCCCCACCTCGGTCGGGTATTCGAGGAGCGCGATGAGGTCGGCGTCGGTCCACTCGTCGGGTGAAGTGCGCTCGCTCTGGGCCAACCGTGCCTTGAGCGCGAGAACGTCAGGGCGCGAATAGAAGGCGGTGCGCATCGGGCCGCGCACCGAGTGGAGCAGGCCCTGGCGCTCGAATTCGCGGACCTTGAACTCGCTGGCGAAGCCGAGCACGGCGGCGGCCTGGCGGCGGGTCAGGTGACCCTCGCAGCCAGCCGGTCGACGCAGGTGTTTGCGGGTCGCGGGTTGCAAGTGTGACATCACCTTCGACGATATACCGGCCCGGACCGCGGGCAAGTTTTCGCGAAGTTCCATCGGGGTTCCATCGCCCCACGGCCAGTGCCGCGCATCGGGTCTCCATCGGACTTGCCCAATCCTGCATCGTGGTTCCCTCCGGGCTCGGCTGACCATCAGATTCGGGGCGTATCGGGCCGCCATCGGGGATCCATCGCGGCTTCGCCGGAGACGGGCCGGGCTTCCATCGGAGGTAACGGCGGACCAGACCGCCGGCCTTCGCCAACCCGCGAGAATCGGTGCGCGGTGGCTCGCCCCGTGCGGCATGAGACTTTGCGTTTGCCCGGCTTGACCGCTAAGCTCCCCGGATCGTGAGGCTCCCATGATGCGCGCGCTTCGTTACCTTGTGCTGGTGTGCATGCTGGTCTCTGCCAGCGCCACCCTCGCCGGGCCCAGGTCCGGGAGCAGTTTTGGCGGGCTGAGCGGGTTTCGCTCGAGCTCGGGCGGTCTCTCGCGCAGCCCTGCGGGCGGCCTCTCGCCCAGCTCCTACAGCGGCCGGGGCAACTACGGCGGCGGATCGAGCTTCATCTTTCTTCCCGGTTTCGGCTGGGGCTACGGCGGCGGCTGCGGGATGGGCGGGCTGGGCAGCCTCCTGCTCGTTGGCATCGTCTGCCTCGGCGCGGTGATGGTGGTGCGTTCGATCCGGCGCGCGGCCCGCCGCGGCGCCCTGACCTACGGCACGAACAACGACGAGTACGACGACGCGGCCGAATCCGTGGATCGTTCGTACGTCTACAAGATACAGCTCGGCATCGGGCGTTCCGGCCGCGGCATCCAGAAGCGGCTCGAGGAATTCGCGAGCACCGGCGACACCGCGTCGGAAGCGGGGCTGGCCGAGCTCTTGCGCCAGACCGCTCTCGAACTCATGCGAGAGAAGGACGCTGTCCGCTATGGCTTGGTCGAGCCCGGCGGGCCCTACAGCCTGACCAACGGCGAGGCCAAGATGAATGGCGCCGTCATGGCCGAGCGTTCGCGCTTTCAGGTGGAACGCGTGCGGGGCGCGGAGGGGCAGGTCCGGCGCTCGGACGCCGCTGCCTCGGTGGGCAGCGAGGCCCTCGAATTCCTCGTCGTCACTGTGCTGGTGGCGACCCGGCGTCCACTCGGCGGTTTGCAGAAGCTGGAAGATCGTTCAGGGCTCGACGCCGTGCTGGCCGAACTGGGCGCGGTGCCCGCCAGCACCCTGCTTGGCCTCGAAGTCGTGTGGACGCCCGCCGATCCCGAGGACTCACTCACCGAGACCGACCTCATGACGACCTATCCCGAGATGCGGAGCATGTAACATGCCACCGCTCGAACATGCGCCGCTGTGGCGGATGATTCTCGACGCCACGATCTTCGGCACCACTGGCATCGTGGTGCTCATCCTGGGCTACTATATCTGGGAGCTGGTGACCCCGTACAACCTCCGGCGTGAGCTGCAGGACAACAAGAACGTAGCGGTCGCGGTGGTCGCCGCCTCGTTCATCGTCGGCATGGCCATCGTCATCGCGGCGGCCCTGGTGCGCAGCCGGTGAGCGATGCGGAGGGCGCCCCGGTCACCTCCGCCGAGGGCTTGTCTTGATCCGCGCGCCGCGTGCGGATAGATTGTCGCAGAGCAAGGGTGCCTGGGGCGATGCATAAGCTGCTCATCGAGGACGATGAAGGGAAGACGGTCGCCGTCCCCCTCATCCGTGAAGAAATCACCATCGGCCGGGTGGATGGCAACACCATCCGCCTGACCGAGCAGAACGTTTCGCGCAAGCACGCGCGCCTGAGCTTGCGCAATGGCGTGCTCAGCCTAGAGGATCTGGGCAGCTACAACGGCACCAGCCTGAACGGCAGCGGCGTTTCCGGCGTGGCCACGCTGAAAGACGGCGACGTCATCCTGATCGGTGACTACCGCCTCGGCATTCAGGAGGAAAAGGTCGCGCAGGCGGAACCACCGGCCGCGCGGCCCGTGGAACCGCCCCCGGCCGCGGCGCCGGTGGTCCAGGACGCCCTGGAGGGGCAGCCCACGATTCCCATCAGCACGATGGTCGCGCAGGCCGCCCTCACCGAGCTGCCGGCGCGCCTGGTGGTCACGAGCCGGCTGATGTCCGGCACCGAGTTCGTGCTCGATCGTCCCTCGCTGGTCCTGGGCCGCACCCCCGAAAACGACATCATCCTCAACCACAAGTCGATCTCGCGGCACCACGCCAAGATCGTGCGCGAGGGTGAACGGTACGTCATCCTCGATCTGGAAAGCGCCAACGGCGTGCGGGTCGGCGGCGTCGAACACGACCGGGTCGAGTTGCAGTCCGGTGACATCATCGAGCTCGGCGAGGTCCGGCTGCGTTTCATCACGGGCGACAGCGCGCTCTACGACGAGACGTCGCTCTGGTACCAGAACAAGGGCAAGCTGGCCGCGGTCCTCGGCGTGACCGTGGTCGGCGTGTGCGCCTTGCTCTACTTCGCGTTCGGGGGCGGGTCTGGGCACAAGGCCCGGTCGGTGCCTCCGCCTAGCCCGCCGGCGGTCGCCCCGATTGTTCAGTCGGCCCCGCCCCCGCCGGCCCCGCCGCCGCCCGAGCCCGCGGAGCCCGCCGTGCCGACCGCGGAGCTTCTGGCCGAGGCCAAGAAGACGGCGCAGGCCGAGAAGTGGGACGAGGCTCTGGCCCTCGTCGCCAAGGCCGTTGCGCAGGAGCCTGGCTCGGCGGACGCGGCCAACATGCGCAAGGCCATCGAGGCGGAAAAGGAGTACAGCGAGAAGTTCACCGCGCTCCAGACAGCCTTCGCGAACAAGGAATTCGATGCCGTCCTCCAGGGCGCCGCCGAGATCCCGGACGAGAGCATGTACAAGCCGCGCGCCGTCGAGATGCAGAAGAAGGCGCAAGGCCAGTTCGTCGTGGCTCACCTCGAGGCGGCCGTGGCGAAGCTGGCCGCCAAGGACTGCGACGAAGCCCGGCGCGAGGCGGACTTGGTGCTCGGCATCGACGCGAAGAACAAGAGGGCCGCCCTCGTGGTCAGGCGCTGCGAGGCCATGGCCGCGAAGCCCGAGCCGGCGTCCAAGCCCGAGCCGGTCGCGGCCGCGCCCAAGCCCGCGCCTCGCCGTTCGGCGCCCGCGCCCGTAATGGCCCGCCCGACCGCCGCGAGACCGGTGGCCGCCAAGCCGGTCGAGGCCGTGAAACCCGAGCTCGCAGCGGACGCCGACAGGCTGATCAAGGACGCGCAGCAGGCCTGGCTGCGCGGCCAGCACGCCCTGGCCATCGATGCGGCTCGCAGGGCCCTGCGCGTGAAACCCAACCTGACCAATGCGTACCAAATCATCGCCATCTGCTCTTGCGCCCTTCACGACGCCGACTCCGCGGCCAGGGCTTACGAGAAGCTGGACGAGCGCAACAAGCTCTACGTCAAGTCGTCGTGCCAGAAGAACGGGATCAGCTTCTAGCACCGCCGTCTTTCCTGTCCGACGGTCCCGCGCGGTCGCCTGCCAGGCAGTGCCGGCCGTGCGGGAATCCATGCTAATGTAGGCCCTCACTCATGGCCAACGAGGCACAGCCGCTCATTCGACTCGTGGCAGCCGTCATCGAACGCGACGGTCGCTATCTCATCACCCAGCGGCGTCCTTCCGCCGTGCTGGCCGGACTGTGGGAGTTCCCCGGCGGTCGCGTCGAGGAGGGCGAGAGCGACGAGCAAGCCCTGCGGCGGGAGTTGGGCGAACGGCTGGGCACCGAGGTCGTCGTAAAGGGCCGGATGGCGCACCGGGTCCACCACTACCACGGCTACTCCGTGGACCTCAATCTGTACCAGGCGGCCATCGCGGAAGGGCAAGAGCCGCAGCCGCTGCGCGTGGCCGAGGTCCGCTGGGTGCCGTCGAACGAGTTCGAGAAGTACCCGTTCCCGGCCGCGGATCAGGCGACGACCGACATTCTCCTCGGCTTTCGCCGCTAGGCCGAGAGCGGGGGAATTCGTTAGCAGGCGTCGCCTTTCCACGACGGACGCACCGCCCAAGTTGGGCGATGGGTGGTGGTCGCAGACGTGGCCGTGGTCGTGGCCGTGGCCCTGGCCGACTGACTACTCCGTCCACGGCCTCTTGCCGCAATTGCGGGACTACGGAGTGGGATTTGGCGCGCAGAATTTGACGACGGTGCTCGTGTTGGCGTTGGCCACTAGCGCGAGGCTGCCGTAGGTGCTCTGGGTGGGCAGGTTGCCCTCGACCTCGATGGCGGCCTCGCGGCACAGGTAGCCGCCGCGGCAGTCGCCGTTGCTCCCGCACGTGCGCTCGCAGTAGCGGCGCTCGGAGGCGCGCGGCACGCAATAACCGTTCGGCAGGTCAGGCAGGCACAGCTCGGTGCTCGTGCACTCCGAGTCGTTTCCGCACGGCGCACCGGGCGACTCGTACGGGAAGATGCGGATGCAGACAGCCTCCGACGGGCACGACTTCTCATCGCAGCCGTTGACCGTGCAGTAACCGCCCGGCTGCGAGAGGTCGCAGTCACGGGTTCCGTCCTGCGCGCAGTCCACGTTCGTGGCACATGAATCGCCGATCTCCTTGCCGCAGGCGGGGGCAAGGAGCGCGAGGAGGGCGAGGGCGAGCCGGAGGCGTGGCACGGGCGGAGTATCTGCCACAACGGAGGCGGGAATCAACGAAGGACTGCCCCGATGATCATGGTGAGCAGGAACCCGAGCACCACCCCCGATGACGCCGTGCCTTCGTGGCCGTGGCTATGCGACTCGGGGATGACCTCGTTCGAGGTCACGTAGATGAGGATGCCGCCGGCCAGCGCGAGCACGATGGGCAGGGTGCTGACCGCCGAGGCGGACAGGGCATGTCCGAGCAGGGCGCCGAGGGGAATCGCCAGGCCGCTGGCCGCGACGACGGCAAGTCCGCGCCAGGGCGAGACCCCCGAGAGGCGCAGGGGCGCGCCCATGACCACGCCCTCGCAAATGTTCTGGATGCCGACCGACATCACGAGCAGCCACCCCAGACGTGAGCCGTGGCCGGCCGCGAAGCCGGCGCCGATGGCGAAACCCTCGGGGATGCGGTGGATGCTCAGAGCGCCGACGATGGCGTAGCTGTGGCGGAGCTCCTCGGGCCGCTCCTCGTGGGCGAGGGCCTCGGGGCCGATGTGATCGTGATGGCCGCCGGCGTGCCGGTGGGGGATGAAACGGTCCATGATGGCGGCGACGATCACGCCGAGGAGAAACCCGAGCACGACCTTGCCCAGGACGACGGTGTCGAGCCCCGCGGCCCCGCGCACGCCTGCCAGCGCCTCGGCAAGCAGGCCCAGGGTCGCGGCGGCCAGCATGAGGCCCGCCCCCAGACCCAGGATGCCGTCGTAGAGACGGCGGGGCAGCCGGCGCGCGAAGAAGAACGGGAAAGCCCCCAGGCCAGTGGCCAGGCCGGTCAAGCCAGCGGCGGCGAGGGTCTGCAGCATGGGAGGGACGTTCTTACCACGCCCCGGCTTTGGAGTATCCTCCCGCTGGAATGGTTGCCTACCTCGGCTTGGGGTCGAACCTCGGTGACCGCCCGGCCGAGATCGGGCGGGCCGTGCAAGCCCTGTCGGCGCTGGGCCGCGTGGCGGCGGTGAGCGCGCTCTACGAAACCGAGCCCGAGGGCGGCGCCCAGGAGCCTCGCTACATCAATGCCGCCGTCAGACTGGAAACCGAACTAGCCGCCCGGGCGCTGCTTCAGGCTTGTCTTGGCATCGAGCGTGCCCGCGGGCGGATTCGCCCGGCGGACAAGCGCAAGGCTCCACGGATCATCGACATCGACCTGCTGCTCTACAGCGCCGAGGTGCTCGACGAGCCAGGGCTTTCCGTCCCCCATCCCGCGCTTCTCGCGCGGCCCTTCGTCCGCATACCCCTCGCGGAGGTGGCTTTGCCGGGCCTGCGCCATCCCCAAAGCGGCGATGCGCTCGATCGCTCGGAACCCGACGCAACCGTCAGGCGAATTGGCTAGACGCGTGCGAACCCTTGCAAGGTTCCCGCATCAAGTCGTTTCCTCGTCCGCGGGCGGTTGCTCGTAGGTCACCACGACCTTCCATTGCGTGGCCAGCCAGGAGAGCAGCTTGTTCTCCCGCCCTTCCACCGTGTCGGTCATGGCGGCGTCGATGACCGTGCCGTAGATGACCTCGCGGGCTTCCTGCCGCTCGATCTTGACCAGGAAGGATCGCAGGGCTTGCTCGTCCGGGAAGCGCTTGTCCACCTCGTCCACGGCCGCGCGGTAGTTCTTCTCGCCGATGGCCTCGACGATGGCGTCGATCTCGGTTTCCTCGTCGGGGGTCACATGGCCGCTCGCCTGGACCACGAATTCCAGAAGTCCGGCAAGCGCAAGCTGTTCGTCTTTGTTGAGGTCGGCAAGTTCCATCGATGTCTCCTGGTTCGATCTTATACCAAGCCTCGGTCGCCCGCCGACGGCTGAATTCACGTGTATTGACCGTCGCGGCCGCCGATAATCCGATCCCTTCGCCATGAAAGCGGTCAAGAACATTCTCATCACCATGGGCGATCCCGCCGGGATCTCGGGCGAGGTAATCGTCAAGGCCCTCACCGCCCTCGCGCGGCCCCGGTCGGCGGTGGCCAGGCAAGTGGCTGGACTCCTAGCCAAGCGGCGCGCCAATCTCTACCTGGCCGGCGACGGCAACGTGCTCCGCCGCGCCAGCCGCATCGTGCGGGCCAGCGTCCCCATCGAGCGCGTGGACGGCTTCGCATCTTCCCTCAAGCCGCCCGTTCCCATCCGGCTCTTCGACCTCACCCAGATCGCGATGGCCGATTTTCGTTTTGGCGTTCCCGCCTACGGCCGCGAGCAGCTCCTTTACCTCGACTTCGCCATCGAAAAGGCGCGCCGCGGCCTCGTCGCCGCCATCGTGACCGCGCCCATGACCAAGGAGGCGGTGGCCCGGGACCTGCCCGGCTTCGTGGGCCACACCGGCTACCTGGCCGAACAGCTCTNNTCCCACTCGCGGACGTGGCCAAGAGCCTCTCGGCCGCCCGCATCGCCACCACCATCGCCATGCTGGCCGCGGCCGGCCGCAAGTACTACGGCCGTAAGCTACCCGTGGCCGTGCTGGGGCTGAACCCGCACGCCGGCGAGCATGGCCTTCTGGGGCTCGAGGAAGAGCGCATCATCCGGCCCGCCATGGAGCAAGCGCGCGGGCGGGGCTTCCCGTGCGACGGCCCCTTTCCGGCCGATTCGTTCTTCATCGCGCGCGTGAAGAAGTACCGGTTGATCGTGGCCATGTACCACGACCAGGGGCTGGTGGCGGTCAAGCCGGCCTTCCCGCGCGTCTCGGTCAACGTCACCCTGGGGCTGCCCGTGGTGCGCACCTCGGTCGACCACGGCAGTGGCTACGACATCGCCGGCAAAGGCCAGGCCGACGCGACTAGCATGCTGTACGCCATCAAGGCGGCGCTGGAGATGCTCTAGGAGCTTGTCCAGGTGGCCCGCCGACGGGCGCCGCGGCAGTAGGCGCGCAGCATGCGCTGGTGCAGCAGCGCCATGTCGGTGAAGCGCACGCCGAATCCGTAGAAATAGTCGTCCAGCGTGTCGCGGCAGGTTTCGCCCGCGACCCAGATGGTTTCGTCGAAGCCGGGCAGCTCGATTTCGAGGCCAATGGGCGTGCGAGGGGGATCGGGATCCCGGAGGAGAGAGTTGAGGTAGAGCCCGCTCTCGCTGATGTCGAGGGCCACTGCTCGCTGGGGCTGGTCCCTTACATAGGTGCTGACGTACATCTCGAGCCGGATACGCGTGTCGAAACGCCGATTTCTCAAGGACGGTGCGTAGTTAATCATGACGGCCTCTGGGTGGTTTAATGTAGGATATTAAACCACAAAGGGCTACACGTCAAATGTGCTGGCCTCTACTTCTTGAGACTGGACAGGGCGGGGTATGAAGTCACTGGCTGCCCGACGCGGACCGGGGGCAGCTCGCCGTGCGTCCGCGCTCGCGCAATCCACTCGAGGGCGGCGCCGGAAGACGGTGGCATGATGACCGTGGCCTTGAGGCGCCCCTCTTTCACGAGGCGCTGGCCAAAGGTCTGGGAACCGTCGCAGCCCGTGATGTTCGCCGTGGCCAGCGGCAGATCTTTTTTCGACGAGGCGTCGCGCAGAGCCTGGCGGATGCCGAGCGCCATCTCGTCATTGTGGGCCACGAACATGTCCGGCAACTCGGCGCCGGCCGCGAGCTTCTCCGACCACCGCTCGACGGCCATCCGCGCGCGCTCGCTGGTCCAGTCCGCGTTGAGCTCGATGACGGTGAAGTCGGCGCCGAGGATTTCCTTGAGGCCGGCCAGGCGCTTCTGGGCCATGACGGTGCTCAAGGGACCGGTCACGGTGAGCACGCGGCCCTTGTCGCCGACCAGCGTGCGCACCTGCCGGCCGTGGATGCGGCCGATCTCGGTCTGATCCGACGTGACCGCGAAGATGGCGCGGCTGGGATACCTCGCGTGGATCTCGTCGATGAAGCTGCCCTCGTTGAGCAGGGCGCAGTCGATGCCCTGTTCGGCAGCTTCGATCATGGCTTCGGGCAAGCCCTCGTCGCGCACGGTGGAGACCAGGATGCCGACCAGCTTGCTCCTCGCGGCGTTCTTGATGGCGGCGCGGATCTGCTCGACCTGCTTGGCCGGATCGTTCATGGCCGACTCGATGACGATCTCGAAGCCCTGGCGCTTGGCTTCCCGTACACCGAGCTCCTTCAGGCGTTGCTGGTAGTCGTTGTCTGAACTGCGAAGAAAGAGCCCGATGGTACCCGGCATGGAAGGCATCTTTGCACGAAAAGGGGGCATTCTTCGAGAGCCTATTCACAATCTTCGCGGGATCCGGGGGCTTGTCGGCAAAGCGTGCATCGGCCGGCGAGTGGTGGATAATGGCGGTCATGCAAGCGATGATCTTGGCCGCCGGCCGCTCCACGCGCCTCGGCGCGATCGGGCTGGCGCTGCCCAAGCCGCTTCTGCCGGTTTGCGGCTATCCCGCCATCACATTTGCCATCGAGCTGTGCCGCCGGGCGGGGCTCTGCGACATCATCGTCAACCTCCACCACCATGGCGACAAGGTCGGGCAGACCCTGGGCGACGGTTCGCGCTTCGGCGTGCGCCTGCGCTATTCGGTGGAGGAGGAACTGCTGGGCACGGGCGGGGCGCTGTGGAAGGCGCGGTACATGTTCGAACCGGGCCCGATCCTGGTCATCAACGGCAAGGTGGCAGCGGACATCGATCTCGGTCGCGTCATGGAGGCACATCGCAATGCGGCCCCAAGGACGCTGGCCACCATGGTTGTCCGCGCCGATCCCAACCCCGAGCTGTGGGCGCCCATCGGCGTGGATACGACGGGGGCCGTGTTCAGCATTCGTGGCAAGCGTGGGGATCGCACGGCCCTCGGCTCGATCCTGCCGCGCATGTTCGCCGGCATTCATGTCGTCGAGCCGGCGCTGCTCGACCGCCTGCCCGAGGGTGTCTCCGACGTGATCGGCGACGCCTACATTCCTGCCCTCCTCGACGGACACCGCATCGGGTCCCTGTCCATGGCGGGCTATTTCGCCGAGCACTCGACGCCCGAGCGCTACCTGGCCGGCAACTTCGAGTTGATGCAAAACCCGGGGATTCTTCCGCAGGCGCCGGGGCCGCTCGTCGGCGTCGACCCCTCCGCGCAGATCGATGCCAGCGCGCGCATCCTGCCGCCCGTGCGCATTGCCGCGGGCGCGGTCATCGAGGCCGGCGCGGTCGTCGGCCCCCTGGTCGTGGTTTCCGGTGGCGGCCGCGTCGCCGCCGGCGCCGAGATCGCCCGCTCGGTGGTCTGGCCGGGCGCCACCGCGACCGGGAAGCAGGTCGGCGCCGTGATTGGGCCTGGCTTCGTCTATCTTGCCGAAACGACGCCCGACCCGCAGCTCCTGGCGCCGGAAAGCGCCCCCTGAGGCCACAAAGCGGACGCAGTAAGTCCGCAATTGATTGGGCGCTGGGCAGGGGCGCGGCCGGTGGGATACGGTAGACTAGCCGCGTGGTGTGCCGGCTCTACCAGATTCGCCCGAAGAAGCTCGCGCGGCAGCTGCGCAAGCCGCGGTCCGTATGGGCCGAATGACTGACGGCGGGGCTACGGCAAGAACTTGATGTTTGTGATGGTCACGTCGATCGGGCAGCCGGCGCCGGCGTCCGGGTCGATCTTGGTTCCGGTGAATTGCCACTGCAGGCCCACGACCTGGTTGGCGTTCGCGGTCGACCAGTTGGAGAAATCGGCGAGCGCCTTGGTCACCGTCATCGGGGTGGTGATCGCGGCGGTGGAAACGTCCACGACCTGCTTCACCACGGGGAAGCCGTAGCAGCTGGTGGTGGACGAGTCGCATCCGCCCGGCGGGGTCTGACTGGTGGGCCGCTGGTCGAAGGTCTGGATCTGCAATTCGAGGTCGCACCCCAGGGACGAGCCCGAGATGGTGAACTGGATCTGGGTGAAGTCGGGAACCTTCGCGCAGGAGCAGAAGCTGATGCCGCCACCACCGTAGTCATTGGCCGCCACCGAGCCGGTCAGGTGCAGACCCACCGGCGTGCCTTCGATCTTGTGGCTCATGGTCGAGTTGGGTCCGGGGTAGTGGTAGGGCGACCCGAGGAGGTTGTCCTTGGTTGCCCCGCCGAACTTGCCGCTGAGGGTGCTGTAGTCGCTGAAATCGGTGACGAAGCCACTGATGGCGCTGCCGCTGACGTCGATATTGTCAGGCACGATCGCCTGGGTGCAGTCGAGCGTGGTGCAGGAATTGACCGAATTGGTCGAGCCTCCCGTGCCCACTGCGCCGCCGCCCGCGCCGCCGCCGCCCGCGCCGCCGCCGCTGGTACCGCCGGTGCTGGTGGTGCCACCGGTGCCACCCGGGCGCTCGCCGCTGGTGCCGCCGCAGTTGATGGTCGTCGTCGCCAGAGCCAAGCAACATAGCGCGACCGCTAAAACCAGGTACATCGCTGCCGCCTTTTGCATCGTGAGCGTCCTTTCGCCAAAGTCAGTGCCGGAGCAGGTCCTTTCCTAACAGCCTTGACCAGGGCATGCAAGACCGCGCAAATCGGCGAGTTGCGGTGCGGCGCGGCCCGGCTCGACCTTCGCTGCCGCAAATTGCCTAGGGGTGCTAGCATCCCTGCCCATGGCAATGAAAGACCTGATTGGTTCGGCCGTGGTGGCGGCCGTGGTGGCGGCTGGAACGACGTTCGCGCTGCACCGCATGGTGTTACAGCGGGAGGCCGCCGAGGTGCCTTCGGTGCTGGGGCTGCCGGGGCAGAGCGCCCGTGCCCTCATCGAGAGCCGCGGCTTCATGTTCGTGGTCGGCGAGGAGCGCGATGATGCCAAGGTCCTGCCTGGGAACGTCGTGGCGCAGCGGCCGCTCGAGGGTTCGCGCATCGAGCGCGGCCAGACGGTGGAGGTGGTGCTGGCCAGGTCCCCGGCGCCGGTCAAGGCGCCCGCCCTGGCCGGGCTGGCCCTGGCCGACGCCAAGCAGCGCATCGAGGCGGCCAAGCTTGCCGTGGGCAAGATCACCGAGGATAACAGCGCGGACGTCAAGGCCGGCGGCGTGATCTCGCAAAGCCCGGCCGAGGGCGCCGAGACCAAGGTCGGGACCGCGGTCGACCTCGTGGTTTCCAAGGGTGTGGGGCAGCTACCGGTTCCCTCCGTGATCGGCCGCTCGCTGGCCAAGGCCAAGGAAGAGCTCGGCAAGGCCGGCTTCACGGTGGGCAACGTACGCTCGCGTTCCGACGAGGATCACACCGACGGCTTGATCCTGGAGCAGACCCCGGCGGCCAACCAGTCCGCGGCCAAGGGTTCGGCCGTGGATCTGGTCGTCAATAGAACCTGATCCATGACCGATCCGAAGACCGCCGAGCAAGCCCATTTTCTGCGCCAGCTTCGCCTCTTTCTCGAGGAGCTGTGCTGTGAGATCTGCCGCTTTCAGGTGGTGGGGCACCACGGCCTGGGCGCCGAGGAAGTCACCATCTCGCGCGAGGTGGACCTGGGCGTGCCTGGCGCCTTCGCCGATGTCGTGGTGCGGGCGCCCGGGCGGCCGCCTCTCTTCGTCGAGGTCAAGTACGGCTACGCCGGCGACCGCATGGTCGAGCACTTCGTGCGCAAGTACCAGCAGCCCTCGCTCGCGGTGCCCGGCGCCGACCGCGTGATCGTGGTCGTCGATCGCAAGGGGCGCGCGGACTGGCCGCAACTGGAGGCGCGCCTGCGCAAGGTCACGCACAAGGATCTGAAACTCGAATTCTGGGACGAGGATCGGCTGCGCGAGCTGATCGGCGCGTGCTTCGGCGTCAAGCTCGGCGCCATGACCAACGAGGGGCTGTCCGAGCTGCGCAACGCCATCGACGACATCAAGTGGTGCTGGGCCTTCGGCGAGAGCCACGTCGAGAGCCCGCTCAAGACCTCGCTCTTGTGGCACTTCGGCTACTCGCGCCTGCTCCAGTTGCACAAGGTGCACAAGTTCGCGCCCGAGCAGATCCTGCCGGCGCGGCGCTTTCGCAACGCCGTCGTCCTGCTCGCGGATCTGTCGTCGTTCTCCAGCTTCGTGCGCGACACGCGCGACGACGAGGTCATGCGCAACGCCCTGACCACGTTCTATTCCAACTCGCGCTACGCCGTGATCAACACCGGCGGCATGATGTGCCAGTTCGTGGGCGACGAGGTGCTGGCTCTCTTCGGCGTGCCCGACGTGCAGGACGGCTATGCCAAGCGCGCCCTCGAGTGCGCTCGCTCGCTCTTGCAGATCGGCAGCTCGGTGTCGAACCGCTGGCAGCGCGAGATCGACCGCGTCCAGCCCTCGGGTGGCGTGCACATCGGCATGGCCATGGGCGACATCCAGTCCGTACTCTACCGGCCGTTCTGCCGCAGCCACGTCGGCATCGTGGGCGACGCGGTGAATCTGGCCGCGCGCCTGCTGGCCCAGGCCGCGACCCACGAAATCGTCGTGTCCAATACCTACTTCCAGACCCTGCCGGACCACGAGCAGGCCCCGTTCCAGGAAATGGAGCCGCTCGAGGCCAAGAACGTGGGCCTCATCAAGGCCTGGAAGCTCGAGCAGCACTCGAGCTACTCGACGCGCGGGGCGTGAGGCCTACTTCACAATCACGCCGCAGGCGATGCGGTCGCCCGCGTTGCCCGCGGGATCGGTCTTCATGTCGTCGGGCTTGGCGTGGATCACCAGGGCCGTGCCACCGTTGCTGAAGAGCGAGTGCGCGTCCGCGTCCAGGTTGACGCCCTTGTTGACGATGGTGGCCTTGGCCGCACCCTTGTCGTCGGCGGTGAAGTTGAGCATGTCGCCCGCGTGGGCGCCCTCGGGGTTTTCCAGGCCGTGCTTCCTGCTGTCGGGGTTGAAGTGCGGCCCAGCCGATTTGAAGTCCGGCCCCTCGCACTTCGCGGTCTGATGGAAATGGATGGCGTGCTCGCCCGGCGTGAGCCCCTTGAGATTGAGCTTGAGGCTGACCCCCGAGCCCATTGGCTTGATGTCGACGGTTCCCATGTCGGCTCCCTTGGCGTCCTTGACCGTGACCGTGATGCCCTTCGGCTTGGCCTGGCCGGCGACGGGGAGGAGCGCGGAGAGGAAAATGACGATGATGGTTTTGCGCATGGCGGAGAGCATAGCGCCGATGTGGGCCGAAGCCAGCGGGCACGCGCGTGTGGAGCCTACGCTTCGCTGGCTTTGCCAGCGCCGTGCGTAGCGAAGCATCGCGGGAGGGTAGGGGTGCCCTTTCAGGGTTCCCATCGACAATAACTAGCTACTCCACCACCAGTGCGTCGAAGGCAGTCAAGACCCTCCGGCAGGCGTCGAGCGCCGAGAATTCCGTGGCCTTGCGACCGCCGGCGGCGTTGGCGAGCGCCACCACCTCCTCCGCGGCCGCGACGAAATCGGTGGCGCCGCCCGTCTGCGCGAGCGCCTGTGGGGTGGTGTGAACGTGGCTCATGAACGTCGAGAAAGCCTCGTCCAGCTTCGCTCGCTGCTCTTCCACGCCTTGCGGATTGGGCGGCGTCGCCCTGCGGCTGCGCAGCCAGGCCTGCGCGGCCAGGGCCACCCGGCGCATGTGCCAGGCCGACTTCTGGCCCTCGTCCTTCCCCTGCCGGGACAGCTCCTCCATCTGCCAGGCCGCGCGCACGGCCAGGTACTCGGCGCGGAACGCCCCCGCCATCCTGGCCAGAACCTCCGGTTTCTGCCCCTTCTGGAGCGCGCCGAGGTAGGCTTCGGCCGCGGTCTGCAGCTCGGGGAAGGCGGGCTCGGTATCTGCGGCCTCGGTGACGGCAAGCCGACACGGGGCTAGCAGCTCGTCCCGCGGCTGGCCGCGGCCTTTCTTGGTGTCTGCGGCGTTGTCGTCCGTGAGCGCCAGGCAATCCGCGTAGCGGGCGAGCTTGGCGAAGGCACCGTCGATCTCGGCTGCCGGGCGGGGACTGTCCGGATAGTCCGCGGCTAGTTCGGCGGGCAGCGGCGGCGGATCGGTCGGGCTGGGGGCGCCCAGGGTGCGGCCGAGGCGCACGGACAGGGTCATCCCCGGTTTCACGGTGAAGGAGAATCGGCGCGTGATTCGCCCCGGCGCGGCCGCGTTCAGAATGCGCGCGCGCTGAGCGCCCGCTTCCAGGGGCAGGATGCCGGCGGCGACCGGAACGTGGTCGATCTGCACGCTGGCCTCCTTGGGCTCCACGACTAGGGTCACCTTTTGGCTGCCAGCGAGCCGGGGAAGCAAGGGCGCCTTGCCGCCCGGACCGAAGGTGCCGTAGGCGAAGCGGACCGCCACGGCGAGGACGACGAGAACGCAAGCCCAAAGCAACCACGAGTGCTTCTTGCGCGCGGGCTCCAGCTCGGGCGGCGCCGGCATGCGCTCGCGCGTGGCTCCCGCGGCGGCTTGCCGCCGCGCCGGGGCGATGGCTTCCGGCGGCGGTACGGGCCGTTCCCTCGTTCGCAGCGCGGGCGGGGGCGAGGGCTCCGGCGCGAAACGCTCGGGTTCGGGCATCAGCCGCGCCGCGTGGCTTGGGCGGGATGACACCGACCGGTCGAGATCGCCGGCGAGCAACGGCGCCACGTCGCCCTCGGGCGGTGGCGCGAAGGGATCCGCGCCGGGCTGGATGGCTCGCCGGCCGGCGGCCCGCGGCCGCGGAGCGGAGTCGAGCAGGATGATGGGGTCCCCGTCCTGGGCCACGGGCGCTGCTGCGGGTGAGAGCGCGGCGGGCGGCGCGGCGCCGGCCGGAGCCGTCAGGGGCACGGGCGCCAGGGTGATCTCCGCCTGGCCAGCCGAAATCTCG
This sequence comes from Myxococcales bacterium, assembly GCA_003136095.1. Lineage (GTDB taxonomy): Bacteria > Myxococcota_A > Polyangia > Fen-1088 > Fen-1088 > Fen-1118. The sequence continues at coordinate 24,539 of PNBO01000154.1, forward strand.
GCGCGCATGGCCGCCGCGCTCGGAAAGCGCGCCTCCATGTCGCGAGACAGGGCGCGGGCGATGGCTGCCTCCACCTCGGGCGGGATGTCGGGCCGCAGCTCGCTCGGTTTCTTGTACTTACCCTCGAGGATATGTCCCAGCGTCTCGGGGTAGTTCTTCCCCGCGAAGGGCGTGCAGCCGCACAGCATCTCGTAGAGCACGACGCCGGCCGAGTAGATGTCGGTGCGGTGATCGATGGCCGTCACTTGGCCGATGGCCTGCTCGGGCGACATGTAATACGGGGTGCCAAGAATGGCGCCCACCATGGTGCCGGCGAACTTGCCGGGGCCGGCGGTCACCGCTGGCTTCGGCCCGAGGATCTTCGAGATGCCGAAGTCGACGATCTTGACGAAGTTGGGCCGCTCCTCGGTGTTGATGACGAAGATATTGTCGGGCTTGAGATCGCGATGGACGATGCCGTTCTTGTGCGCGGCCGCAAGGCCGCTTAACACCTGGTTCATCAGGTCGAGGGCGAGCGGCAGCGGCAGCCTGGGCGTCTTCTGGAGGATGGCCTCGAGCGGACTGCCGTCGAGGAGCTCCATCACCATGAAGAGCAGCCCGTCCTTGGTGCGACCCAGGTCGAAGACATCGATGATATGGGGATGGCCGATGGCGCTCGCCGCCCGGGCCTCGCGCTCGAAACGCGCGCCCAGCTCCACGTCGGCGCCCGTGCCTTCGAGCAGGGTCTTGACCGCCACGCGGCGGCCGAGCGACACGTGCAGGGCTTCGTACACCACGCCCATGGCGCCGCGTCCCAGCTCGCGCCTGATCTGGTACTTGCCCTCCAGGAGCTCACCGGGCGCCAGGGCAGGGCGCGAGGGGGGAATTGCCCGCCCCGTTACTGGACATTCCTTGGTTTCGGCCGGATGTTCTCCGCCGCAATGAGGGCACGCCACCGAGCGAGAATAACAGCAGCGCGGGGTCGTGTCAGCGAAGTGACGTTCTCGCAGGGTCGGCCCGCTCCAGAACCCTGTTCAAAGCCCAACATCCAAGGTGGTGAATTCCTAACACCTACCATCTCTCACCCAGTCTAGTTCTAGTGATTTCGATGAGTTAGCCGGCGACGTCACCTGGCGCTGGCCTTGCTACGAAGGGTTTACGCAATGGAAGGCATCGCCACAGTTCGCCAGACCAACCGAGTTTTCGCGCCGGCTCGACCGCGCACCACCTTGGCCCTGCCCAAGGTCCTGCTCTGCGATCTGGACGGCACGCTCATCGACACCATGCCCGTGCTCGCCGATCTGGCGACCGAGGTCATGGTCGGGATGTACGGCATTCCCAAGGTGCTCGGGCGCGAGCTGTATCTCGCCACCTGCGGCCTGCCCTTCATCGCGCAGATCGAGGACATCTTCCCCGGCGATTCGCGTAACCCGGCGGCGTCGGATCTATTCGAGGCCAGCAAGCCGGCACGCTGCGGTTCCGCGCGCATGCCGGCCGACACCCGCGCGGCTCTCGTCGAGCTGCAGGGCCGGGGCGTGCGTATCGCGGTCTCGTCGAACAACGGTCGCGCGAACGTCGAAACCTTCGCCAAGAATTCCGGGTTTTCCTTCGACCTGGTGATGGGCTACGGCGCCGGGCTTGCCAAGGGTCGGCCGCACGTGCAGATGGTCGAGCGCACCTTCGGCGTCGGCCGCGGCGAGATGCTTTTCATCGGCGACTCGCTTCACGACGGTGAGATCGCGGTCGTCGAGGGCCTGCCCTTCGTGGGCGTGGCCGGCACGTTCTCGAAAGAGAGCTTCCAGCTTCGCTTCCCGGGCAAGCCCGTGGTGCAACGCTTCGCCGAGCTGCTCGACCTGTTCGAGGGCAAGGCCGCGGCCATCGCCGCGAA
>PNBO01000283.1 GCA_003136095.1 Myxococcales bacterium
TGAGCGATTCTGGCGTCAGGGGCGGCAGAGAATTCGAGCCGCCACGCCACTGCGGTCGTGCCTACGTCGGCAGTGGCCTGCACCAGCAGGTAGTCGCCGGTCCAGGTCTGCGCCGTGGCGAACGCGGTGGCGTGGTCCATGGCCCAGGCGCGCAGGAAGGCGTAGATGGGCACGGCGCCCATCTGATCCCGCTCTGCGACGGCTCCCTTTGTCGTGAGCAGCGAACATACGACCGGCGGCTCGCTTACGTCACCCGAGCTGACCGGCGGCACACGGCCATCCGGGCCGACCATGAAACCGACAGTGTGTTGGGGCTCCTTGGCATAGGCGTGCCGGACGGCGGCGTTGCCACCCGAGCGATAGGCCGTGGCTTCGTACTTTGCGCCGAAGGGGTACATGAGGTACTCCGCCGCGAAGAGTGGCGAGCCGAGCTCGTCGAAGTGGGTGTACGCGTAGTCCAGTTCGTCGTCCGGCCATTGCAAGGCATCTGCCGGGGCAAGTCCCTGCATCACGCGGAGGTCGTTGTCGAAGAGGTACTCGTAGAAGCGGGCGTCGCCCTCGACCATCCCCTTGTACGCCAGGACATCGTCGGAGCTGGAGAAGTGCGTCCGGTTCAGGTCGAGCTCTCGATCTTGCAGGGCATGAACCAGCTCGTGCGCGAGCACGTACATTCCGGTTAGGATCGGTTGGCTTCCGGTCTGGTTGGGGTGCGAGATCACGGTGACGGTCTTGCTGTTCTGGTCGTAGAACGCGTAGATGTGAGCAACCTGGTCGTCGATGCTGGAATTGCCCGCGTCTTGGTTGCCGGCCCCGCCATCGAGGCCGCCGTCTCCGGGCGGCGGAGCGGCCGGGGAGGTGAAGTGCAACAGCTCGAGCGCTTTGTCGTAGGCCAACTCCTCCGGGCTGGGGGTCGTGGTTGCCTGGTCGGCCAGAAGCATGGCGCGGTACTCGTCCTCGGTGATGACCGTGACCGGCGGCAGCCCGCCGAACGGATCGTAGCCGTCGCCGCGCAGGTTGAGCATGCGGTAGTAGATATCCACCTGGCAGGCGTGCTGGGTGATGTCGCAGGTGGCGAGGCCGCGCTGGTTGCAGCCCGCGCCCGCCATAACGAGCAACGGGCCCACCCAAGCCAGGCGACGCGCGCGGCTCATAGGTCGACCTCCTTGCCGAGTTGGAAGCCCCAGCGGGCTCCGCTGCCCGCCGCCACGAGCGGTTCGTCGAGATTGACCAGGAAGCCTGCGAAGAAACGTCCCGCCTTGGTGGCGAGGGTGCCGCGCAAGCCGGCCGCGCTCTGCCAACGGTCCATGCTGGCTGAGGGCAGCAGCACCGTCTGAAAGCGCGGGGTCAACGTGAAGAGCAGGCCGATGGGGATACGCACCTCGATCGCCTCTTGGACGATGAGGTCGGTTCCACTGGCTTCGCCTCTTACGCCGAAGACCCAGGCATCGGCCACTTCGACGGCCAACTCCGTGCCGCAAGGGAAGGTGTAGCCGGCTCGCAAGGTGAGTGGCATCGCCATGCGATCCGTCAGCCACAGCCACTGGTTCCACATTCCCCACGCCGCGAGGGTCCGGTTGTAGAGGGATTCGTAGAGCCGCCCGTCGGGTCCCAGGGACACGTGCGCCAGCGGAGCGGTCACGCCGATCCCCAGCTGAAAACGCCATGGCCCAGCCTCGTCACGGTAGTAGCCCGAGAGCATGGGGTTGCCGGCGCGGAAAGTGGATTCACCGAGTCCTTGATTGTCGATCATCCAACCGAAGCCCAGCGTGAGATCGACCAGCACGTGGCGGTGCACGGCATAGGCGCCCTCGAGCAGCGGGGAGGTCACGAACGAGGTCGAATTGGTCTCGGACGCCATCGAGTTGGCCAAGGTGACGCCGAGCGAGTACGGGCGCCGATTCTCGGGGGCGGGGGCGCTGACCACCGCCACATTCGACGCGGGCGGGGCTGAAACCGGTGGCGCCTCCGGCGCCGGGCCGTAGAGATCCGCCGGATAGGGCTGGTTCGCTGGCGAGGCGATCGGTGCGGGATTGGCGGGCGCTGGGGTGTAGCCCGGTGGGGGCGCCGCGTCCGCGGGCTGCGCGAACGAGACGGGGGAGAAGCCCAGAAGCAAGAACGTGGCGCAGAGGCCCGGCCACCGGCGCGCCACACTCGAAGAGCGAGAAAGCATGAGTGGCCGAATTCTATCAGCCGACGGGGGGTTTGCGAAACGCCGGTCGCGGTGCTCGCGGTACTACCCCTTCGCGCCGGCCCCGGCCGCGCGGACGAGCGGCAATTCCAGGGCGTCGCGCAGGGCCTCGCAGCTGGCCTCGATCATGTTCTGCGAGACGCCGATGGTGCTCCAGGTGTCGCCGTGGAGCTGCGACTCGATGAGGACGCGGGTCTTGGCGGCGGTGGCCGCCTCGGGGTCGAGGATGCGCACCTTGAAGTCGGTGAGCAGGACCTGGCGCAGAAGCGGGAAATGCTGGTCGAGCGCCTTGTGGAAGGCGCGATCCATGGCGTCGACCGGGCCCGCGCCCTCGGCCACCACGTGCGAAACCTCCCCACCCACCTTGAGTTTGACCGTCGCTTCCACGAACATCTCGCTGCCGCGCCGCTGTTCGGAGATGACCACCACGTCGAGAACCTCGAAGGGCTCGGCGTAGCCGGGCTGCGAACGGCGAACCATCAGCTCGAACGAGCCCTCGGCGGCCTCGAACTGGTAGCCCTGGCTTTCCATCTCCTTGACGCGCAAGAGCAGCGCGGGCTCGTAGCCGCGCACGTCCATGCCCAGGTCCTTCGCCACCATGCGCACGTTGCCGCGGCCGGAAAGCTCGGACACCACGAATTTGCGCTGGTTGCCCACCGATTCGGGGGTGACGTGCTCGTAGGAGGCGGGCAGCTTCTCCACCGCGGCGACATGGGCGCCGCCCTTGTGGGAGAAGGCCGAGGCGCCGACGTAGGGCGCGTGGGCGCGCGGCCGGATGTTGGCCAGCTCGCTCGCGGTCCGCGACAGCTCAGTCAAGCGCTTGAGGCTGGCGTCGGGCACGCAGGTATGGCCCATCTTGAGCTGGAGCGCCGGAATCACCGAGATGAGATTCGCGTTCCCGCAGCGCTCGCCCCAGCCATTGAGGGTGCCTTGCACCATGGTCGCGCCGGCCTCGACCGCGGCCAAGGAATTGGCCACCGCCATGTCGCCGTCGTTGTGGGCGTGGATGCCGATGGCGGTCTTGGTCACCTTTTTCAGCTCGCGGATCGCCTCGGCGATGAAGCTGGGCAGGCTGCCGCCGTTGGTGTCACAGAGGGCCAGCCAGTCCGCCCCCGCGTCGGCGGCGGCGCGCACGGCGGCCAGCGCGTAGGCGCGGTCGGCGCGGAAGCCGTCGAAGAAGTGCTCGGCGTCGAAGATGACCTCCTTGCCGTGCTTCTTCAGGAACGACACGCTGTCCGCGATCATGGCCAGGTTGTTCTCGGCCGTGGTACCCAGCACCTCGGTGACGTGTAGGAGCCAGGTCTTGCCGAAGATGGAAACGGCCGGCGTGCCGGCGGTGACCAGGGCTTGCATGTTGTCGTCGTCGGCTGCCGCGCGCTTGGCGTGGCGGGTGCTGCCGAAGGCGGTCAGCCTGGCCCGCTTGAGGCCGAGCTCGGGCGAGCGCCGGAAGAACTCGACATCCTTGGGGTTCGAGCCGGGATAGCCACCCTCGATGTACTGGATGCCGAAGCCGTCGAGCAGCCGGCAGATCTTGATCTTGTCCTCGACCGAGAGGGACAGCCCCTCGCTTTGGGTTCCGTCCCGAAGCGTCGTGTCGAAGAGTGCGATCTGCATGATGGTGCCCGACTTTCTTGGTTGAGCCGGGCAATCTACAAAATCACGGGCGTAAGCGCAAAGGCCGCGCTGTCTTTCGAGCTCAATCCTTGTCCCGTACGGCGTCGAGCTGGACCATCAGGAGCGCTCCAAGACTCGGCGCAGTCCCTCGGCCTCGCGCTGGAGGACCGGTTGCAGGGCGAAGTATTCGAGGGGAACGCGGGCGCGGAAGTCGACCACCTCGTGCCTGTCCCTGGCCCAGAGGACAATTCCGCCGCGATTACTTCTTGAGCAGCCGCCGTACCTGGTCGCGGACCGCGGTGTAGTCGTTGGGCAGCTCGACGGGTTGGTTGGCGTACTTGGCGACTGGCACCGCGGCCAGCTTCGATTCGTGGTAGCCAACCTTGAAGTCGGTGAACTTGAGACCGCTGGCGGTGCTGATGACCACGGCGCGCTCGGATTTCTTGATGGTGCCGGCCGCGACCAGCTTCTCGAGCGCCGCCAGGGCCACGCCGGTGTGCGGGCAATTGAACATGCCGGTCTTGTCGGCGCGGGCTGCGGCGTCGGCCAGCTCGGTCTCGCTGGCCTGCTCGACCACGCCGTTGAATTCCTTCAGCGTCTTGATCGCCTTGGCCACGCTGACAGGACGGCCGATTTGGATGGCCGAGGCCAGCGTGGTCTGCGGCACCATGGGCTCGAAGTGCTCGAAGCCGTTCTTGTAGGCGGTGTAAAGGGGATTGGCGTTTTCGGCCTGGGCCACGGCGATGCGCGGCCGCTTCGTCGCCAAGCCCAGCTCGTAGAGCATGTTGAGGCCGGCGCCGAGCGCGCTGACGTTGCCCAAGTTGCCGCCCGGAATGATGATCCAGTCGGGGACTTCCCAGTCGAACTGCTGCACGATCTCGATGCCCACCGTCTTCTGGCCCTCGACGCGCAGCGAGTTCATACTGTTGGCCAGGTAGACGCCTTCCTCGGTGGCCAGGCGTTGCACCATGGCCATGCAGTCGTCGAAGTTGCCATCGAGGGCGAGCACGGAGGCGCCGTTGGCCAGGGGCTGCACGAGTTGCGCCGTCGAGATCTTGCCGCGCGGCAGGATGACCATGGCGCGGATGCCGGCTGCCGCCGCGTAGGCGGCCAGGGCCGCCGAGGTGTCACCGGTCGAGGCGCAGGCCACGGCCGAGATCTCCTTGCCGTCCGCGATCATCTGCTTGACCGCCGAGATAAGCACGGTCATGCCCAGGTCCTTGAACGAGCCGGTGTGCGAGTTGCCGCACATCTTGACCCACAGCTCCTCGACACCCAACTCCTTGCCGTAGCGCTGGGCCCAGAAAAGATTGGTGCCGCCCTCGAACATGGACACGATGTTCTCGTCGCGAATGCCGGGATGGACCCATTCGCGCTTGCCCCAGATGCCCGATCCGTAGGGCCATTTGCTGCTCATGAAGCGGCCCTCGAAGACCTCCTTCCATTCGTCGGCGGAGTGTTGCTTGAGCGCCTCCATGTCGTGGACGACCTCGAGCAAGTTGCCGCACTTGGGACAGCGGTAGATGACCAGGTCGAGGCCGTACTGACCCTCGCAGCGGGCGATGCAGCGGAAGTGAGCGCGGTAAGGAAGCATGGGCGCAAGATAGCATGAACGACTTACAGGGGAACCCTCCCCGGGTTCCCAATTAGATCGTCAAGAGCCGAAGCAGGCTACGGTTGCTGCCGGCAACTGCCCAGGTTCGGCTCGTCGGACGGGCCGCCCAAGGCGGCGCAGGTATCGCCCCCCGTACTGGCGCCGGAGCAACTTGGGGTGCCGCCGCTGGCCATCGAACAGAACGAAGAGCAGATGCCGGCGCCGACGAGAAGACAGGTGCTGCCCGGTTCGCAGTCGTTGGAGGCCGTGCAGGCGTCGCCGGGCTGCTTGGTTCCCGCCTTGGCACACAACGAGCCGGTGTAGCTGCCCGAAGTCGAGAAGTAGCAGCCTTCGCCCGTCTGGCATCCTTTCTGCTCGAGCGGCTGACAGGTGACGACCGCGCGGCAAAAGGCGAAGCCAAGGCTGTCGATCGCACTGATGCGCAAGCCGCACAACTCGTTCGCGGGACAAGCGTTGGCGGTTCCCGAAGTCGGGCAAATGCGGTGGCAGATCGCCGCGGCGCCGCCGATTGAGAAGCAGGCCAGTCCGCTGCCGCAGTCGTCGTCCGTCTGCGAGCTTCCCGTCACGGTTTGGTTGCAGCTATCGCCTTCGGCTTTGCTGCCCTTGGTGTCGCAGCCGAAGGCCAACGTGCTGTTGCTCTGTTGAAGTGCCGTGCACTTCTGGCTGGACCCACAACCCGAGTTGGTGAACGGATCGCAAACCCCAGCCGTGGAGGTGCTCGTGCCGCCGGCACCGCCGGCGCCACCCTTGCCGCCGGTGCCACCGGTACCGCCCGAGCCGCCGGCGGCGGTGGTGTCCGCCGGCGCCGCGTCGGGGAGGCTGCCGGCGCCGACCGTGGCGCTCGCGCATGCGCCGGCCTGAATGCCCAGCCCGGCAACCAGGACGCAGGGGAGGCAGCGAAGGCCGGCGAGTAGGTTCGACGCTGCCACGTTGAGTCCGCGGATAGCCATGGGTGTACTTCCTTTCCTACGTACTGCTTGCCGCACTGAGTTTGTACGACTTCGCGCAGGATTGCACGCGATTTGCCCGGGCGATTTGGTCCCGCGCGCGCCGGCCGCGGCTGCCGTGCGTGCGCTCACGGTATCGCACTCGGGGCGGTGGGCCGTCCTGTGACGTGGATCATGAGGCGCCCGCCCAACCGCTGCGACCAAAACAGGACTTACCGCATCCGAGTGATTGCCAGGCTGTGGGACTCGCGGGAATCGCCTGCGACGACCGCATTCCGGCATTTCAGACGCGATTTTCTCCCGCACGATGCCTGCTCGCGCGGGCGCCGAGGCACCAGGCACCCATGAAGAAGACCATTCTCATCGTCGCCATCTCCCTTCTTGGCTGTCGCTATGCGCCCTCGGGGCCCGGACCAGAACCGGATACCGGCCCGGCGGCCACGGGCGGCTCCACGATCGCAGGCTCGGGCGGTTCGAGCGGCGCCGCCAACGGCGGTTCGGCGGGAAGCTCGACCGGCGGCTCTACCGAGACTGGCACGGGGGGCCGGACAGGCAGCGGCGGCACGACGGGCAGTGGCGGCGCGACGGGCAGTGGCGGCGCGACGGGCGGCGGCGGCACGACGGGCAGTGGCGGCGCGACGAGCACGGGCGGCACCACGGCTCGGGGCACGGGCGGCAGCACCGGGACCGGAGGAATGGCGAGCGGGGGCACGAGCGGTTCGCCAGTCGACGCCGGCCGCGACAGCGGCTCGAAGGACACCGGGTCCAGCGGGGACACCACGGCGCAGGTCAGCTATGGCAAGCAGATCGCTCCGCTCCTCGCGGCGAACTGCTACAGTTGCCATGCAAGCTCCGTCGCGTCGGGTGGGATCATCCTCGACAACTACACGGACGTTAAGGCCAACGCCAGCCTCGCCAATAGCGCCATCCAGAGCGGCATCATGCCTCCCACGGGCGCGCTCTCGACCGCGAACAAGCAACTTTTTCAGACCTGGGTGAGTCAAGGCGCACAGAACAACTAGGACTGGAGGAGGGCGCGGAGGCGGAGGAGGGCACGGAGAAGCTCTGGACCCACCGCCTTCGTTCTCTGTGTTCCCCTCCCCCTCTGCGCTCTCGGTCCTTACGGGAATTGACCAGCCGCCACCAGCAAATCGAGGCGGGCCTGGCGGACGTTGTCCTCGGCGATGACCACCGCACTGTCGGCGTCGCGCGCCCGGCGCTCGGCGTCGATGACTTCGATGTTGGTGGTGGCGCCCGCATGGTAGGCGAGATTCGCCAGATCCAGGGCCTGATGCGCCAAGTCCGCCGCGGCTTGCGCGGAACGCATGGCTTCGTCGGCACGGCGGACCTCCTCGGCGGCCACACGCAGATCGGAGCGCGTCTGGCGCAGAAGGCCGTCGTACTGGGCACGGGCCTCGGCGAGCAGGGCATCGCGCTCACGCTTTTGTCCGACACGAATGCCGCCCTCGACGAGGGGAAAGCTGAGCACCAGGAAGGCCTGCCAGCCGGTTTCGGGCAAGGTGAGGGTCTTGGGATGCTGGAAGAAAGGCTGAAACTGCCCGTTCAGTGCGGGCATGAAGTCGGTCCAACTGTCCTTCCTGATCTTTTCCGCGGTCAGCGCCCGTGCCTTGGCGGCCAGCACGTCCTGGCGGCGAGACGCGGCGTCGTCGAAATTCGTACTGCCGTCGGGCAGGCTCACGTCGTCGAACGTGTCCACGGGCTTGTCTTCACCGAGCAGAACCCCGAGCGCCTCGCGCGCCCGCGCCAGTGAGGTAAAGCTGGCGGAAAACAGCGCTTGGTCGGCGGCGAGTTGCTGCGCGGCCCGGACTTCGTCGACGCGGTTGCCGACCCCGCCGGCGAAGCGGGTGTGGGTGTAGTCGTAATGCGAGCGATCGTTGGCTACCGAGCGCGCGTTGATGTCGACCTGACGCTTGAGCGAAATGATGGCCAGGTAGGCGCGCGCGGTCGTGACCGCAAGGGTTCGGCGCGTGTCTTCGCTCGTGGCCTTGGTCGACTCGAACCCCGCCGAAGCTTCCGACCACTGCGTCCAGGAGCGCGGCGCGACGAGCGGCACGTTGAGCAGCAAGTTTGCGGCCTGTTGATTTTGGGCGGAGATGACATTGGTGCCGAACACTCGGTTCGCGTCGAGACGAGTTAGAAGTCCATTGACCATCAGCGACGGCATCGAAACCGCGCGCGCCTCTACGAGCAAAGCATCGGCGCGCCTGATTTCCTGCATCGCGACCACCGCGGTCGGGTTGCGTGCAAGTGCACGGCGTACCGCCTCAGTCAGGGAAATCTTCTCGGCGGCCTGGCCGGTTTCCGGTGCAACCTCCATCAGCTGCGGAATGGGGCGGATGGCGGGTTTGTCCTGCGCCTGCGCCTTAGGCGCCCAGCCGATAACCAGCAGCCCGAGAAAGCCAACTGCGGATCGCCGATAACCTCTACGCATGCGCGGGCACCTCGTCATCGTCGTCTTCGTGGGGCGCGCGGCGTTTGGCGAAGCGCTCGAATACGGTGTAGAGCGCGGGCACCAGGAACAGGGTGAAGAATGAGGACACGACCAAGCCGCCGATGACCGCGCGGGCGAGCGGCAAGTTGGTCTCACTGCCCTCGCCGATACCCAGGGCCATGGGCAGCAGGCCGAAGATGGTCGCGATAGTGGTCATCATGATGGGTCGCAGACGCGTGCGGCCCGCCTGGATGGTCGCGTCGATTATCTCCTTGCCCCGGTTCCTGAGCGTGTTGGTGAAGTCGACCAGCAGCACGCCGTTCGACACCACGATGCCGACCATCATGATGATGCCCATGAAACTGTTCACGCTGAGCTTGGTGCCCGTGAGGTAAAGGGCGATGAACACCCCCGACACCCCGAGCGGCACGCTGAACATGACGACCAGCGGGTCGATCAGCGATTTGAACTGGCTGGCCATCACCATATACACGAGCAAGAGGGCCATGATGGCGGCGAAGATGAGGCCCTGGAAGGCTTTCTTTTGTTCCGCTGTCTGCCCGCCCAGGGTCGCCAGGAATCCTTCCGGCGGGCGTGACTGGTCGACGATCTTCTGTACCGCTTCGCTGGCCGCGCCGAGGTCCGAGTCGGGCGCGATGTTGGCGGTGACGTGCACGATGCGCTGCAGGTACTTGCGGTCGATCATGACCGGGCCGCTGCGCCGCTCGATGCGCGCCAGGGTATCCACGTTGACGATGCCGTTGGCGGGAGTGCGCACGAAGAGATCACCCAGATCCGAGACGTGCCCGCGGCTGTTGTCGTCCATGCGCACGTTGATGTAGTACTCGTTGCCGGTCTTCGGATCGGTGTAGGGCACCGGGGTAATCTGCGTGTTGCCGAGCAGGCTGACCAGGATGGTCTGCGCGACGTCCTGTTCCGACACGTTGAGTAGCCCCGCCTTTTCTCGATCCACGATGACGTCGAATTCAGGGCTGTTTTCCTCGCGCGAGGATTGCACATCCGTCACCAGTGGCCGTCCCTGGGCGTCGCTCAGGGCCCGCATCTTGGCCATCAGCTCTTTGCCGAAGGTCGAGCCAGCCTCGAAGTCGTACCCTAGAATCTCGACGTCGATGGGCGCGGTCGCCCCGATGTTCTGGATGCGCTTCACGATGCCGCCGATGAAGAAGAAGAGCTGCGTTCCCGGCACCGCGTCCTTGAGCGCGGCACGAACCTTCTCCGCCGCGGCCACGTCCGAGAGTGGACGGTCGACCCTGGGCAGCAGATTCACCTGCAAGCTGGCCGAATGCGTGCCGGTGTTGGCGCTGAAGATCGCGGTTCGGCCCACGGGCAGGCCGGTGTCGGTGAGCACGGTGGTATAGATCGGCAATTCCTTGCCGCCGCTACGGATGGGCGCAAGTTGGTCTTGAACGATCTTCTCGATCTGCTGCGTGACTTGCTCGGTCCGCTCCACCCGCGTGCCGATGGGGGCCTTGTAGGTGATGCTGAACTGCGACTCGTCGGTGTCGGGGAAGAACTCGCTGCCGATCAGACGCCGGAGCTGCAAGCTGCCAAAGAAGAACACGGCGATGGCCACGATGGTGACCAGTCGGTGCGCGAGCACCCAGCGCAAGGTGCGGGCGTAGGCTGCGTCGACCCGGTCGAAGGCGCCGGTCACGGCCGCGGCGACCCGGTTCGGCTTGTGTTCCGGGCGGCCTTCCTTGAGCCAGTAGTAACAAAGCAGCGGCGTCACGGTTCGCGAGATCCAGAAGCTCATGGTCAACGCGAAGGCGATGGTCAGCGCCAGGGGCAGGAAGAGGTAGCGGGCGATGCCCTGCATGAAGAGCACCGGAAAGAAGACCACGATGGTCGTGATGGTCGATACCAGGATCGGCATCGCGACCTCCTGCGCGGCCAGCAGCACGGCCTGCTTGCGCTTCTGTCCGGACGCGAGGTGGCGATGGATGTTCTCCAGCTCGACAATCGAGTCGTCGACCAGCCGACCGACGCCCAGGGCGAGGCCGCCCAGGGTGAACACGTTCAAGGTTTGGTTCGTGAAGAAGAGCAGCATGAACGTGGCCACGATGGAAAGTGGAATGGCCACGGCGATGATGGCGGTGGCGCGGATGTTCATCAGGAAGATGAGAATCACCAGGATGGCGAGCAGGCCGCCTTGCAGGGCCTCGTGCTGCAAGGCCGCCACCGCCGATCGGATGTACTTCGACTGGTCGAACGAGGTGTTGAGCTGCACGTTGGCCGGCACTCCGCGCAGCTTGGAGATGGCGTCGCGAACCGCGTCCACGGTCGCGATGGTGTTGGCCCCGGGCTGTTTGAGAACGCGCAAATAGACCCCACGCTGACCGTTGACCCGCACGATCTCGGTCTGGTCCGCGGTGAGATCCTCGACCGTGGCCACGTCGCCAACGCGAACCACGCCTTGCGCCTGGCCGGGCGTGGCTGCGGTCGAGCGCACCACCACGTTGCGCAAGGGGCGCACGTCGGGAACCTGGGTGTTGGTGAACACGTTGTAGTCGTGATCGCCGGCGCGCAGGCTGCCACTGGGCAAGAGCAGGTTGGACATGCGCACCGAGTTGGCGAGATCGAGGATGCCAACCCCGCGTGCCCGCATCGCGCTGGCATTCGCCATGACCTCGATCTCGCGAACCTTGCCGCCCCCCACCGAGGCGCTGGCCACGCCGGAAATGCGCTCGAGCTGTGGCTCGATGGTGTTGTAGGCCAGATCGTAGAGCTGCTTCTCGTCGAGTGAGTCGCTGGTAGCGGTCACCGAGAGAATCGGGATGTTCGTGATGTCGAATTTAATGATGAACGGCTGCTGAATGCCTGGCGGCAGGATGTTCAAAATCTGGGAGATGCGCTGAGAAATCTCGAACTGGGCGTTGTCGAGGTTGGTACCGTAGTTGAACCACACGCTGATGAGCGAGACGCCTTGCTTGGACGAGCTTTCAACCCGGTCCACGCCGGGCGCCGCGCTTACCGCGCGTTCGATGGGCTGGGTGATCGACTTCTCGATGTCTGCCGGGCCGGCGCCGGTATAGAAGGTCGCGATGCGAATAACCGGGATGGTGATGTCTGGGAACAGATCGACAGAAAGCCGGTTCAGGGAAACCACGCCCAGCACGACGAGCATGAGCGACATCATCAGGATCAAGACCGGATTCTTCAGCGCGAGTCGTGTGAGCCACATGGTGCCGGCCGTCCTCGGCTAGTTTTGCTTGGGGGCAGGACCGGCGGCGGGCCGCGTGCCGGGGGGATTTGCCGCGCCCGCGACGGTGGGCGCGCCCGTGTAGGGGTCCACGTCGCGCATCACCCGGACCGTTGCTCCGTCGGCCAGGCTGTCGGCGCCGGCGATGACCACTTCCTCGCCGGCTGCGAGGCCGGAGCGAACCTCGAGCAGGGTTCCGTCCTCGACCTCGGCTCCCGTCGTGATGGCCCGGCGCTCGACCTTGGTGTCATGCAGCACGAACACGTATTTCTGCGTCGATGAGATTTGGACCGCGTTGACCGGGAGGACCGCGGTGTTCGGATGGGTTTCCCGCCGGATCGAGCCACGCCCGTACATGCCGGGGCGCAACTCGCCCGCGTCATTGGGCAGCTGGACCTCGGCCTCGAGGGTGCGCGTGAGCGGATCGAAGGACGGCGCCACGCGCACGACCTTGCCGGTGAAGCTGCGGCCCGGAACCGCGTCGAGCTCGACGTGCGCATCCATGCCGATCACGACACCCATGGCGTCGGTTTCGTTGAGGGTCAGAAAGACGCGTAGCCGGTCCATGCGCACCACGGTGATGATGGCGCCGCCACCAGGCGGTCCGACCAGGGCGCCCGGGTCCAGCCGGCGCGCCGAGACGTAGCCGGTAATGGGCGAGGTGATGCGGGTCTCGCCGAGGCGGATGGCCAAACCGGAAATCTGGGCCTGCATGGACGCTTCGGAGGATTCTGCCGAGGCCAGCGCAGCCGAGGCCGACTGCAGCTCCTGCTGGCTGACCACGCCCGAGGGCGCGAGCTTGTTGGCACGGTCGAAGTTGGTGCGGGCGAGGGCGGCCTGGGCCTTGATCTGCCCGATGCTGCTACGCGCGGCGGCAAGCTGGTCGGGCAGGTCGCTCGGCCGCACCAGCGCGACGATCTGGCCCTTCTTCACCCGATCCCCGCGCTCGACGAAGATGGCGTCCACGTAGCCCAGCACTTTCGAGCCGACGTCCGCCTGTTCGAGCGGACGCAGATCCACGGGGGCCACGACCTCGATCGGCACATCGCGGGCGACCACCTTGGCGACCACGACCGAGGGCGCCGGGCGCCCCTTGGGCCCACTGCCCGACTGCGACTTGGAACAACCGGTAAGCGCCGCGAGCAGCCCCAGCGCGGGCAGAGAAAACATCATGGGCGCCGAAGAGAGTCTGCGACGGAGAGGCGACAACATCGTGGCCAAGGTTTATTCCCTCAAGGCTACGAATGCAACCTTGGGCTGCGAGGAGTGCTCCGGGCTTGGCGTTCGCGGGTTCCGCGTGATAGTCAGACCCCTTCGAGCCGTCCTGTGAGCAGCGCAGCGCCAAAGGTCGTCATCCTGGGCGGGGGTCTTACCGGGATCTCCGCCGCCATCCATTTGCGGCGACCGTGGGTGCTGTTCGAGCGGGAGGAGCACCTAGGCGGGCTGGCGGTCACGCGCGAGCGCGACGGCTATTTCTTCGACCGCACCGGCCACTGGCTGCATCTGCGCGACGCCGGGATGAAGAAGCTGGTCGGCGAAATCCTGCCCGACCAAATGCTCCAGGTCGAGCGGCGGGCACGCATTTTCTCCCACGGCGCGACCACACTCTATCCCTTCCAGGCCAACCTCTTTGGCCTGCCGCCCGAGGTGGTCAAGGAATGCCTGCTCGGCGTGATCGAGGCGAAGCTCCAGCCAACCACGGCCGAGCCCAAGAATTTCGAGGAATACTGCCTGCGCCACTTCGGCAATGGCATCTCCAAGCACTTCATGATCCCCTACAACGAGCGCCTGTGGGGCGTGTCGCCGCGGGAGATCACGGCCGCCTGGTGCTCGCGCTTCGTGCCCCTGCCCAACCTGGAACAGGTGGTGGCCGGCGCCGTCGGCGCCAACGCGGGAACGCTGGGCTACAACGCCACCTTCGCGTATCCCAAGCGCGGCGGCATCCAGACCGTCGCGCGGGCCCTGGCCGGGCGCCTCGACCCGGCGCACGTGCACACGCGGTCGAGCCTCGACCAGCTCGACCACCAGCGCCGCGAGGTGGTGGTCGGTGGCGAGCGCATGCCCTACTCGGCGGTGGTCGCGACGTTGCCGCTGCCCGAGTTGCTCAAGCGCATGCCCGGGCTGCCCAAGGAGATCGAAACGCGCGCCAGCCAACTGCGCTGCACGACCCTGCGCTACCTGGACCTGGCCACGCGCACCCGGCCGCTGGCGGACTGGCACTGGGTGTACGTGCCCGAGAAGCGCTTCCCCTTCTACCGCGTCGGCATCTACAGCAATGCCACGGCGAGCATGGCCCCGCCCGGCGGCGGCGCGTTCTACGTCGAGCTGGCCGACCGCGGTCCCGTGACCGAAGCCACCGTGCGCGCCTCGGCGCAGGGCTTGGCCGAGATGGGGGCCATCGCCTCGTCCGCCGACGTGCTCTTCGCCGATGCCCGCGAGATCGACTACGCCTACGTGGTGTTCGACGACAACTACTACGCCGCGACCAGCGAGATCTTNNTACAATGCCATGGAGGACGCGCTGCTCGCCGGGCGCGAGGTTGCCGCGACCATCGCCGGCAAGATCCCAGGAGAAAGCCCATGACCCCCAAAGCCGCCAACCCGCCGCCCGACGTTTCCATCGTCATTCCCATCTACAACGAGGAAGGCATCCTGCGCGGCTCCGTGCTCGAGCTGCGCGAGAAGCTGCGGCCTTTCGGCTTTTCCTACGAATTGCTCCTGTGCGAGAACGGCTCGCGCGACCGCACCGTCGAGATCGGCAAGGAGCTGGAAGCCGAGTACCCGGTCGTTCGCCTGCTCTCCGTCGGCGAGCCCAACTACGGGCTGGCCATGAAGACCGGCATCCTCGCGGCGCGCGGCAAGATCGTCATCTGCGACGAGATCGACCTGTGCGACACCGAGTTCTACGCGCGGGCGCTCGCCTTGCTCGAACGCACCGACACCGATTTCGTCGTGGGCTCGAAGGCCATGGTGGGATCGAACGACCAGCGGCCCATGGTGCGCCGGCTGGGAACGCAGGTCTACAACGGCCTCTTGCGTGCGGTGTGCCACTACCGCGGTACCGATACGCACGGGCTCAAGGCCTTCAAGCGCGAGGTGCTGCTGGAAACCGCCAAGCGCTGCATGCTCGACCGCGACGTGTTCGCCAGCGAATTCGTGATCCGCGCCCACCGGGAGAAGAAGAAGGTGGTCGAGATCCCCTTCGCGGTGCACGAGAAGCGGCCGCCGTCGATCAACCTGCTCAAGCGCGTGCCGCACGTCTTGAAGAGCGTCGCGCGCCTGGCGGTCTCGGTCCGCCGCAACGAGGTGTAGGCGCTCGCGGAGCGTGCCAGCCTTGCTGTCAGCGCACCCGTTCGCAGTTCCCATCGATCGCGTTGGCGTAGCCGGGCTTTGCCCGGCGTAGCCAGAGCGCGGGAGGGGTTGGGAACCCTCTCAGGGTTCCCATCTAAATAGGGGCCGCAAGCGCCAACCTGGGGATCGCGGTTTTCAGCACAAGAGAGAGACAGTTCGTGGTCGACACTTGCGGCACCCTGGGTTGGTCGTAAGGCAAAACTTGGGCCAAGTGCGCCAACCCATTCCCCACTGGTCTTCGCGCTCTATTTGCACTTCTTGTGCTTCGCGGTGGCATCTTTGCAATGTCGTTTCGCGACATCACCGTCGCGATCGCGTCGCGGTTTATGCGCGGCGTGACGGCCGTTACAGTGTGGTAAGCTTGGGTTAGTCTTTCGCTGGTTTTTTCGGCCACGGGCGGCCGAAACCTCTATGCTTGGGGAACTTCCAATGAAGCGAACCGGATGGACATACGCGCGCGCGGACTTGCTTGTCGCGGGCATGGTTTTGCTGCTGGCGGGGTGTAACTCGCACCTCCTCGTCAAATCAGGGGATCCCGAGGTGGTGGTCATCGACCCACCGTCGGTGCCGCCGCCGCCGCCGGTCCAACTGACCGACGCGGGACTGCCGACCACGATTTTCACGACGGTGACGCTCGGCGGTCTGCCCGACAGCGCCGTCGGCACAGGCGGCGCGATCGGCACAGGCGGCGCAACGGGAATCGGCGGCGTGACCGGCGCAGGCGGCGCGACGGGAACCGGCGGCGCGACGGGAGCCGGCGGCGCCACGCCCGACGCGGCCAAGGCTCCTGACCTGGCGCCGGACCTGGGCCCGGACTTGGCCCCGGACGTTCCGCCCACGGAGAACCTCAAGTGCCCGGCTGGGCTGGTCCGCGTCCATTTCCGGGACGTGTGGTCCTCGTCGGTCGATCCCACGATGAACACCATGACCGCCCCGCCCACGGGCGTGCAATTCATCGATCCCAGCAACTGGACGACCTACGGCGCCCGCGTCGACGGCGCAAATTGCACCTATTACTCGGCCTGTTTGCCCAACACCATCCCCAAGATCCAGGTCAAGCCCATCGGCGCCGACGGGTGCGCGAACAGCGGCCAGTCGGGCAACTTCAACATCTCCGCGTACACCAAGGGCTCCGACATTTGGATCGAATACGACGGTTCGTCGAGCACGCTGCAAGCCGACTACAGCGCCTCCGACGTACCCGTCGGCAGCACCAAGTGGAACATCACGTCGGACAGCGGCAAGCTGACCCATCCCGCCTGCAAGGTCGGCACGCCGCCTGACGAAACCATCCCTGACGGCTACACCAAGGTGCACTTCCGCTGGCCGTGGAACGACCCGGCGGATCCGAATACGCCGTACCCAGGCTCGGCTTGCCCGCTCAATTTCGCCAGCACGATGGGCTTCACGGTTCCACCCTATCCTTCGAGCCTCAAGGTCGTCGGCCTGACTTGCGAGATGGTGGCGGTCCTCGAGTTCCAGGACGGCACCTGCCCCTGGTACTACGTGATGATCCCCAACAGCGCTTGGCCGACCAGCGGCACCATTCCGAAGATCGTCTTCCGTTACCCGGACGACTCCAAGAACCTCTACACCAACAGCATCCAGCTTCCTCCCCGCACCGCCAACGAGTACTGGATCGCCTACGCCGGCGCTCCCGACAACACCATCGCCTCGACCACCAAGTGCATGGATTGGTCGCTGCAGACGAACTCCTACTTCGTCTACACGTCGAACCCCGGCCCCGGCTACCAGAGCTGCGGTGGCGACGTCAAGCCGATCGACCCCTGCAGCCCGCTGCAGCCCAGCGGCTATCACACCGTCCACTTCCGCTATATCTGGGCCGGGCAGAAGACCTTCACCATGTTCCCCAAGCCGTCGCTCATGCCCAAGTGGATCGAGCTGGAGGTGAACGGCCCCGGCAACGCCCTCAAGGTCATCTGCCAGCGCGAGCAGGATCGCCCGTGGTTCGAATGCCCGGTGCCCGACTCCTCCTTCAGCGCGAGCACCACCTGGCGCGCGGTCGACAAGCTGCACACTCCTACCGAGTGGAATACGGTCCAACCCTGGCCACTGCCGGCAACGCCCAAGGAGTACTGGATCCGCTGGTACTACGGCAAGCCGGACATCCCACGCTCGGTGGATCCGCCCAACTTCAAGGTCTTCGACTACTATCCCGACGGCAGCAACGGCGACTGGTCGGCCACCGGCGTGTGGAACGACAGCATGTGTGCCCCCAAGCCGCCGGCCACGCCGGTGACCGTGGGCTTCGGCAACGGGGCCTGGTTCCCCTACAGCAAGACGGGCTACATGTACCCGTACGGTGGATCGCTGGCGTACATCTATCCCGATCACGCCACGGTCCAGGATCTATTCAACGCTTTCGTGTGGGAGCGCTACCAGTTGTGGAAGCAGAACTGGGTCAAATACGATGCTGACGCTTGCGGCACGGGCACTGCCATGGTCTGGAGCGACAACCCCAAAGGCACCGTCAGCGAGGGGCAGGGCTATGGCATGGCCATCACGGCAGCCATCGGGGACAAGGATCTGTTCGGTAAGCTGTGGAACTTCGTGCGCCACTTCAGGTCGGAGGCGAGGTACTGCGGACTCATGGGCTGGATGTGGCAAAGCACCGGCGATTGCCAGCAGCTCGACTCGTTCGCCACCAGCGGCGGCAACCGTGACAGCGCCTTCGACGGTGACGTCGACATCGCAATCGGCCTGGTCTTCGGAGCCCTGCAATGGCCTAGTGACTACACCGATGCCGCCACCGACTGGCTCACCCGGATGGAGTGCGAGGTCAACGCCAAGTACGGCGACGGCTTCAACTACCCGAGCGCGGGTGATAGCCACAATAAGAACTGCCAGGACGCCAACCATTGCGACTACGATCCCAAGACGGTAAATAACGTCTACGTGGACTACTATCCGCCGGGCTATTTCCGCGTGTTCGGCGACTTCATGGCCGCGCACCCGCCGTCGGGCGGCGCCAACGCCGCGAACGGCCAGACTCACCACGACTTCTGGTACAAGACCGCCGAGACCGTCTGGGAACTGGTGGAACGCTGCTATGACGATAGTGGCGTGCACCCGGGCCTCATGGGTGACGAGGGCGACATCAAGACTCCGTGCAGCGCCAATCCTGGCGGTGGTCCCTACGAGTGGGGCCGCGCGCTCTGGCGCCTGGGCATCGACGCGGCCTGGTTCGGCAACAATACCAATTTGCCGGAGAACAAGGCCAACTCCTCCACCCACTATGGAGGCAAGTCGCGCATCCAGGCCAAGATGGACAACATCCAGGAGTTCTACTCGAACTTCTACAAGAACAACCCGCCCGAGCCCAATGCTAACCGGTTCTCGACCATCTGCGACCAGTTGGGGACGGATGGGACTACCCCGGCTGGCGGCTGCGACCCGGCCCTCGGCCACAACTCCTACACCGTGAACCTGGCCATGTGCCCGTACATCACCCTGTTCGACGACGGCGGCAAGACCACCAGCGGCATCCGGCAGGAAGCCATCGAGGAGTCGATCTCGACGACTCTCCAGAACGATCACTATTTCCAGGAGTCGCTGGGCGTCTACTCGATCCTGTTCCTGACCGGCAACTACCCCAACCCGCTGACCGTGCCGCAGTAGGGCTCATGTCTCCCGCAGCAGCGCCAGAAACGCCTCTCCGTACGCCGCCAGCTTACGCGGGCCGACGATCGTAATGGGAACCCTGGGAGGGTTCCCAAACTCTCCCGCGCTCTGGCTCCGACGGGCAAAGCCCGTCTACGCCAACGCGACGGCGTCGGCCCTTCACCCCTCGCGCAGCAGCGCCAGGAACGCCTCGCCGTACGCCGCCAGCTTGCGCGGACCGACGCCGGGGATGGCGAGCAGCTCTTCCTCGGTGCGCGGGCGCTGCTCGGCCATGGCGATGAGCGTGGCGTCGCTGAATACGATGTAGGCGGGCATGTGGCGCGCGTCCGCGATGCGGCGGCGGAGCGCCTTCAAGGCAATGAAGCGCGCTTCTTCGTCACTCGATGGCGCGGTGGGTTCGGGCTGCGACGCGAGCTCAGGCCGGCGCGTCTTCTTTCCCTTGCCCTTGCGCGGGATGGGCTTGCTCTCGGCCACCACGTCCCAGCCGGCGCACACGCTGCACGACGAACCGCAAGCCGCGATGGATTCGCCGAAGTAGGCGGCCAGGGCCTGGTGCCGGCACTCCTGCCATTCCGCCAGGCGGAACATCTCGCGCACGCGCATCCGGTGGCGCGCGATTAAGTCATCGGACAGCTCGATATTCTGCTCGACCAGCCGGTCATAGCCGATGACGTCGGCCCACGAATAGAACAGCACGCAGTCGCTCGGCACCCCGTCGCGGCCGGCGCGGCCGATCTCCTGGTAGTAGCCCTCGATGGAGCGGGGCATGTCGCGGTGGATGACATAGCGGACGTTGGACTTGTCGATGCCCATGCCGAACGCGACGGTGGCCACCACGACGTCCACCTCGTCGCAGCGAAAGGCGTCCTGCACGCGCGTGCGCTGGCTGCTTTCCATGCCCGCGTGGTAGGCGCGGGCGCTCACGCCGTGCTCGCGCAGGTAGTCCGCGGTCTGCTCGGTCGAGCGGCGGGAGAGGCAATAGATGATGCCGCTTTGGCCGGCCCGGCTGCGCACCAGGCGCAGGATTTGGTCGCGCGTGCTGGGACCGTCGCTGCCCTTGCGGTAGGCGTGCAGGTGCAGGTTGGGGCGAAAGAAACTGCCGCGGTAGCTCGACGGGCTTTGCATCGCGAGCTGCTCGATGATGTCGGCCGTGACCTCGGCCGTCGCCGTGGCGGTCAGGGCCAGCACCGGCGGGCCGCCAAAGCGCGACTTGAGCCCAAGGAGGTTGCGGTAGGCGGGCCGGAAATCGTGTCCCCAGTGACTGATGCAATGGGCTTCGTCGACCGCGACCAGGCGCGGCTTGATGCGGCCGAAGAGCGGTCCCAGCGACGCTTCGAGGCCTTCCGGCGCCGCGTAGATGAGCTCGAACTCGCCGCGCAGGGCACGTGCGATGCGCTCGCGCTTCTCTTCGAAGTCCAGGCTGGAATTGAGAAACGTCGCGCGCAGCCCGACGTCGTTGACCGCGTCGACCTGATCCTTCATCAGGGCGATGAGCGGCGAGATGACCAGCGTGGTGCCGCCCAGCAGGCGCGCCGGGATCTGGTAGGTCAGCGACTTCCCCGCGCCCGTCGGCATGACCCCGACGCAGTCGCGCCCCGAGAGCACCGTGGCGATGATGTCCTCCTGCCCGGGTCGAAATGCGCGGTAGCCGAAGACATCCTTGAGCACGGCCTTGGCGCGGCCCAGGTGCTCCGCGTGGCCGGCCCGCGCGCGCAGCAGGGTCGAGATCTCGCGCAAGGCCGCCACCGCCGCGGCGGTGAAGCCCTCGGGCCTCGCCACCCACTGCTCCCGCAGCAAGGCGAGCTTCGCTTCGCACGCGGCGCTGTGCTCCGACCCAGCGGCATACAGTCGCCGCAACTCATCGACCGCGTCGTCGATCGACGCGCCAGTTGGCGAGGGAAGTGCGTCAGGTGCTTCCAAGGTTCCAAGAAAGCAGTACACCGAACCGGGTGCGAGGAACTAGGAGAATCAGCAAGACGAAGCCGAGCCCCCGCACTTCACGCCTCGCTCCCCACTTCCCGCCTCGCCCCGCAACGCGGGCGAGGGCGCGGCGAAGCCGCGGGGGCAGGGGCAGGGCGTGTAGGACCCGAAGTGCCCGGAGGGCTGAGAGGCAGCCGAGCGGAGCTCGGCGGTGAGGGGCCTTCACTTTCCCGGCAACAGCCACTCGTCGATGATCCGCCAGGTCGCCTCGTCGAGTCTCACGGCGTGGCCGCTCATGGGGAGCAGCGGTAAACGCTATGCGTGCCGCATGGAGACCGCAAACAGCGCGGGGAAGCATCCAGGCTCCGGAGGTGATGGCTGCCCCCCCCAGGCTCCAGAATGCATCTTGAACAGGGGTCGCTACCTGGCTGGCCAGACGGTGAACGCACCCTCGACGAACATGTGGTTGCAGTACCGGCAGGAAATGGCTACGTTGTCGATGAAGGTTTCACCGCTTTTGGGCAGGTCATCACCGAGCACCAGACCCGCGACCGAGTCCACGTCGCCGGCTCTGCGCAGCCGTCCGCTACGTGATTCATCCGCGAAGCCCCAGAGCTTCAGGGCTCCATCTGCCTGCAGGCACCGGTGGCAACCCGGGCAAGTGCCAGGCAGCTTGATATCCCTGCTGCGGATGGCGACATCGGTCACCGTGATCGTGGGCATGACTGCTTCCTGGTCTTTGGCTGCGTCCGAGTAGCGATGATCCCAAGGCCACGCAACGCTAGCTTCTGACGCTTGCCCGTCCGAAGTGCTTCGACGATGAGCGTGGGTACGTCAGCGTTGTTGTAGATGCCCTTGCTGGTGACCACGAAGGACTCGCCACCGAACCCGTCGATACGGGGCTTGCCGCACGTGTAGGCCACGCCGAAATCGATAATGTCGTCAGGCCGGAACTTGGCGAGGAAGGCCCGGACAAGAAGCGCAGCCTGCCAGGGATTTCCGCTGTCTTCCGTGTAGAGCCACAGCCTCTCGTCGACCAACGCGTGACAGAAGTCCGGCCAGTATTCCTCGTCGGCCTGCTCTCCCCCGACGTTGGCGATATCGAGAGCTTCGCGGATAGCCCGTCGCTGAGCGCTCCGGTCAGGGCTGAGCGCCAGGAGCCCTTGCAGCCACGCCGATTCGTTGGTGGCCAGTCCGTCGATGGCGAAGCTGAACTGGGTGAAGTTGTCAGCCATGGTGTGTTCCTTTCCTTGCCGCCGGGCTTCGAACCCTCACGGGGAGCTGAGGTTCTGTCCGACCCGATCTCCAAACGGCACACCTCGCAATTCGAGGTGGACGCGTCTGGCCCCGTGCAGAAGCTGGGCCGAGGATCGGTCTCGTCCGCGGCTCCTCAATGCATCGAATGTCGACTGGCGGAGCGGGTAAATAAGCGAGGCGCGTACCTCATCGGCCGCGTAGAGTGAGGCGTAGGCGAGGACCTGATGGATGTCTGCCCTGTGGGCTTCCCGAACGTCATCGGTGAATCGCTGCCAGCCGTGTTCGTCCAATTCGGCCAGGTGGGCCTTGTATTTCGCGTCGATCACGTGGACCGAATCTCCGCGAAAGACAACCACGTCTGGCACCAGATGCCCAAGGGACCTGTGCGATGGGTCAGACCATTCGATTGGGAATACGGTCTCTCGACGCCGACCAACGCGAACTATTCCACCGTCGAGGGCGGCCTCTCGTCGGATGAGCGCCTCGACATAGTTCTCCCAGAGTTGTTCGAGAGGAAGCGCCCAGGCAATCCCGTCCATCTCGCGTCCGCCGCCTAGCCCTCGCTCGTCTGCAACCCATCCCAGTGCTTCCAGGCCGCGCCGAAGCGCCGTGTTGAGCAAAGGGTCGCTGAATGCAAGCCTATCCAAGTCTCCCCTACGGGGTGCACGAGGAGTAACCTCGCGCACACGCTGCAGGAGGCTGTCTGCGAGTGCAAGCAGAATACGGGCGATGGGATCCTGGCCGCCAGCGTTCATGAGTGAGCCTCGGACTCGCTCAAGTCCCCAACGTGCCATCTGCCGAAGGATTGGATCCGTAGCCAGCTCGGGATGACGGCAGGGGAGATTGGCCCAGCGGCCGCGAGTTAGCGACTCCGTGATGTAGCGGTTCCAAACAATCTGCCCGCGGGGTCGTTGCGTGACCTCTTCTTGGAGCAGATAGCCTCGACGAAGCGAATTCAGAAGGTCAGCAAGCCGCGCAAGCACCGGACCGGCAAGTACCCAGGGAGGAACTTCGCGTCCGCTACCTGGGACGAGCGGACCATCGATGAAGGCCGGTCCTGCATGCCAACCCGTCTGTGCAAGCACGCTCCCAACCCCTGACCAGCCGAAGCGGGGTTCCACCAGAATGCCACCTGCAACATGGCCGGTCTGGGCAGACCGAAGAGGAACGGCTCCGGCGTGGCCACCTGGGATCAACGAGAGCTTGGTGCCAGAATCTGAGGGGCCCAGCTGCACCTTGACGTCTAGCTTCCCGAGCGAAGGCTCGTTCATCCGCAGAAACGCTTCTACGAACGGACCCCACCCGCCGCCTCGCTGGGCCGGTGCGAAGGCATCAGGGGCAAGCACGATGCCGTGGCCGTGATCGCGGACCTTGAATAGGGGTTTCTGCGGCCGTGCGGCTCCTGCGTGGCGTGGCGCGATTCGCGTCGGGAGCGGACGTCGACCGCTACGCCGGGGGCTCATGGGCACGTACCAGGTCCTCGAGTACGTTACGAACCGCGTGTAACTCCTGTGACGCCGGGCCGAGGAATCCTTGCTGCAGATACTCGTCGAGCAGAGGAAGAACCTCATACCGCAGGCGCTCGGCGAGTTCGTGGTCATCCTTGACCAGGAAGTAGGCATGGCCAGGAAGAAGGTGAAGGGCCTCGCCAGGTGCATATTCGACAAAGACCTCCGTAACCAGATCGAAGGCGTCGAGAGCTTTCTTCACGCCGCGTGCTGCGACCGCAGATCGGTCCGGGAAGAGGGTGGCGAACGCAAAACGCCGTCTAATGGCGAGATCCATTGAGGCGATGCTGCGATCCGCAGTATTCATGGTTGCGAGAACAAAGAGGTTCGGTGGCAGGGAAAGCTCGGACTCGCCGTCAAGCGGATGCGGGAGTCGGACATGCCGGGCGCGATCACCGCCAACCTCGGCCGTTTCGAACAGGAAGATGGCCTCGCCTAGAACCTTGCCAAGATCCGCTCGGTTGATTTCGTCGATCACGAGGAGGAACGGTCCATCCTTGGCGGCACGCACAGCCTCGATGAGCCACCCGGGACGAACGTCGAACCGCAGGGTCCGCTCCTTGGCATCCGGAGCTAGCCCGACCACGAAGTCCTCGTAGGTCACGGCAGGATGGAACTGAACAGTCATCCCCCGCCCACCAAAGAATTGGCGGAGGATCTCGTCCGCCATTCGCGTCTTTCCGGTGCCAGGCGGTCCCTGTAACACCACAAACCGTCGGGTCCGAAGGAGTCGATCGACATCCTCAGCCGTGGGGGAGGTGAACATGTCGTTCGAGAGGGACTCGTGGAATGAGTCGTACTCGTGTTCGTACGCCTTCATGACCTGCCAACCGCGTTCCTTGGCATAGAGGTCGAGGAATGCCTGGACCACGAAGCGCGCAGCGTCAGGATCTCGCGGCACCGCCGCGCAGGCATACAACTCGGCTCCGTAGCGTCGGAACACGTGCTCGAAGCCGGGGTATCGATCGCGGACGGTCTTGGGAACCGAGATACCAAGCGCAGAAGGATCCTGCTTCACCCAGGTGTCCAGTCCCTTTCGTGCAAGATAACGGCGAAGCGCGTTGATTCGTCGATGGTGTCCTGGCCGAGTGAGGATGCCTTCGTCCGGAGCAAGGCCACGAGTCCCGATGCCGAAATCGATAAGCGAACCCACATCGCGCGTCGGGAACCAGACGACGCTGGTTCCACCGTAAGGGCCCGAGGGCGGGTTGTCTGGGTTAATCAGCCCAGCCCAAGGCACACCTTCCTCCGCATCGGTAGCAAGCGCGTAGGCGTCACGGCACGTGGTCGTGGTCATGTGGCGCTTCTGGTAGCGGTCACCGAACAGCGCTTCGATGCGCGGGCGGATGCCGCCCTCTGGTCCCGGGAGGCCGTTCGATATCAACTTGGCAAGTTCCGTGAGGCTGTCGGTTGGCACGGGTTCCTCCGCAGGTCGCAGCATAGTACATCCGGCATGTGTGGCTGATCATTAGTCCGTGAGGTCACAAGGCCGCGGGCAGCACCTGCGAAGGCTTCGATATTTCCTTCCGGGAAGAACATACTGTCGGTAGGGTTAGGCTCAAGAGCTCGCCTGGATTGGGGCCAGCGACCACTCCTTGACCGTCGAAGTGTTCAGACTGATTCTAGGGTGGCAAGTGAATCTGGTGGACAAGCCCTGGAAATTCACGGCCACCCGCGCGGTCCTGCTGGCCGTGCTGCTGACGTATGTGTGCTTGGCGGTAAGCGACGCGGTACCGCTCCAGTGGCGTGCCGCGTGGATCCCCGCCACGGATAGTGGGGCTCATTGGTTTGCCTTCGCTTCGATTGCAGCGATCTTGACCTGGGCGGAGGGCTGGCTCTTGCCTCTGTTCTCCCGTCGGGGCGCATCGCTGGCTTCTCGGGGAGTCACCGGGGACAAGCTCAAGCGCCATGAGTTCGTGCGGTTTTATGTTCGGGCATGCGCGCTCCACAGCGGCTCACTGTGGGGCCTGATCGTGTCCTTCCAAAACCACGACGCTCGCTATGCGATCGTGTTCGCAGCGCTCTCGGCGCTCATGATCCTGCTCCTGCCTAGGCCGAAGCCCCGTGACGCCGCCACCCTCGGCGCTTGACGCCGCTCCCCGCTGCTTTCCATCTGCACCTCCTCCGCTCCCCGTCTATACTCTCCCCCCGGTGATCACATGAGCAAGTCCTCCTTCGAACGACGGGATTTCTTGAAACTGGGTGCCACGGGATTCGCGGCTTCGGCCGTGGCCGCGGGATGCGCGACGGTGGCGGCGCCGGTGAAGACCGAGGCGCCAGTGGCGGCGGCGCCCGAACCGCCGAAGCCGGCCACCCCCGCCAAGCCCACGGGAACCGCGCGGCGCAAGCTGGGGCGGACGGGCATCGAGGTGCCGCTGGTCAGCATGGGCGTGATGAACGCGGACAACCCCAACCTGGTGCGCGCAGCCCTCGACGGCGGGATGTTCCTGCTCGACACCGCGCACGGCTATCAGGACGGCCGCAACGAGGAGATGATCGGCACGGTCATTGCCGGGCGCAAGCGCGACTCGTTCGTGCTCTGCACCAAGGTCTTCGTCAGCACCCTCGACCGCCAGACGGGGCTCTTCGGCCCCAAGACGCGCGGCGAAGAGATCGCCGAGAAGCTCGACATCAGCTTGAAGCGCCTGGGCCTCGACCACGTCGATGTCCTCTACCTGCACGCCCAGACCGCGCGCGCGGGCGTGCTCCACGATACGATCTTGAAGGGTCTCGAGAAGGCGAAGCAGGACGGCAAGACGCGTTTCATCGGCGTCTCCACCCACAAGAACGAGCCCGAGGTGTTGCGCGCGGCCGTGGAAGCCAAGCTCTACGACGTCGTGCTGACATCCTACAATTTCAAGCAGGATCACCACCTGGAAGTCCAGAAGGCGATCGGCGAGGCGACCCTGGCCGGGCTGGGCATCGTGGCCATGAAGACCCAGGCCGGCGTGTACTGGGACAAGGAGAAGACCAAGCCCATCGACATGAAGGCCGCGCTCCGCTGGGCGTTGCGCGATCCCAACGTGGCCACGGCCATCCCGGGCTTCACGACGTTCGATCAACTCCAGGACGACCTGATCGTGATGCGTGAGCCCGCGCTCACGCCTGCCGACAGCGAGAAGCTGCGCGACGAGAAGCTGGCTGGCCTCTTCTGCCAGGGCTGCGAGGAGTGCTTGGAACCTTGCCGCCAGCACCTGCCCATCCCCGAGCTCATGCGCAGCTACATGTACGGCCACGCCTACCGCAATCGCGAGGCCGCGCAGTCGCTCTTGCTCGCCCTCGACCTGCCGCGGACGCCGTGCGGTGACTGTGACTCGTGCCCGGTGGTGTGCGCCAAGGGCTTCGACGTGCGCGACCGCATCCGCGATATCGCGCGCCTGCGCGACGTGCCGCGGGAGTTCCTCATCTGATGACGGCGCTCGTGCTGCTGGCGTTGCTGGCTGCCGCGCCGGATGCTGACAGCGCCAAACTGCTCCCGCGCATCGACGGCTGGAAGCAGTCGGCCGCGCCGGCGACGTATACGCCGGAAACGCTCTTCGAATACATCGACGGCGGCGCGGAGGCGTTCCTGCAATTCGACTTCCAGGATCTGACCGCGGCGACCTTCGTCAATGCCAAGAAAGTGGAGGTCACGGCCGACCTCTACCATCAGCGGGACGCGACCCGCGCCTTCGGCATCTACTCGCAAGAGCGGCGGGCCGGCAGCACGAAGATGTCCGGCAAGCTGGAAGGCATCGCCAGCACCGACCACCTGGAATTCGTCGCGGGCGCTTACTACGTCAAACTGGCGCTGCCCGGCGGCGGCGACCCGGGCATCCTGCCCATGTTCGCAGAGAAGATCGCTGCCAAGCTACCCGGTCCGCGCGAGCTGCCCGCGGTCCTGGCCTGCTTTCCCGACCAGGGCAAGCGGCCGCGCAGTGAAAAGCTGACCACGCGCGATTTCCTCGGCCACAAGTTTCTGCACGATGCCGCCGCCACGCCGTACGAAGTCAGTGGTGCGCGTTTCCGGCTGTTCGCCGTCGAGGGCAAGGACCCGGCCGATGCACGCGACATGGTCGCGGCTTTTCGGGCCATCACGAAATTGCCCAAGGCAGACGTTGCGGCCGAAGGCGTGGTCACCCTCAAGGATCCGCTCAACGGCGAGGTCACGCTCGCGTGGAGCGGCCGCTGGTTGTGGGGCGCCGTCGACGATCCGTCCCCGCAGCGCAAGGCGCTGGTCGAGGAGCTCGGGCGGAAGCTGCTGCGGCGGTAATTGCCGCGGCCGCCGCCATCCCTCAGTCGGGTTGCGCGCGTGGCGCATCAAAGGAGTAACCTTGCCGGGTCTTCACGCGGGAGGGATGCTCATGATGTTCGCGGCTTTGGTTCTGGCTCAGATGTTTCGCCTCACGGTTCCGCAGGTGCTCCAGCAGACGCCAGTGGCGCCGGATGCCTCGCGCTATCACCTGTCCGAGTTCTCGGACGCCGTCGAGCGCGACGTCGAGCGGTGCATTTGCATGACCACGCGCATGTCGCCCGCCACGCTGAAGGCGGAGATCCTGCTGGTCAGCGACTGCGAATGCGGCAAGCAGTAGAATAGGTACATGACAAATCACCGAGCCCGATACTTCGCTCGATTCGCGCTGCTCGCAGTGCTCGTCCCGATCGGCGGTGGCTGTGCTTCGTCGAGTGGCAAGGACCAGGACGCCGCTCCGCCGGATGACACGAGCACGGGCGGACAGGGCGGCGGGGTGGGCTCGGGAGGCGTGGGCAGCGGCGGCGTCGTAGGCACGGGCGGCCGGAGCGGCACGGGTGGCATCGTGGGCAGCGGCGGCCGAACCGGCG
Organism: Myxococcales bacterium; assembly: GCA_003136095.1. Lineage (GTDB taxonomy): Bacteria > Myxococcota_A > Polyangia > Fen-1088 > Fen-1088 > Fen-1118. The sequence goes on from PNBO01000283.1 coordinate 28,536, forward strand.
CGGGCGGCACAAGCGGCACCGGCGGCGCGACGGCCACAGGCGGAAGTGTCGCCGTGGACGGCGGCAGCTCGAGCGCGTGCATCGGCCAGGCACTGCTCGCGTCTCTCGGCAAGGACACCGTGCTCGTCGGTGGCACGATGGCGGACGCAACCGCGGCCAAGGCGCCCTTCGACGG
>PNBO01000104.1 GCA_003136095.1 Myxococcales bacterium
GAGAAAGATTTGGGTAAGGACGAGCACTTCGTGGGCGAGGCTGGAAGTGGGGGGCGAGGCTGGAAGTGGGGGGCGAGGCTTGGTTAGGCGGTCTTCTGCCCGAGCAGCTTCTGCAAGACTGCTTTCGACGCCTCGGCGATTGTCTCGTGCAGTGAGCCGCCTTGCGCGTCCATGGTGACCACCGTCGGGAAGTCCTTGACCTCGATGACCCACATTGCCTCGGGCGCGCCGAACTCCTCGAGCTGGAAGACACGGTCGACGCGGACCACGGCGCGCGCCAGGGACTGCGCGGTGCCGCCCACGGCGTGCAGGTACACGGCGCCGTGCTCGACCAATCCCTTGCGGGTCTTGCCCGACATGCCGCCCTTGCCGATCACGCCGCGCACGCGGTAACGGCCAATCACCTCGGCCTGATAGGGCTCTTCGCGGGCGCTGGTCGTGGGCCCGGCGGCGACGAAGACGTAGCTGCCGTCGGGATTCTTTCGGACGACCGGACCGCAGTGATAGATGATCGAGTCGGCCAGGTAGGGCGCGACCTCCGCGCGGAAGCCGCCGACCAGCCAGTGGTGGGCCGCGTCCCGGCCGGTGATGATGCGGCCGGAGAGCAGGGCCTCCTCGCCCACGCGCAGGGCGCGGATGGCCGCCTCGTCGCAGGGCAGGTTCAGCTTGGCCATGTCACGTCCCCATTGGCGCCGACGATGGCGGTGGCCCGGCGGGCGGCCCAGCACAGGTAGGCGATGGACACGAAGTAGCTGGCGGGCACGCGGCCGAGGGTGCCGACCTTGGCCCCCAGCACCGTGGTCTTGCCGCCGAAGCCCATGGGCCCGATGCCGAGCTGGTTGGATTCCTCGACCAGGCGCCGTTCGAGGGCGTCGAGCTCGGCCACGGGGTTCTTGTCGTCGAGGCGGCGCATGAGCTGGTACTTGGCTTCGAGGTAGCCTGAGCTGCGGTCGCCGCCCAGGCACACGCCCAGGATCCCGGGCCCACAGCCCCTGCCTTGCGCCTGGTATACCGCGTCAAGCACGACCCGGCGGGCGCCCTCCAGGTTCCGATCCGCGCCGAGCTTGCTGTCGGGCAGCGAGTACTGCGCGCTCGTGTTCTCGCAGCCGCCGCCCTTGAGCAAGAGCTCGATCTTGGTTTCCGGGCGATCCCATTCCTCGCAGTGCACGCTCGGGATGCCCGGCGCTTGGCCCGTGCCGGTGTTGCGGCCGGTGAGCGTGTCGACGGCGTTTTCGCGCAGCAGTTTTTCCGCGGTGGCGCGGCGGACGGCCTCAACACAAGCCCGGACGAGCAGGCCGGTCGAGACCCCCGCGGGATGGTGGATCCAGAAAAGGGGCACGCCGGTGTCCTGGCACATCGGGGCCTTTTCGCTGCACGCCAGCTCGGCGTTCTTGAGAATCGCGTCGAGGGCCATGGCGGCGAGTGAGCCCTCGGCCTCGCGCTTGCGCCCGTCGCGGATGGCGGCCGTGACGTCGTCGGGCAGCCGCGCGGTCGCGGCCGCGATGACCTCCACCAGGAGCTCGGTCCAGGCTGACAATCCCATCATGCTCGCACGCTGCCATTGGTCTACCACGCCGAGGCGGCATCGGCATGCCGGCCAGCGGCCTCCCCACGCGATTCACTAAGTCGCTCGCGGGGGATGCGCAATCGGCTATCATGCCCGCGGCTCTTCCGATGACACCATCTTTTCCTTTTCGCGCCCGCGGCAGCCTGTGGCTGTTCGGAGCCGTCGCTTTTCTCTATCTGTTCTCCACCAGCCGCGAGCGGCCGTGGGGCGACGCCACGCCGATCTGGGAAGTCGCGGACAGCATCGCCCACTCGCACAATTTCCACGCCAAGACGCGCTGGCCGACGACGTTGCCCAACGGCAAGGATGGCAACCTCTACGGGCTAGCCCCGCTGTTCCAGTGCGTGGTTCACGTCCCGGGGGCATACCTGCAACGCACGATCGCCAAGATCTTCCCAGCCTACTGGCAGATCACCTGGCGCTTCACCTCGCACCTCGCTCCCACCTTGCTGGGCACGCTGTCCTGCCTGTTGTTCTTCGGGTTATGCCGCCGGCTCGGTGCGCGCCCGATTCCGGCGGCGGTCTGCACGGTGGCGCTGGCCTTCGCCACGTCCGTCTGGGTCTATTCGCGCTATCCCTATTCCGAAACGCTCCAGCTCGTCTGCTTCACCGGCTTCTTCGCCAAGCTGCTCGACGCGCGCGAGCGGCCAGACTGGCGGCAGGCCGCGCTGCTCGGCATGTGGGCCGGCCTGCTCGTCAATGCCAAACCCGTGTTCGTGGTCTCCGGCCTGGGGGCTGGGCTTTTTCTCGCTTGGGAGCTGCGCGGGAACTGGCGCGCGCTGCTGCTGGTTACGCTGGTTTCCCTCGCCGCCGCGCTGCCCTTCGGGGCGATCTATCTCTGGTACAACCACCTGCGCTGGGGCAGCATCTATTTCACTGGGTACGGGCTGGCCTTCGCCGGAACCACGATCGGCGCGGCCAGCGGCGTAGGCGGCGGCGCGGTACCGGTCGGCGTCCCGCACGAAACGCCGCTCCTCGGTCTGTGGGGAATGTTCATGTCGCCGGGCAAGTCCATCTTCCTCTACAGCCCACCGCTCTTCCTGGCGCTGCTCGGCTTGCCGCGCTTCTTCCGGCGCTTCCGCCACATCGTGCTGGCCATGGTGCTCACCATCCTGCCCTGTCTCTACGTGCACGCGCAGATGATCTCGTGGGCCGGCGACTTCGCCTGGGGACCGCGCTATCTCACCTTCGCGCTCGCCGTGTTGCTGCTACCCGCGGCCTTTCTCGTCGAGGACGTGCTGGCCAACGCGAGCCGGCTGCGGCACTGGCTCGGCGTCGCCGCGGTGAGCGCCGTCCTGCTCTTCGGCGGCTTCGTCACCTATCTCGGCAACGCCATCTACTGGGACCACTACATTCGCATCGAAACCGAGGCCGTGCAGGCCTGGCTGGGCGTCCCCAACAACACCGGCGACGGCATCAGCATCCCGGGCGCTCCCTGTCCGGTCTGCTTCGAAACCATCTACTCGCTGCAGTGGGTGCCGGTCTTCAATCACATCGTCGGCAACTACTGGCTCCTCACCCATCTGCCCAAGAACGACAGCTGGGCCGTGGCCGAGAACGATGCGCCCTGGCGCCGCTACACCAACCTGCACCTCAACATCCAGCTGAACTATGCGCGCGCGCGTGTCGACTGGTGGTTCGTCGATTATCGCCACGTGTTTCCTATTCTGGCCTGGACCCTGATCATCGTCCTGCCCACGCTCAGCGTGGTCTTCTTGCTGCTCTTCCTGCTCGAGATCCGGCGCGCCGTGCGCCTCGTACGCGCCCCGGAAGCGCCGGCTCAGCCACCCGAGGGCGAAGCCCTGAGCGCGCCGGAGACGCCGGCTCAGCCGCCCGCGGGCGAAGCCTTGAGCGCCTCGACGTAGCGCAGGCGCAGGTCGAAGAGCAGGCTTTCGAGGATGTGCCCCTCCTCGGCGGTGAGGTTGCCCTTGGTTTTGTCCTCGAGCACGGTGAGCAGATCGATGACGTGCTTGGCCATGGGCAGATTGCGATCGGGCTTTTTGTCGTCGCCGGTTTCGCCCAGGTACACGATCGCGGAACTGCCCAGCGAGAGGATCAGCGTCGCGAAGTCGGCCGGTGGCAGGGAGCGCGGCAGCTCTGTTGTGGGGGGCTCGGCGCTCGCGGGCGGGCTGGGCGCCACCGCCGGCACGTCCTCCTTGCGCTCGGCGCTCGCGGGCGGGCTGGGCGCCACCGCTGGCACGTCCTCCTTGCGCTCGCCGCTCTTGTCGAACGCGCGCCGATCCGTCACCGTGAAAGCACTCGGTTTGTCTCCAGAGTCAGGCATGGTCAGGAATCGTACGCAGACGCCCGGCAGGATTCAACCCCGCGCGATGGACGCGGTGCTTACGACTCGTGCGTCGGGGTCGAATCTGGCTCGGCCGGCGCGATGTTGCTGGCTGCGTCGGACAGCGATTTCAGAAAACGTTCGTACTCCTTGCGGGTTACGAGCCCGCGCTTGATGTTGCGTTCGACAACGCGCAGGTCGAACAGGCGAACGTCTTTGGCTTCTTCCTCACGGCTCATGGTGGGATGTGGTTAGCGAACACTAGCCGGCAAGTCAAGTGGCCTCGACCAGGACCGCCAGCCGCTCCCCGATTCCCGAACCGCGGTCTTCCCTCGCCGCGACGCCCATTTTGAAGATGTCGAGGCTGCCGCACACGATGACGCTCCCACGCGCGCGGGAGATGGCGGTGTAGACCAGCTCCCGGGTGAGCAGGGGACAGGCGTAGTCGGGCAGTAGGAGGACCACCTCGTCATATTCGGAGCCCTGCGCCTTGTGTACGGTGAGGGCATAGCCGAGGCCGAGGGCTGGCCCCACGGCCCATGGGTCCACGGCCAGCCAGCCTTGGCGCGAGCGGAAGGCGCAGACCGTGGCGGTCGCCTGGCTGGACCGGCGTGCGCATACCGCGATCCCCTGATCGCCGTTCCACAGTTCGCGCTCGTAGTCGTTGCGCAACATGAGGACGGGTTCGCCGGCCAGGAGCGACGGCCCGCCGCCGTGCTGGTCGTGCAGGAAGGCATTGCAGCGTTCCACACCGGCGGGTCCTTGCCGGGTCACCGTAAGGACGCGGGTCTTTCCGAGGTGCGCTGCCAGGGCGTCCAGCCGGGCCGCGTCCTCTACGTCGAATATGTCGCCATGCAAGGAAAAGACAGGCTCGACCAGTTGTGCGCGGGCCAGGGGCTGGAACAGCCGCGCGTGGTGCTGGCGCAAGAGCTCGTCGCGGTGTTCGCTCGCGAGGTGCTCCGCCCCTTGCCGGCGCAGCCCGCCGACCTTGCCACGCGTCGAGCAGAGGGCCGCCGCCGCGTCCGCCGCGCCCGTGCGCACCTCGTGGGCGAGCGCGACGAGCTGGCTGCCCGCGGGCTGCGCGGGATCCGCGCGGAAGCCGCGCGAAAGCCGGGTCGACAAGGCGCCGAGGTCGCGAAACACGGCGCCCGCCGCGACTGAGGGGAGTTGATCCGCGTCGCCGAGCAAGACGAGCTGGCTCGCCTCCGGCAGCGCGTCGAGCAGCCGGTCCATGAGCACGAGATCGATCATCGACGACTCGTCCACGATGACGGCGCGACAGGGCAGCGCATCCCGCGTGGCACGCCGGAAACCACCCGGACCGGCCGTGGCGCCGAGCAGGTGGTGCAGGGTCTGGGCCTCGGGGCAGAGGGCGAGCAGCTCGCGGTCGGCC
>PNBO01000421.1:0-1307 GCA_003136095.1 Myxococcales bacterium
CGGCACCTTGAGCCCGCGACAACCCCAGGCAGGACAACCGCTGAGCAACCTCTTCACAGGCGACGTCGACCGCGACGGTCACCTGGACATCGTGCTCAGCAATGGCGACAGCAACACCCTCGTGGTGCTCCTGGGTCGGGGCGACGGCACGTTTGGCAAGGCCGCTACCGTTTCGAACATCTCGGTGGTCGAGCTGGCGATGCACGACTGGAATGGGGATGGCATCCCGGATCTTCTGGCCATGGGGGCGACGCTGAATTTGCTGCTCGGCACGGGAGGCGGGAAGCTCGCCAAGCCGCAGGACTGCGGGATCGCGGTGGACCTGCGAAGAACCGTCATCGATGACTTCAATGGCGACGGCAATGCGGACCTTGCCACCTTGCTCTATCCCAATTACTCGGTGAACGTGGTGCTCGGCAGCGGGGGCTGCGCGTTCACGGCGCGCGACGACTACCCGACCCCGTGGCTGCCAACGACGCTGGTCGCCGGCGATGTGACGGGGGACGGGATTCTCGATCTCGTGGAAGTCGATGTGGATGTGAGTGTGCCCGACGCCGCCGCCGCGAGCCACACCCAGGTCCTGGTGGGCAAGGGAGACGGCACTTTCGCGCCCTCCGCGGAGTGGCTCGGCAATCGGAACGTGAGCGACGTTCTCATCGCCGACTACAACGGCGACGGGCGCGTCGACGTTCTGGTCACCGACGATCAGGGCGTGCACACGGAGCTCAACGCGTGCCAGTGATGCCGATGGACAAGCGACCCAGGCCAGCGGGCGTCCTCATAGGGATCCTTTTGGCCGGTTGCGGGGGCGGACGTACGCCTCTCGGCACCGCCATCGGGCCGGGGACACGAACGCCAGGGCCCATTCCGCCGTCGCCTCCGGGGATTGCTCCAGGAAAGGACGGCCTGTGTCCTTCGGGTATGGACTTGTGCGGCACCTGCGGCGGGGCGCTTTGCTTCGATCTGCGGACCTCGGCGGACAACTGCGGAAGCTGCGGCAAGCAGTGTCCGCCCGGCATTCCCTGTGAGTCCGGCCGGTGCAGCCTGTACGCGTGTCGCGGCAAGGTGACGATGAAGACCGTCCCCGTCGAGTGCCGAGGCAACGGCGGCGGCATGTCGCTCGGCGACTTGGATGGAGACGGATTCTTGGACGTGGTGTGTGCCAGCGCTGGTGCGGACTATTTTCAATACCAGCCTGCCTACAGCGTGAGCTCCTTCCTCGGCAAGGGTGACGGCACTTTCGTGCAGAAGGTGTCCTTCCCGGTGGGCCGCTTCCCGACGGAGGGCGCGCCCGAGTCAGGTTGGAG
>PNBO01000421.1:1366-1946 GCA_003136095.1 Myxococcales bacterium
TGTCGTTGAGCTTGGGCGCCGGAGATGGAACCTTCGCCGCGGCTACGACCTTGCCCCTCGCGGGCTCTCCAGGCTTCGTCACCACCGCGGATTGGAATGGCGACGGAATCAGAGATCTGGTTGCCATGGACAGCTACCTGCACATCCTGCTGGGCACGGGCGGCGGGACATTCGCCAAGGCCCTGGACTGCGCCATCCCCCTCGACTACTACTCCAGAGGCGGGAGTGGGCAGAGCTCCGCCCTCGCGGACTTCGATCAGGACGGACGGATGGATCTGCCGGTCGACGATGGCGTCCTGTTCGGAATGAACGGATGCAACTTCTCGAGCCGCTTCAGCTACCCTAACTCCCTCCCGCTGGTGGCCGGTGATTTCAACGGCGACGGGCTGCCTGATCTGGTGCTTTCCACCACGCAAATGTCGATGGCGACGCCGCTTTCGCTGCTGATCGCGAACCGCTCCGCGGGCTTCTCCTCGCCCCAGCGCCTTCCCGACGCCAACTACACAATGTTCGACACGGCAGTTGCAGGCGACCTGAATGGTGACGGCCGCCTGGATATGGTAGTCGGCACCGGCGGAAG
>PNBO01000421.1:2000-8430 GCA_003136095.1 Myxococcales bacterium
GCGGGACGGCGGGGAGACGAGCCTGGCGAACCTTCTGCTTCTGTGCCCGCGCCATCGCCGAAGCTCGTGCTCGATTCCGCTCGCCGGGACATCCTGGCCATGGTCGGCGGTTACGGCTACCGCCTGGGTGGCTTCGACCGCAGCCAGCGCCCCTCGGCAGCCGGGCTCCGCCTTCAAGCCCTTCATCTACGCCGCCGCCATCGACTCCAAACGCTACACCGCGGCCTCGGTGGTCGACGACAGCCCCGAGGTCTTCAAGCTGTGGAAGCCGCAGAACCACGAGAAGAACAAGTTCCGCGGCCCGGTGCGCGACCGCCAAAGCATCGAGCGCTTCCTGCTTCACGAGGGCCTGTGGAGCGAGCCGCTCGGCCTTGCCGGCATCGCTCTCCCCACATTCCTTCCATCCTCATCCCCAGACTCCCTTGAATCGGTTACGCTCCGACAGCACGAAGAACTTGTCGCACACAGGGTCCAGCCACGCGCCTACACTTTGGAGAACCGCAGAGAGCATAGTCGACCGCGCTTCTCATCCCCCGATGATCTCAGAAGCTCCCTTGCAAGACCATTCCGCCCACGGTGGGGGCCAGCACGACCGATACATCCGTGTTCCGAGACTTCGCTTTNNAGAGCATCCGTCACGTACCCATAGTTCTTGCTCTTCGTGCGCGCGTCCTCGATTCTGGCTTTGGTGTTTGGATAGACATTGAGTTGGTTCTTCAGGTCCTTCTGGGCACCGAGCGCGAGGTAGCCGCACACGCCCGTCGCGACGGCGAGCACCGCCGTCGTCGAGAGGCTGACCATCAAGCCAGCTCGGCTGGGCGCTGTCGGAGCCTCCGCTCTGAGGACCAAGGCCCCGGTGGGCGCGATGGTCGTCGGCAGCGGGGACCGCGGCGCTGCGCCCGACTCGACCCGGGCGGAAGCGGCCACAGGCTCGTCGATATGGAGATCGACTCTCATGTGCTCTTTGCCGGCCACGGTGAGCATGCGAGCCGCCACGGGCGCGCCGACTTTGACCGCGCTCACCCTGCGCGGACCCACGTTGACCGGGACGGGCCCGGGCAGGGGCGAGGTTCCCACGCTGACGTCGTCCACCCGAATGTCGGCGCCCGTCACGTTCGTCGAAATCTCCAGATGCGCGATTCGTTCTGCGAGCCTCGCCGACATCTCGTCGACCTGGGCTCGACGGTCGGCAGCGATTTCGCCGCCTCCCTCGCCAAGGTACTGCACAAGGGACCTGTATGCGCCGACGAAGTCGTGCAACGCGTATTGCGCCTGCGCGATATTGTAGAGCACGCGGTAGGACGGGCTGATTTGGTATGCCTTTCGGAACTCGGCCAGCGCCCCCTCGTAGCTTCCCTCCCGGTACAATTCAACGCCTTGCTGGAACCTGGCGGCCGCTTTGGCTGAGTCTGCGTCCTCTTTGGCCCGAGGCTGTGCCATGCCTGCACTGGCAATGGAGAGCCACGTCAATCCCACGACGACGGCAAAACCCTGTGTTTTCATGGCTTGTATGGGTTCCTTTCATCAATCGCTTTGGCATTGGGGCGCACCGATGGCCCCTCAAGGTTCATGCCCGGCTCTACGCGTGGGACCGGCCGCCCGGCCACTGGCGCGACGTCGCTCTTGGGCCTTGACTCGACCGGAGCGGCGCGCGATCTGCCCCCCTGGCGAAAAGCAGGGGTGTGGTCTCGGCGAAGGTTGATGGTGAGCACTACGTCGTTCGAGAAACTTACTTGTTGATTGAATGGGATGTACCCCGCGGCCGAGGCGCTTACGACGTGAATACCCCGATCCTTGGGGACCCCCAGATTCAGCCGATGCCCGGCCAGCACGTTGCCGTCGAGGCTCAGCTCGGCTTCCTTGGGCTCAGCCGTGACTTGGACACGGATGACCTCGGGAACGGGGTTGACGGGAGAAGGGAGCACGGGGGCGGGCAGCCGCGGCGTGACGGACGGCCCCTCCGATTGCGGAGCGTGTGCACTGTTTTTGGGCAACGGTGCTGGAGAGGCAGAACCCTTTCCCTTCGTCGCCAACGCAACGACGACCCCAATGACCACAACGGCGATCATCCCCCCAGGCACGAACCTCTGCCACCTCGGAGCTCGGTTCGGCTTGCTGGGGAAAGCCTCCTGCATGGTCATGATGGCAGACTCCGGGACCTTTCGCGTGATCGCTTCTTCTTCGCTGATCTGCACGACCGGCGTGGCCTCCTCTTCGGCCGCTGGCCGAAAGCCTCCCTCGATTGCGACCAAGCGCAGCGGGGTTTTGTTCACCATGACTTCATCCACCTTTCCTTCTTTCGTGATGCGAGCATCCCGCAATTAGAACAGGCTCATGATTGCCGGGACGCACGTCTTCGCCAGAAGAGCTATGCCGGAAATCCCCAGAAGCAAGTAGGTGACCCTTTTGAAGTTCAGGTCGGACGTCCGCCGGTAGAGCCACAGGCCACTGAGCGTCCCCGGCACCACCGCCGGCAAGGTCAAGGCCAAGAGCAACCAGAACCGACTGCTCAGATAGGCCGGATGTAACACCGCCACGAGCCCCAACGAGTACACCTGGGACATGATAATGTACGGCTGCACGATGGCGCGATGCTGTACCTTGGGAAGGCCGCGTAATCCCGTCCACACGACCACGGCCGCCCCGGGGAAGGCAGTGAACCCGCCGACCACGCCCCCGAGGAACCCGACCACCGCGCCGCACAGTGGACCGTCGAAGCCGCGCACCTTGAAGCGGGCGGGCCGGAGGATGGAATAGACGGCGTACACCGTCAGCAGTGTTCCGAACACCGCCATCAGCCGCGCTGCTGGCAAGTGAGACAGCAGCCAGATTCCGATGGGCACGCCGCCAGCGCCGCCCAACATGCATGGCCCCGGGCCTGCCCAAAGGTCTTTGCGCGATTTGGGCATGTCTTCGCGCAATTGTCCGGCCGAAAGCAGCTGGTTCCCCGTCGATAGCGTCTGAAACAGCGGTACTTGCAAGATGGGTGAGAGGAGCAAGAGGCTTGCGGCCCCGATGGCGGAGAAGCCGAACCCCGAAAGGCCGCTCATCACACCGGAGAGAAAAACGATGGCCTCGATGCTGCCCAGCTCCCGCAGGCTCAATCCGGCGACCGCGTTCCGCGTCGTCGGCAACGACAGGACGATCGTCATCGTGGCCACGACACCCGCGACGGCGAACAGCCCTAGTGTAGTCGGGCGATATCTTGCCCGCTCTGTCCCTCGACGCGGCACTCCGCAGTTGGCGGCGATGTCCCGTTCGGATATGACGATTCCTAGCGGCGTTGCTACTCCCATATTTCGAGCCCTCCGCAAGTTCGGCCAGCCACACGCGCGCCATCAACATCGTGGCGCGGCACGCTGGCCATCTAGGATCCGTATTTCATGGTCACTGCGTGTCCTCACGAGCATTGCGTGAGGGGACCACAGCTGCCGAGCCTGCGATGTTCGTTTGCTTTTAGTCGATGCTTTACTATCCGCGTGGCTTGACGCTACTGTGCTTCACAGAAGCCGTAGTTGCACGCCGGCGCGCTCGCCGGGCAATCGTTGGACGTCGTACAGAGCGGGCATGATATTCGGCCGGTGATGTGGAAGTCGAAATAGCAGCCACATTGGAACTTGTACGGATTGGGCACGAAGGCGCCCATTTCGGTGTCCCGGGCGACTTTCATAGCGCACTGGGGAACCAGCGACGCGTCGATCATGGCGTCTACTAACATGCGGTCGAGCTTCGGCACCGAGAAGCCGGTTACGAAAGCTCCCGCCGCGGTAGAAGGCGCCCCATTGATGTTCGCAGTATAGAAGTGAACGTAGCCCCAAAGGGGATAGTGGCCGTCGCGAATGTTTATCTTGTCGAGCGAGGTCGGCGTGGAGTCGGGCAAGAATCCGGACAGTTGGCCTCCGCCCTGCAGATAGAGAACGCGTAGNNCCGGTCGATCCCCCAGAACGCAGTTCGCGGTACATTGATGAGCTGAGCCGCCAGAGCGGTCGAGCCCGCGCCGGAATTCCTGATGGAGTAGTAGGCGGGATCGATCCAGGGATTCGCGCTGAGGCCGAGCGGATTCTGCCCGCCCAGCCCGAAGATGATGTGGGCTGCCTCGACGCTGATCGAGTCCTGCTTGGAAGCTGCNNGTCGAGTAGAGGTTGGAGACCCCGATGTCGACAACGGTACCCTCCGGGTCGAGCAAACAGCTCACCTGCACACCGGCGTTGTCGAAGTAGTATGCATAGCTCGCCGCCTTGGTCTGCGTCCCCGGCACGTCCTTGATGAGGGTCATCGTGGGATCGAATACGGCGTTCACGCCGCCGCACGAAGTCCCGCTCATGAATACCGGGCGATACGGCGGGCTGTTGGCCATGAGCAGCGGGGTAACTTGTTTGAGCAATGGCCCGAAGTCGGATGTACCCGTCATATAGATGACGTTGGGCCCCGCGTCAGCGCAACGCACTGTCGGTGGCGTCACGGCTTTGACGGTTGCGGTGAGGGCGCCAGCACTTTGCGGAGGAATTGCGTCAGGCGGGGCGGCGCCAAGACCACAAAGGCCGAGCCTGGCACAATTGTCGAACGGTCCATTCTGGGCGGCCGTGCAGGCGTTCAAGTAGTCGAGAACGGTCGTAGGCGCTCCCGTAAAGCAGCCCTTGGGACCGAGGCCAGAATTTGCGCACAATCCCCGGACGCAGACAGCGTGGGCGGTCAAGCCCGTCTCGAACTTGGCACAATCCAGGTCGGAACTGCACTGCTCGATGTCTCTGTCGATCATCACGCTGCAGGTGCTTGTGACAGGGAGGAAAGCTGCCAACGCAACGCTCAGGGCTTGATTCATTTTTGCCATTACATCTTCTCGCTGGAAGGTCCACAGTGCCTCGGGCCTATCGGCGGGCCCAATGCGCTTCTTTAGCCTCTGCGAAAAATATTCGACGCCGCGATGACGATGTCGCAACTGGTCCAAATTTGCGCACCACAGACCACATGGGCGGCATTGACCCTGGGCGTTGCTCGCCAACGCGTCGCAAAGATTGCCAAGAGCGCGGCAAAGTCAATGAGGACGCGAGGTTGTCTTCCGTAGTCGTCCCGAATTGCTGTTGCATCTCCATTTGTTGGCCTTCAAAGTGCAAGCGCGGCGGTCGCCGCAGCGTACTCAATCTCACATGGGCCTGCTCGCGTATGGCTCCAGTGCCCTTATCCGGCCGACGCCCAAACGAGTTCAGGCACAGTGCAATCGTCGAGCCGAGATGAAGTCGCGTGATGTCGCGGAAATCGTCACTGTGTGGCTGCTTGGGGTGGTCACAATCGACCAACCGACGACCGCAAGCGACCAGCGTGGCTGCTCGGTGGGGCGACTCGACGTACTGTGCAATTGGCGACGCTGCCCTCCTATGTCACGCGCGCGAAATTGATACTTGGCAGTGGCTTGTCGCATCGGCCGTCCCATCAGTCAGTACGATCGCCCCCGCATCCCAAGCACAGTGGGAGTCGCGCGTACAGGGCAACACACTGACAATACGCGAGCGGATCTCGTCCTACACCGGAGCGACAATCGAGACGTACAGAAGAGAGCAGCCTTGGGATCGGAGAACCGCGCGGCGAGGCGATGTAGGGGTGCGTACCCGATACCGTGCGACCAGGAAAGGCTGGCCCGAAAGGAGTGAAGCATGCGATGAATTCATGAAATTCGGTATGTCGTAGTGTCCGGAAAATGGTCGCGGCGATTCTCGCATGGAATTCGAGGGGATAAGCAGCTTGGAAAGGCCGGCTTGAGCCGGCAGGGTAGCCAGCGAGGTTGCCCACGACGCTGCAAGGTCTCATCGTGATGATCGCCACCGCGATCAACGACCGAATGCAGCGCAAGCTCGACTACACCCGGGAGGAGGTGAGCGTGCTCAAGGAGCAACTCGCGGCGCTGACCGGAGGCAAGAAGATCTGCTTCACCGCCTGCAAGCGCCGTCGCCTCGCTGTGGCCGGCAAGCTGCTTACCTCCGAGGAGCGCCGCAAGTGCTGCCAGCTCGTCAAGCCCGGGACGATTCTGGCGTGGTTTCGGCAGTTGGCTGCGAGGATGTACGACAGCTCCGAGGCCAGATGGGGCCGGCCTCCCAAGCCCAAGGATGTGCGCAAGCTCGTGGTCAAGATGGCCATGGCCAACCCCGGCTGGGGTTACACCAAGCTCAGGGACGCGTTGCGGACTGCCCTCGCGATCGAGATCGGACGTACCACGGTCGCCGAGATCCTGGCCGCGGCCGGCATTGAGCCGGCGCCGGAGCGGGACAAACAGCGAACCTGGAAGGCGTTCGTCAAGGCTCACTGGGACTCGCTCCATGGGTGCGACTTCTACTTCCGCGAGACAGCCTGAACCGCGACGATGAATTTCTGGACCGTACGCGCAACCAGCACGCCCGTCTCTTCCAATCGTCCTACCGACCGAAGTCCTGGTCCC
>PNBO01000421.1:8462-13028 GCA_003136095.1 Myxococcales bacterium
TCGGGTGTGGTTACACACAGGACGATCAGGTTGAGATGTCGAGCCATGCGCTCGTCGTCAGTCAGGCGAATGTCCTCGGGTTCGAGGATGCGACGCAATGGCAGTCGACCGTAGCGCTGTCGTCGAGCACGACGCACTCGCAGGGGGCCAAATCCCTCGGGGTCAAGGCCAAGGGCTACGTCGAGGTCAACAGCGTCGCACTATCGTCGCTAAGCGGTGTGACCAGCATGCTGAGCATCGACATGCAACTGCCGGCCGCGCAGTCGAACCCAAGCTGGTACGGCTTCGTTCAGCTGCTGGTATCGGTGCCCAGCAAGGGAATTTACAACGCCTTCCTCGGTCAGCAGGAACTGACCGGGCGACCGCTTTCGCAGTTTCTCCCGCTTACCTTCAGCCTGACGCCGAGCCTGGTGACCACGCTGCGGGCGGGCGGCTATCAGGATTTCAAGATCAAGGTGGTCGTCAACGTGCCCTGGGATGCGACCGGAACGTATCTTTTCGACAACCTGCACTTCCTCGCCGACTGCCCAACTGCGTGCGGCGCGCACGGTGCCTGCAATCGCAGCACCCTGAGGTGCGATTGCAACCTGGGTTGGACGGGGAGCGCCTGCGCGACATGCGCGGCCGGATTCGTCATGCAGGCGGGTGCTTGCGTACCGGCGAACGGTGACTCTGCTTCGGTATGGCCAAACCAGTTCAGCAAAGCGAGCAGCGATGCCTGGTTGGTCGCCCACCACGACGAGATCCAGACGGTCAAGCCGAACGTGCTCGTGCTCGACTTCGTGAACGTCAGCACCCCGGCCGCCGATACCGCCCGGGTGAACCAAATCTTCGCCGCCCACGCCGAAGCCTCGCGCATGCAGGGATTCAAGAACCCGGCGCAGCCCTCGCAACTTCAGTATCAGCTGGCGAAGTTCGTCGACCTGCGCGACGGCGTGAATGGGCGTCCGGCTGCGCCGGCGGGATTCGCCTACCAGAACAGCACGCTCTACCCAGCCAGTGCCTCGGCGCGAAGCACGAGCGCGGGTGTCGACTACTCGATGTTCTTCGGCCAGGCCTTCGCCAATCTGTACGGCTATGCGGATCCCGCGCAGCCTGGCCGCTTCCTCACGTTGTGCGAACTGGTCGAGCGCGGCCTCGTGCACGAGTTGTGGGTGGTCGCCTCCGGCGACGTGCCCGACGCTGGGATGTATGAGGTACTGGAGTCGAAGCAGCGCTACCTCCCGTCGGGAGAGAAGATCGCTGGCTCGTTCGAACGCTGCGCCGGCAACGGCTGTTTCGACACCACGGTCCCGGTTTGCAGCCGGAGCGTCCGCATCGGCATGGTCAACTACAACCGCGGTCCTGGCTGTTTCATGGAGTCGCTCGGGCACGGGATGGAATCTGCCTTGAGTGGTTCTCGGGCGCCGTTCACGTACCACGATTCGATCTACGCTCCCATCGAAAACTGGTTCGTTCCGTTCGCTTCGTTCAACCTGGACACCAAGTACGGCTTGCCGTACAGAAACCTCTATGAGGTCATTTGCCCTGACGTGGTGGGCGTCGGATCCTTCTGTTTCAGCTATCCCACGACCACGTCGCTCACCATCAGCTACCCAGGTACCAGCATCACCCAGAATCCCTGGGATGCCGTGTGCGGGAGCGTTCATTTTTCGCCAAACGCTCTTGGCCAATATGACATTTGCGGCGATGGCCCACGGATTGGCCCCTGCGATCCGGCCAGCTCCACGTCGGTCTCGACCAGTTGTATGGGCTATGGCCGGCACGGCGGGCCGGGCGGGGCTGACCAGCAGCAGGTCGTCTCGGGTATGAATTGGACGCAGTACGATTCACTTGCATCGGACTGCGACGGCGCGTTCCTCGTCTGGTGGGAGCAGAACATGCCGATGTTCGGCTCTGGCCAGACCTTCGCCGACGGCACGCGCATGAAGTCCGTTTGGCCCTATCTCTACTACTAGCGACAGAGCTCCTCAGCATCCCTGCGGCGGGCGGAGCCGCCACTCCCAGGCGAGCTCCGTCGGGATGCTGTTCAAGATCGCGGCCGTGTCCTTCCCTATGTGCGCGCCCGATGTCCATCTGGGTGCGCCCACGCGGGTGACGGGTTTCGTGGCGGCCGGGTGTGTAGCTGCCTGTGGTTTATGGAAGAAGGAACGTTTTGCGGCTGACGGCATAACTCCGTGACAGGTGCGCGAGTAACCAACAACCGATGTCGGCAAGGCGTTCCTGGGACGTGAGCAGCTTGCCGGCCTCGGCGAGACGGCGGCGCTGGCGAACGGTGAAGGAGAGCTTCTTGCCGCCAGTGGCGGCGTCGAGTTGTTCCCGGAGGATGCGCCTCTCTTCCTCCACGTAGTCGAGCTTCCGCCGCAGCCCGTCGTTGATCGCGGAGGCGATCATCACGATGAGAAACTGCAGCTTCGCTGGCAACATTGCCGGGCACCTTGCCCGCTCACGCTGACCTTTCCAAGGGGCCTATCTCGGCGAATTTGTGGGAGGTTTCCAGCGATGGTTTTCCGGACAGTACGGAATGCGACTGGCGGTTCATCCTCGCGGATTCATGCGAGAGCTTCCGCGATGAATTTCTGGACGGCACGCGCTTGCGAGCGCCCGAGCTGGCACCGCGGCACGTTGCGTGCTATGAGGCCTGTCCCGAGTGGTGCGCTCGGTGGATCTCGATCGGCGAGAGAAAGCGGGGGATCGATGAAGACGAGGTATCTGCTTCGACTAGTGTGCGTGGCCGCACTGTTTCTTTCCGTACCACTTGGCTGTAGGCCCACGGGTGGGGATCTGATCTCCGGTACTGGTGGCGCGCCGTCGGGCGGGGCGACGGGCACCGGTGGAGCGGCGGCTAGTGGAGGCACGACCGACACGAGGGGCGCGGGCGGGAGGCGGTCCGAGGGCGGAACGACCGGCACGACAGGCACGGGCGGCGCGCGCGCTTCCGGTGGAGCGAGCGGCTCTGGCGGCGTCACCGGTTCCGGCGGCAGCAGCATCCCGAGCAGCAGGGACGGCGGCCAGCCCGACGGTAACCGTACCTCGCCTGATAGCAACGTCATGCGCGACGCTGCCGTGATTCCCGACACGGGAACCATTCGTCGTGACAGCGGCGCCGCGGATCTGCGTGACAGCTCGGCCAACCGACTCGACAGCGCCACTGCCAAGCGTGATGCCGGATCCAGCACGACCGACCTCAGGAACGGGCCCGGCTAGCCCGCGCTCGTCCTGTCCCATGATTCGGTCTACCACCGCGAGACCGTCTCCCGGCGACGGCAACTCACCTGATCAGCGGGGTTGATGCGCGACGGTTGGGCGCTTTCGGGCAGCGCGGGTACCCCAGATTGCGCAGGGCCTTGGCCTCGATCTGGCGGATGCGCTCGCGCGCGACATCGAAGTCCTGACCCACCTGCTGCAACTCGTGCTCCGGCCTCTCGCTGAGGCCGCGGCGCATGCGCAGCACCTTCTGCTCGCGCGCTGTTAGCGTGGTTAGCACCTTGTGGCTCTTGTCCAGCAGCTCCCTGGCGATCACGGCGTCGTCCGCCGAGATAGCCCCCACGTCCTTGAGAGAGCCACCCGCGCATGCGTCCGGTCTCTCTGCGCTGGGGGCCTCCAGCGAGACGGGCAGCTTGGCCATGATGAGCATTCTGCGGACCTTGTCGGGCGGCAATCCCATCTCCTTGGCGATCTCTTCCGGTGTCACTTCTCGCCCCAACTCCTGTACCAGTGTCTGGCTGGCGCGCATGAGCTTGTGGATTGTCTCGATCATGTGCACCGGGATGCGGATGGTGCGCCCCTGATCAGCGATCGCACGCAGGATGGCCTGTCGAATCCACCACGTCGCGTAGGTGGAGAACTTGTGGCCGCGCTTGTACTCGAATCTGTCCACCGCCTTCATCAGACCGATGTTGCCCTCCTGGATGAGGTCGAGAAGCTGTAGCCCCCGGTTGGCGTACTTCTTGGCAACGGAAACCACCAGGCGCAGGTTGGCCTCGACCATCTCCGCCTTGGCCTGCTCGGCCTGGCGCTTGCCAGCGTGGATCTCCCGCAGCATGACGTGCAGGCCCGCCTCGGTCCTCGCCCCCGCCTCCTGCACGCGGGCGACGATGCCATCGACCTGCTTCTTGTCGAGGTGCAAGTTTCGCAAGGCAGCGATCATCTCCCGCCTGATCGCTGCGCCCCGGATCCTGCCCTGCTTGCGTGTGGCCCCGGTTGCGTTCTTCCTCGCCTCCACCCTCTCTAGCTCCTGGCGCAGCCGGCGCAGGCTCTCGATCACCGGACGCACCCGCTCGGGGTACTGGGTCTCCTCGAGCTCAACGTCACCCTCACCCAGATCGTTGGAGGTTTCGTTGGCCCGGATTCGCCGCTGGGGCGGTTTGTCGCCCAGACTCAGGATTTCCTCCGTGACAACACGGGACCTGAGCACCCCATGCCACACTCGACGCTCGCCGTCCTCGATGCGCTTGGCGATCTCCACCTCGCCCTTGCGGGTCAGCAGGGCCACCGCGCCTGCCCTGCGCAGGTACATGCGCAGGAGATCGTTGGCGTTGCAGTCGCCGTGCTCCTCCTGCTCCA
>PNBO01000002.1 GCA_003136095.1 Myxococcales bacterium
TCTCCTCAAAGAGCACGGCAAACCCGACCGCATCCTGACCGACAACGCCCCTATCCTGCGCTCGCTGGCGTTCGAGGCGTTCCTCGCGGAACGAGGCGTGGGGCATTCGCGCATTCGGCCGGGGCACGCCTGGACGAATGGCAGGATTGAACGTCTGTTCCGGACGTTCAAAGAGACGGTGTTTCGCTACACCTGGGTCTTCACGTCGCCGCGGCAGCTCGACCGATGGTGCGCCGATTTCACGACCTTTTACAATCGCGACCGCCCGCACAGCAGCTATGGCGGTCTCACGCCCGACGAGGTCGCGGCTGGCGCGGAGGAACCGTCACCAGCGCGTGGTCGCGTCAGCCACTTCGACGGCCGCATGAAGTGGTACGCCTTCGGCTGACGAGAGCCGCTGGCCAACGATGATCGACCTTGCCGGCGGCTTCGATCTTTGACAACCCCGCGCTTTCCCATGGTAGCCGACGCGGCTGCGGGGAAGGGATCTGTCTCGCGGGAGCTGGATTTTTGCGAGAACGCGTCGCGGCGACGCGGGTCGCGCGGCGCGCGGCTATCGCGTGGGCACTACAGCCCGAAAGACCTCGTCGACCATCGCCACCTGCACAGGTTAAAACAATAATATTCGTTGTCGCCGAGCACCCGGTCGGGGATCATCTATCTACTCGGGGGCCTATTTCGGGGGGCGACCTTGACGCCGTAGATCGGACAGTCTTCTCTGGAGATGAGATTCTCATCTGCGATCCTCCACGAAATGTCGTAGCCCGGTGACAGCGCCCACTTCTCGACGGTGGTATTCATCAAGGATGACACCCACCGATCTCGAAGTTTCGTTGGGGTAATGCCAAGCGTACGCAAGACGGCATCACGTGGCCGGGTCTGTCCGTTTGGCACCACCCGGGGAGCCGCCGCGACAAGAGCGCTCGCCTCGGCGTCAGTGTAGGGCGGCAGAATGCCGGCGTCCCATGGCTGAACGGGGAAAAGCCCCGGAACTGCGGAGACATCCTGACGCAGAGCCGGTGTTTTGGGCTTGCATCCAAAGACAACGGCCTCCAATAGCAGCACGAGAAGCGCTCGGACAGGTGTCGCCTTCATCGTCTTTTGTCTCCAATCTGGGTTCTCGTTTAAAGAGCCGCCATGTCTTGTTCGAAGGCCGAAGGATCAAGGGTTCCGATTGTTGGATCCCGATCAATATGGAAACGCCACCTGCAACCAGCGCACAAATGGGAATGTTCCGCCGGTGAGTTGGGGATTCTTGTCGGAGGATGGCAAATCTCGGGCAAGCGTCCGGAGATTGCCTGTCTGGAAGTATCCAGGAACATCAAGGCCTTCGTAGAACACCGCCGACGCAAAGATATTCACAACACCGCTAGTGCCTGGATATCCTTGGGTGACAGCGAATTCGTCGTCATAGTCATGATTCTCCGCCGCCCTGGTCTGCGCGTGGCCTCGCTCGATTGACCACGCCTCCCAGTACGGCCCCGTGTACTCGTCCCACAACGGGTGCGAGTCGCCGCTATTGCTAAGCGCAATCATTTGGATGATGGTCCCGCCGCGAGGTGACGGCCGGTCGAGCTTCCACTGAATGCCCCAAGACCATCGACCAAATCGATCATGCGAACCAGGTGCCCTGCAAGTACTGCAATTATCCGTTGTCGTCGAGAGGACGTTGGGCCGGCTGGCATAGTAGAGATAGCCCTGGAGCCCGACCAAAGACACTGTCGCCAACGAGTTGGTTATCGCTCCCACGACCGCCAATTCCGCAAGTGAATCCCGCCCCGTAGGATCTCGCATCGTGGCGGGACTGGCAACGCCGTACAGATACGGGTGCAGTGTTAGCGGCCGTGCTCTATCCCCCTCCGCCGGATCCACACTCACAAACCGCCCCGTCCTCGTATCCAGCCACCTGGCCCGGTTCTGGTAGAAGCCGACGCTGTCGACGAGGCGCTCGCCTGCAAAGCGGTACGGGTTCGCGTCGCTGCCGGTACTCGACACCGTTGAGCCGAAGGCTTCGTATGCGTACGTGTCGGTCTTCGCGCCGCTCACGTCTAGCAAGCCGCGCACTGACCCGAGGCCATCCGCCTCGTACATCTTGGCGGCGCCGCCGCGCACTTCTTCCAGCAGCATGTCGCCGGCGCGGACGTAGAGCGCGGTCACGGTTCCAGATCCGTCGATCTCAGCCACCACATGGCTCAATCCGCCGCTCGTGTCCACCAGGTAGTCCGTCCCCACCCCATTGACCGCCGTCCGCACCAGCACCCCATCCATGTCGTACACGTTCTCGACCACCGTCCCGTCCGCCTTCGTCACCTTGACGAGGCGGTCCTCAAAGTCCCACTCGTAGGCCGCCTCGCCGGTCGTCGACATCGAAGCCACACTATTCCCAAGGACGGGGAATGCCGGACGGATAGAGCAGTTGAAGGTGAAGGTAGGAGAATGCTTCGATCTCCACGACGAAGAAGACTACGAAGAGCAGCAAGTAGGCGGCAGCTACCACTGCGTGCTTCCTGAAGAAGTGTGCTGCAAGAAATGCTGCACCACTGGCCGCAAGGAATGCGTTGACGTGCCCCAACGAAGAGGCCGAGGCCCCCTCTGCTACGTAGACGAGCAAGGGGAAAACCGACATGGGGACTATTGCAAGCATCGCACAGGCAATCCTTGCTCGCGCTGTGATCTGGTGATGCTGGAGAATCCAGGACCAAAACAGCAGCCAGGCTACCCCGCCCACATCGAAGAGTCTCCAATACTCTGGAGGCGCAGGTGCATATCGAGTTGGCCTGGCAAAGCCAATCAGGAGCAGCTGGGTTGGGACTGCAGCCAGGAATCGACGTAGGTACCAACCCATCTCTAGCGCCTCCGCTGCGTGTTGAGCCATTCTGTGAACTCGTCAACCCAAGCCACTGTCTCTTGGTCCACGATCTCGTGCTCCGGCGCCATTACCATCTGGGCTCTGAATGTCTGCTTCCACTTCTCCTTTGCCATCCCTGGTTGGCACGCAGAAACATTTAGCATCTGCGGCTCTGCATACGATCCGGAGCGTGGCGAGAGGACTGCGCCACAGTTGCGTGGATCGGTCCATCCGGCAGGGCAGACGTTCTGGGCCCCTTCCTTGATCATGCCGCCTTCACCGTGTGACACCAGTAAGGCTCCGATCAAGTCGGGATCGTCGATCGCGCGCTGAACATCACCATGCTCTGCGCGGGTATTCATGTAGACCGCACCGGGAAAAGCGGATTCTGCGACAGAGCCAGCTCGTTGAACCGCGAGACGCTCCAGAGTTCGATAGGGCGTAATGATCCAGGATAACCATTCGTCGTCGGTCTCCATCTGCAGAATGTAGATCTTGTGTCTACCTGGCAACCGCAGCCTTGTCACGCTGTCCCCAGGAACGATCGCTGCCATGATTCCGACGACAAGAACGGTGGTCATCACGCCCGTAAGCGTGTACTCCTGGCCAGTCGGATCGGAGAGAAGTGCCGGGTTCTGCAGAGCGTAGCCGAACGGATTCAACGTGGCGGGCTCCTCAATGTGCCCCCTCAGCGGATCCCTACTCACAAACCGCCCCACTCGCGTGTCCAGCCACCGCGCCCGGTTCTGGTACAGGCCCACGCCGTCAACGAAACGCTCGCCGGCGAAGCGGTACGGATTCACACTCGTCCCCGTCGATGACAGCGTCGTCCCAAATCCCTCATAGGTCCAGGTGTCCGTCTGAGCACCCGTCGTGTCGAGGAGGCTTCGTACGCTGCCGAGGCCATCCGCCTCGTACATTTTCGCGACTCCACCCCTGACTTCCTCGAGCAGCATGTCGCCGGCACGCACGTAGAGCACGCTGACCGCGCCGCTACTATCGACCTCCGCCACCACATGGCTCAGCCCACCGCTCGTGTCCACCAGGTAGTCCGTCCCCACCCCGTTGACCGCCGTCCGCACCAGCACCCCATCCACGTCATACACGTTCTCCACCACCGTCCCATCCGCCTTCGTCACCTTCACGAGCCGGTCCTCAAAGTCCCACTCGTACGTCGCCTCGCCGGTCTTGCCGACCAGGTTCCCGTTCACGCTCCAGGAGTAAACCGTGCCGTTCTCCGTCAGCAGACGATCCCTGTTGTCATACGCATAATTCGTCGTGCTAGTCCCACTCGGGCATGCATCCACGCCCTCGGCCGCGTCCGCGACGCCCGCATCCACCACCGCGCCCGTCCG
>PNBO01000191.1:0-1253 GCA_003136095.1 Myxococcales bacterium
GGCTGCTGCTGCTGGTGCCAGCCCTTACCTAGCGTGCCCGAGGTCTCGACCCGGACGTTGCGGAGACTCACGTTCCAGCCGACGCCGAAGTCACCCACCGCCTTGTCGCGGCTGTCGTAGGTGCGGATGACCTCGATGGGCAAGCCGGCCACCGGCACCGCGAGGTCGCTGAACGACACTGTGAAGTTGCCCACCTTCAGGTTCTTCTCGATGGAGACGTTGATGAGCGGTGTTCTGCACCGCGTTTGTCGTCGAGCGCTGTGGAGACTCAGACTACGCACACTACCTGGCATTCCCCCCTACTCGCGCGGTATCATTCTTCTCATGTCACTCGTGCTCCACTGGAACGGCAGAGATGTTCCGCAGGAATTACGTTCGCTGCCCGAGGGCAGGTACGTCGTCGACGCGGTCGACGCCGCACCCGTGCTCTCGGACGAAGAAGAGGCTGGCCTGGATGCGGCCTTAGAATCTCTCCGCCAGGGACGAGGGCTCGATGCTGATGAGGTCTTCCGCCGCGCCGAGGAAAGACTGCGTCGGTGAAGATCGTCTTCGCCCCTGAGGCAGAGCAGGATCTTTGGGCTGCGTTGGACTTCCTTGCTGCCCGCCGCCCATCAGCCGCCGCCCATCTGCTCGGCAACGTTGGTACACTTGTCCGACGCTTGGCTGACGGCGACTTCGAAGGTCCGGAAGCCAGGCTTCGCTCTGGTGAAGCTGTAAGGAGCTGGCCCGTCTCTCCTTACCGTCTCTACTACCAACGGTCCCACGACGAGCTTCGGGTCGTCCGCATCTATCACCAAGCAAGACGCCCCATTACCCGTTAGTCCTGCGCAGCGAACGGCGCCCCGCTCGTCGGCTGCTGACGAACGGCTACCATGCCGGCGTGGACATTCCTATCCGCACCCTCGACCGCGTCCTGCAGTTCCTTGTCGCTCGCATCATCCGCGTGGTGCTGATGCAGCTGGAGCTCGCGCTGTGGCTGGACAGGGTGCGGCGGCGGCTGCCACAGAAAGCACGGCGCTGGACCGGGTCGCTACGGCGGCTCGTCAAGCGCATCTTCGTGCAGAATCCGCCTGTCCCGCCGCCCGTGTTTCGCAAGAAACGCCGTCCGTGAAACCGGACGCCTGACCACATCGAGGAGCAACTCGCCCGCCTGCATGTCGAGCATCACTGGCTGGGCTCCGCTGGCCTTGGCAGACTCGCACACCGGGTGCTGGCCTGGAATGCCAGCCGCGAAACCGTGCGCAAGATTCTGC
>PNBO01000191.1:1366-8015 GCA_003136095.1 Myxococcales bacterium
CAAAGAGCACGGCAAACCCGCACGCATCCTGACCGACAACGCCCCTATCCTGCGCTCGCTGGCGTTCGAGGCGTTCCTCGCGGAACGAGGCGTGGGGCATTCGCGCATTCGGCCGGGGCACGCCTGGACGAATGGCAGAATCGAGCGACTCTTCCGCACATTCAAGGAGACGGTGTTTCGCTACACCTGGGTCTTCACGTCGCCGCGGCAGCTCGACCGCTGGTGCGCCGATTTCACGACCTTTTACAATCGGGACCGCCCGCACAGCAGCTATGGCGGCTTGACGCCCGACGAGGTCGCGGCTGGCGCGGAGAAACCGTCACCAGCACGTCGCCGGGTCAGCTACTTCGACGGCCGCATGAAGTGGTACGCCTTCGGCTGACGACAGCCGCCGGCCAACGATGATCGACCTTGCCGGCGGCTTCGATCTTTGACAACCCCGCGCTTTCCCATGGTAGCCGACGCGACTGCGGGGAAGGGATCTGTCTCGCGGGAGCTGGATTTTTGCGAGAACGCGTCGCGGCGACGCGGGTCGCGCGGCGCGCGGCTATCGCGTGGGCACTACACCTCGGTTGTGTGCGCGTCCTGTGTTCTCGGATGCCGTGCCGAAAAAGTTGCGCAAAACTACCATCGGTGGGGATCAGGGACCATCACTTCTTTGCGCCATCCACTCCACGGCAGGGGATCTCGGGCGCCGTTCGTCCGCTTTCCAGGAAAACTCTGGCACCACCCCTGCGCACCACCCCTGCGCGCAGCGCGCGGCTATCGCGTGGGCACTGCATGGGGACCTTGGTCTGGATTGGGAGGTGCTGCAAATATCGATATGGACGCAATTCGGTCACCCTCGCAAGAGAAGGAAAGCGAGGTGGCAATGCCCTTCTGCGAAGGGGCGGCATCGTACGACAGGAGACTCGAATTGCCTTTCGTGGTGGTGCGACGTACTTGCCCATAGGCGCGCACAATGTCCGCAGGAGCGGATTCGAGCGTAATCGAAGTTGGTCCACTTCCGCGTAACACGGGAGAAACAGCTAACCGTGGAAGACCCTTCTTTCCGCAATAACCGCGACGGACTCTGTTGGCTGAAACGGAGATGACGTTACCATCAGCGTGCGGAGCCCCTACGATGCGGATCAGAATGCCAGCCGTCCTGTCACACCCCTCGATCACTTCAAGGTCTTCCTTGACTTCATGCCGTCGCGCCGTCGGGTATTTCGAACGAACTGAGATCATCGATGCGCCGACTTGCACTTCCACAAATGAGAGTGGCGACGCAACCTGCTCAGACGCTGGAGACGAAGGGCCACTTGCCGCGACCGTCCCCAGTACAAGGTACACCTGTACGACGAAAGGGCATGAGGTCATGGCACAACATCCCCCTTCCAACGATGAAATACGGGACCGGCCTCCGGGTTTCGTCTCCACATGATGTCGTCGGCGAAGATCCGATCATCAATACTTCCATCCGGCATGATTCGCTCGTACGCTGATATGGCAACGCCTGGAGATGCCACGATACCGGAGTGGCCATGACCTTCGCCGCGCCTAGCAGGTGAGCCCACGACGTCGCCTCGTTTCGGAGTGCCCACAAGGGTGAATCCCTGGATGTTCCTTGTTTGGCTCGCCCAATTGGCCGCGGAAGTCCACACCGGTGTCACGCCGGCATCACTAAGAACCTGATACACGAAGAAGTTGCACTTGTATTGGTTCGCGTTGGCACGCACGCTGCCAAGCACGCAGGAGTCCTCAAGCTGAAAGTCGGTACTTCCGATGTATCTTTCGGCGGTGGCAGCGATCCGTTCCCGCTCGGCAACCACGTGGGCCGTCTTTGCCGCCCCTCCAGCGGCCGTTGGAGCAGAACCAAGAATCGATTGCATTGCCACGTTGATAACGACCCCGACAAGGGTGAAATCCCTGCCGCTCGGATCGACCAATGTTGTCGGCTGCGCCGCCGCGTACAAGTAGTGCTGCAACGTCATCGGTTCCCTGAACTTCCCCCGCTCCGGATCCACACTGAGAAACCGCCCCACTCGCGTATCCAGCCACCGCGCCCGGTTCTGGTACATCCCCACGTCCGCGACGAAGCGCTCGCCGGCGAAGCGGTATGGGTTCGCTCTCGTCCCCGTCGACGACAGCGTCGTTCCAAACGCCTCGTAGCTCCACGTGTCCGTCTGCACGCCCGTCGTGTCGAGCAAGCTTCGGGTCGAGGCGAGGCCATCCGCCTCGTACATCTTGACCACGCCACCGCGGATCTCCTCGAGCAGCATGTCCCCCGCCCGCACGTACAGCACCGTCACCGCGCCGCTACCATCCACCTCGGCCACCACATGGCTCAATCCACCGCTCGCGTCCACCAGGTAGTCCGTCGCCACCCCGTTGACCGCTGTCCTCACCAGCACCCCATCCACGTCGTACGTGTTCTCGACCACGGTACCGTCGTTCTTCGTCACCTTGACGAGCCTGTCCTCAAAGTCCCACTCGACTCTTACACAGCGATTTGCGGCCGGGTACCAGCGGTTTTCCACGCACCCGTGCGGTCGCGCGCGCCGACATGCGCATCCGCGCGACCGGCGCGAGGTCGAAGACGTCGTCGTCGAGGCTGCCCTCAGCACACCCAGGATTGTCGCGCGCCTCGGTGCGATCAGCAAGCAGAGCGGCTAAAGGAGGAAGGCCCTACCGCTTCGCCCAGTACCGGTGCCGACGCTTCAGGTGCGCGATCGCCACGACCTCGACTTGCTCGTCGGTGGTCTCTCGATAGACGACGGCAAAAGGGAAGCGTCCCATCAGGTATCGGCGAGTTCCGCGAATCAGGCGCCACCGCTGCGGGGCTTCCAGCACCAAGTTCGTCGCGTCGCGGACCGCGTCGACGAAAGCCGCGCCCAGGCCGGGCGAGCGCTCGTCGTACCAGCGCGCCGCCTCGAATAGCTCCGCCTCGGCCAGCGGGTTGAAGTTGAGCTGCCTACCGGGCACGGAAGCGATGCTCGAGCCGGGAGAAGACCTCCTCCGCGGGAATGGTTTTCACTCGGCCCGCGTCCACGTCCTGGACGCGTCGCTGGATCTCTTCTTCCCACTCGTCCCCGAGATTCCCATCGAGGCTGGCCCACAGCTCGTTGATGACCTCTTCGCGCTGCTCCGGCGTGAGCTGAAGAGCGGCTTCCACGATTTCCTTTGGCTGCGGCATTACTCAGCAATCGTACCACGCTCTCGCGGGTTGCACCGCTTCGACGTCTCACCCGACTCCTCAACCTCACCCGACCCCTCACCCGACCCTTCAACCTCGGTGGTCCGCTCGATAACCCGCGCACTGTGTCGCGCTCGCAACCTTGGCGCCTCCTCGCCGATAACTCGGCATGTCCCTGCCTCGTGCCGTCATCCCTGGCCGCCGCTATCTCATCACCAGGCGCTGCTCCGAGCGCCGCTTCCTCATGCGGCCCGACCGCGAAACCAACAATGCCTTCGTCTACTGCATGGCGCTCGCCGCCCGCAAGAGCAAGGTCAGCATCGTCTGCGTCGGCACCACCAGCAACCATTACCATGCTGTCGTCATCGACAATCACGGGCGCCTGCCCGAATTCCTCGAGCACTTCCACAAGCTCTTCGCCAAGCACCAGAACGCCCTGCGTGGCCGCTGGGAAGCCTTCTGGGCCACCGAGCCCACCTCCATCGTCGAGCTGCCCAACTCCGACGACGTGCTCGCCAAGATGGCCTACGCCATCGCCAATCCCTGCTCCAGCCATCTCGTCGACCGCGTCCACGTCTGGCCCGGCGTCGAGTCCCTGACCGCCATCGAGGAGGACCTGCCGCTCGTCGCCAGCAAGCCGGCCAGGTTCTTCGACCCGGACAACGCTGACCTGCCCGACGTCGTCCAGCTCGGCTTCCGTCGCGCGCCGGGCTTCGAGCGCTTGCCCCACGTCGAATACGCCAAGCTCGTGCGCCAGCAGGTCGATCAAGCCGTGGCCAAGGCCGCTGCCGAGCGCCTCGAGAAGGGCATCAAGCTCGTCGGTCGCAAGGCCGTGCTCAACCAGCACTGGAGCCACCGCCCAAACACCCGCGAGCCACGCCGTGGGCTCTCACCGCGGGTCGCCTGCCGGAACAAGTGGGCGCGCATCGAGGCGTTGCAGAGGAACAAGGCTTTCCTCGACCAGTACCGCGGCGCCCGTGCTGACCACCTCGCCGGTCGCGAGGCCGTCTTCCCCGCCGGGACTTGGTGGCTCTGCCGCTACGCCGGCTTGTCCTGTGCCGAGCTCGGGGCCAACGCCCCGCCGAGCTGAGGGCGGCACGCTCCCACCCCTTCCGCGGCGCCTCGCCAGGGGCGACGTCTGCGTTCTCGGCGGAAACATAGCGAATCTCACCGTTGTGCGCGCTCCGGATCGCGAGCAGAGCGCCCTGGGCAGCGCCTCGCGGTGCGCGGATGCCATGCCCAAGCGCAATCGCCGCCGGTTACTTGTGCTTCAACCTCGGTGCGGCCTTACTATCTAGGGTGACCCGGGCGAGCCATGGTCAGAAGTCAGTTCACGAATCCGCGCACTGAGGCCAGACCCCATTGGCCAAATGCCGGCCATCTTCTCGTTGATGGGCGCGATCGATTTCACTTTCCACCGCCGGTCCACGAAAGGAGACTGGGAGCTGGCCCGACAGAAGTTCTTCGAGTTCGTCGACTTCGCCGAAGCCGACGGCAAAGAGTCGCTCGCCGCGAAGATGAGAGTCAACGGCGAATCGATGCAATTCCGAGCTGGGTATTGGATTCGAAACGCCGAGTCGTGGCGGAAATTGCGAGCGGAGCAACTGACACCCGACAAGCTACAGGATTGGATACAATCCTACCGACCGACGAGTGAATAGACCCGGTGACCGTAGCACGGACCGCGGCGCTGTGAGCCCCGCACCGAGGAGATGGAGCGGGCGCCCGTGCGGTCGCAACTTGAGGCCTCTGGCCGAGCCCGGCGGTGGAGCGACGGCATGGGCGCCCGCGGGGCTGCTCACGGGAGCTTTTCCAGCTCGCGCAGGTAGCAAGCAAGATTGCTGCTGATCTTCTCCATGGCGTACGGCGCGTGCATCTCGATATGCGAGAAGGAGAGATCATCGATCTCCGTCTGGTGGAAGTCCTCAATGCTTCTCTTCACGTCCTCGGCGCCGAGGCGAAGCAGTGGCGGAGACGGCACGGGCGCCCGCGGGGCCGGTGGGATACGGGCGCATCACCAGGTGGGCGAGCGCTCTCTACTGCGAAATGCTCATTTTTATGACGGCGCCGGTCTGCTTGTCGACGAGCACTCGAATCTCCCCGCCAACAACATGCTGTCGTCTTGGAGAGAAAGTCACATCCCATCCCAAAGGTGTCAGCTCCGCCCTGACAAGAAACGCATCCAGCAGATTGGGTTCCTGCGCTTGCGCATGTTTTGCCGCAATATCCACCGCAGCGTGCTCAGATATCTTCGCTTCTTCCGGCCGGCCGACACGGGCCACTGCGTCCGAAGACGCAGGAGTCTTCTGTTCCTGTTTGCATCCCACCAGCAGGACGCAACCGAGGATCCAGAAGCACGATTTCATCGGCGGCCCCCTTCAACGTTCGGATATCCGAAGCCCCCGTTGTAGTTTGCGCGCCGTTCGACTACGCCCGCGTTTGGATAGGGCTTCTCGCGCGATATCACTATCGAAGGCACCTGTGTCCACCGCTCGTACGGCACGTCCAATTTTTCCGACGGTCCTTGGTCTGCTGGCGGTGGAAACGGATGCGTGTGAAAGTCGGCCACAATGTAGAAGAACATCAGGATCGGAGGGTGACTCAGGTCAAGCACGTTGCGCGCGACCAGGTTTTCTGGTCGCCATTCACGTTTGACCACGGTCATTCTCGTCGCTGGATGTATGTAGATCCACCCACCTTCTTCATGACGAAGGACTGGATCTTCAGGAAGAGACTCTTCCCACGCTTTCCTGAGTTCGCTGGCAACGAACAAGTCGGCAAGAAGCTCCCGTCCCGTCGGCGGAACTGTTGCAGTTCCCAAGCCACCTTTGAGCGCCGTATTCGGCTGACACCCCGCCATGGTCGAAAGAATCCCGGAAACAACCATCGCGCCCATAAGGCTGCTGATATCGGCATCATTGCCACTCGGGTCCAGCTTGCTCAGAGGGCTCGCCTCAGCGTATCCGTATGGAATTTGGGTAATGGGCCTGCCTTCCATCCCCTTTGAGCGATCAACACTCACAAACCGCCCCGTCCTCGTGTCGAGCCACCTGGCCCGGTTCTGGTAGAAGCCGACGCTGTCGACGAGGCGCTCTCCAGCGAAGCGGTACGGGTTCGGATCGTTTCCGGTGGTGCTCACCGTCGAGCCGAAGGCCTCATACGCGTAGCTGTCGGTCTTCGAGCCGCTCACGTCGAGCAAGCCACGGATCGAGCCCAGCCCATCCGCCTCGTACATCTTGGCCACGCCGCCGCGCACTTCTTCGAGCAGCATGTCGCCGGCCTGCACGTAGAGCACCGCGACCGCGCCGCTCGAATCCACCTCCGCCACCACATGGCTCAGCCCACCACTCGTATCCACCAACAGGTCCGTCCCCACCCCATTGACCGCCGTCCTCACCAGCACCCCGTCGACGTCGTACGTGTTCTCGACCACGGTGCCGTCCCCCTTGGTCACCTTGACGAGGCGGTCCT